>JANMUO010000339.1:0-24562 GCA_031391655.1 Betaproteobacteria bacterium
CAGCTTGCGCAGGCGTCCCACCGGCACCGACAGCTTGCCGGTGACCGCTGCCGGCGTGAGTTCGGCGAGCGTCTCTTCCCTGCGGTTCGGCACCACGCGCACCCAGTCGTTCCCCTCGGCGATGATGCCTTCGATCTCGTCCAGCGGCACGTCCTTGCGCAGCTTGATGGTCATCGCCTGGCTGTGGCAGCGCATCGCGCCGATGCGAACGCAGATGCCGTCCACCGGGATCGGCCGCTCGCTGCGGCCGAGGATCTTGTTGGTCTCGGCCTGTCCCTTCCATTCCTCGCGGCTCTGGCCGTCGCCAAGGTCCTTGTCCACCCAGGGCAGCAGGCTCGCCGCCAGCGGATAGCCGAAGTGCTCCTTGGGCAGGCCGCCATTGCGCAGCACTTCGGTCACGCGGCGGTCAATGTCCAGCGCGCTCGCTGCAGGATCCGACAGCGCGGGCCTGGCGGCATCGCCGAGACAAGCCATCTGCTCGGCGAGTTCCCGCATGTTGGCGGCACCCGCGCCCGAGGCGGCCTGGTAAGTCATGCAGGTCATCCACTCGATGAGGTCCTCGCGGAACAGCCCGGCCATGCCCATCATCATCAGGCTCACCGTGCAATTGCCGCCGATGTAGTTGCGCACGCCCGAGCCGAGCGCCTTTTCGATCACCGGCATGTTCACGGGGTCGAGGATGATCACGGCGTCGTCCTTCATGCGCAGCGCGCTCGCGGCGTCGATCCAGTAGCCCTGCCAGCCGGCCACGCGCAGCTTCGGGTAAACGTCGTTGGTGTAGTCGCCGCCCTGGCAGGCGATGATCACCGGCAGGGACTTGAGCGCGGCAATGTCGGTCGCGCTCTGCACCGGCCCCGTCTCCTTGCCGATCGCCGGGCCCTTGCCGCCTGCCTGGGAAGTGGAAAAGAACACCGGCTCGACCAGGTCGAAGTCCCGCTCCTCGCGCATGCGCTGCACGAGGACCGAACCCACCATGCCCCGCCATCCGACGATTCCGACTCTCAGCATTGCCCTGTCCTCAAAGCGCGGCGACGACTGCGTCGCCCATTTCTTCCGTGCCGACCGTGCGCAATCCCGCAGTATAGATGTCCGCAGTCCGCAATCCGCCCTTGAGTACCTTGCGCACGGCGGCTTCCACCCGTCCGGCCTCCGCAGGACGGGCAAGCGAGTAGCGAAGCATCATCGCCGCCGACAGGATTGTGGCCAGGGGATTGGCCACGCCTTTGCCGGCGATGTCGGGCGCCGAACCGTGGATCGGCTCGAACAGCCCCTTGCCCTTTTCGTCCATCGAGGCCGATGGCAGCATGCCGATGGATCCCGTGAGCATCGAGGCCTCGTCAGAGAGGATGTCGCCGAACAGATTCCCGGTGACGATCACATCGAACTGCTTGGGATTGCGCACCAGCTGCATGGCACAGTTGTCCACGTACATGTGCGACAACTCGATGTCCGGGTAGGCCTTCGCCTCTTCGATCACCACCTGCTTCCACAGCTCGGTGGTCTCGAGCACGTTCGCCTTGTCCACGGAGCAGAGTTTCCTGTTGCGCTGGCGCGCCGCCTCGAAGCCCACGCGCGCGATGCGCCGGATTTCGCTCTCGCGGTAGCGCATGGTGTTGACGCCCTCGCGCTCCCCGCCGGGCAGCGTCGAAATGCCCCGCGGCTCGCCGAAATAGATGTCACCGGTCAGCTCGCGCACGATCAGGATGTCCAGGCCAGCCACCACCTCGGGCCGCAGCGTCGAGGCCTGGGCCAGTTCTTCATACACCAGCGCCGGGCGCAGGTTGGCGAACAGGCCCAGCTCCTTGCGCAAGCGCAGCAGGCCCCGCTCCGGACGCTTGTCGCGCGGCAGCGCGTCGTATTGCGGGCCGCCGATCGCGCCAAAGAGGATGGCATCGGCGTCGCGCGCCAGTGCCAGCGTCGCGGCGGGCAGCGGATCCCCCGCCGCCTCGAAGCCGGCGCCGCCGACCGGCGCTTCCTGCATCTCCAGCGGCAGGGCGAGGCGGCGCAGGACCTTCACCGCCTGGGCGACGATTTCCCTGCCGATCCCGTCCCCGGGCAACACCGCGATCTTCATCGCGTTACCGGAACAGCCAGGGGTAGCGCGCGATGCGCGCCGTCTCGAAAGCCCGGATCTTGTCGGACTGGCGCAGCGTCTGCCCGATTTCGTCCAGACCGTTCAGCAGGGAGAGTTTGCGAAAGGGGTCGATGTCGAAGCGCATGACCAGCGCTCGATCGGCCGTGGTGACCGTCTGCGACTCCAGGTCGACAATGAGCCGGAACCCCGGGAACGCCGCGCAGTCATGGAACAGGCGATCCACTTCCGCCTCCTGCAGCGCCACGGGCAGGAAGCCGTTCTTGAAGCTGTTCTGGTAGAAGATGTCGCCGAACGTGGGCGCGATCACGCAGCGGAAGCCGTAGTTGAGCAGCGCCCAGGGCGCGTGCTCGCGCGAGCTGCCGCAGCCGAAATTCTTGCGCGCGAGCAGGATCGTCGCGCCCTGGTAACGCGGATCGTTCAGCACGAAGTTCGGGTTGCGTGGGCGCTTCGCGTGGTCCATGCCTGGTTCGCCGTGGTCCATGTAGCGCCAGGCGTCGAACAGGTTCGGGCCGTAGCCGGTTTTCTTGATCGAGCGCAGGAACTGCTTCGGGATGATCTGGTCGGTATCGACGTTGCCGCGGTCCAGCGGCGCCACGATCCCGGCATGGGTGGTGAATTTCTCCATGGCGCTCACCGCCACTGCCGGATGTCGACGAAATGGCCGGTGACCGCGGCGGCCGCCGCCATCGCCGGGCTCACCAGGTGCGTGCGCCCGCCGTCGCCCTGGCGGCCCTCAAAATTGCGGTTGGACGTCGATGCGCAGCGTTCTCCAGGCTCCAGCCGGTCGGCGTTCATGGCGAGGCACATCGAGCAGCCAGGCTGGCGCCAGTCGAAGCCCGCCTCCTTGAAGATCTTGTCCAGCCCCTCGCGCTCGGCCTGCGCCTTTACCAGGCCCGATCCGGGCACCACCATGGCGAGCCGCACGTTCGGCGCCACGCGCCGGCCCTTCACCACTGCCGCCGCGATGCGCAGGTCCTCGATGCGTGCGTTGGTGCAAGAGCCGATGAACACCTTGTCCAGCTTGATGTCGGTCATGCGCATGCGCGGCTTCAGCCCCATGTATTGCAGCGCGCGCTCCATGCCCTCGCGCTTGATGGAGTCCTTTTCCCGTTCGGGATCGGGCACCTCCGCGTCCACCGCCACCACCATTTCGGGCGACGTGCCCCAGGAAACCTGCGGCTTGATCTCTTCCGCACGCAGCGAGACTTCGCGGTCATATTTCGCGTCCGGGTCCGACTTCAGGGTCTTCCAGTAGGCGACGGCGGCATCCCAGTCTGGCCCCGCGGGCGCGAACGGCCGCCCCTTGAGGTATTCGATCGTGGTGTCGTCGACCGCGATCATGCCGGCGCGCGCGCCGGCCTCGATCGCCATGTTGCAGACGGTCATGCGCCCTTCCATGGACAGGGCGCGGATCGCGCTGCCGGCGAACTCGATGGCATGGCCGCTGCCGCCCGCGGTACCGATGCGGCCGATGATGGCGAGGATCACGTCCTTGCCGGTGACGCCGCGCGGCAGCGCGCCCTCGACAGTGACGCGCATGTTCTTCATCTTCCGGCCCACCAGGCACTGCGTGGCGAGCACATGCTCCACTTCCGAGGTGCCGATGCCGTGCGCGAGGCAGGCGAACGCGCCGTGCGTGCTGGTGTGCGAATCGCCGCACACCACCGTCATGCCGGGCAGCGTCGCGCCCTGCTCGGGGCCGACCACGTGCACGATTCCCTGGCGCTTGTCCAGGAACGGGAAGTAGGCCTTGGGAACGTACTCGCGCATGTTGGCGTCGAGCGTCTCCACCTGGATGCGGGAAGTCGGGTCGACGATGCCGTCCAGGCCGCGCTCCCAGCCGGTGGTCGGCGTGTTGTGGTCGGCCGTGGCGACCACCGAATCAATGCGCCAGGGCTTGCGGCCGGCGAGCTTCAGCCCTTCGAAGGCCTGCGGGCTGGTGACTTCGTGCACCAGGTGGCGGTCGATGTAGATCAGCGAGGTGCCGTCTTCCTCGGCGTGCACCAGGTGGCTGTCCCAAAGCTTGTCGTAGAGCGTCTGTTTCATCGCATTTCCGCAGTGCGGAAACGTAGAATTATGGCACAAGCACGGTGCCGGATCAGCGCTTCAGGCGGGCCGCTTCGTAGAGCGGCAGCACCTTGTCCGAATACACCTTCAGGTCGGCGATGCGGGTGGTGTTCGCCGGGTGCGTGGAGAGGAACTCCGGCGGCTGCCCCCCGCCCAGCTTGCCCATCTTTTCCCACAGGCTGATTGCGCCGCGCGGATCGTAGCCGGCGCGCGCGGCAAGCTCGATGCCGATGCGGTCCGCCTCGGTCTCGTGCTCGCGCGAATTCGGCAGGTTGAAGGTGTATTCCAGCAGCAACTGGGACAGGCCCTGCCCCGTCGACGAGACGCCGGCCGCGGCGCCGAGCACCGTGATGATCATGCCCTGCGCCTGCGCCTGGGAGGCGCGCTCGCGGCTGTGCTCGCGCAGTGCGTGCGCGATTTCATGGCCCATCACCGCGGCCAGCTCGTCGTCCGTCGCCTGCAACCGGTCGATCAACCCGGTGTACACCGCGATCTTGCCGCCGGGCATGCACCAGGCGTTGACTTGCTTCGAGGTGATGACGCTGATTTCCCAGTTCCAGGCCGGCGCATCCTTGCGGAATGCCGCCGTGTGCGGGATCAGGCGCTGCGCGATGCGCTGCACGCGCTCCGTCTGCGCGGGATTCTGGTTGAGCTGTCCCTGCTTCTTCGCTGCGCCCGTGACCTGCTGGTAGGCCTGGGCCGCACTCGCATCCATCTGCGCTGGAGACAGCATCATCGATTGCTGGCGGTCCACGCCGACCACGCCCGGCTGCGTCGTCTGCACGGTCTGGCAGCCGGCTGCCGCGAGGAGCGATGCGATGAGGAGGATGCGCTGCATGGCAGACAAAAGCCTACACGCGCACGCGCCAGATGACGAGGGCACACGCCGCCAGCCCGGCGGCCGCGCTCAGGGTGAAACTGAGCTCGGGGCCGAGCGCGGTCCACGACCACCCCGCGACCAGCGTGCCCACGCTGCCACCGAGGCCATAGGACACGCTCGAGTGCAGCGTCTGGCCGCGCGCTGCCAGCGCGCCGGTGAACAACCGGTGCACGATCGCCACGGATGAGGCGTGGTAGGCGCCGAAGGTCGCCGCGTGCAGCAGCTGCGCGAACACCAGCAGCGCCGGAGAGTGCACGCCCCAGCCGATGAGCGCGAAGCGCAGCGCAGCGCAAGCGCAGCTTGCCCCCAGCACCGCGTGCAGGCTGTAGCGCCGCAACAATCGCGACAGCGCCAGGAACAGCACGATTTCCGCCAGCACGCCGATCGTCCACAGCACGCCGATGCCGATCTTGCTGTAGCCCGCGGCGTCCAGGTAGATCGAATAGAACGCATAGAGCGCGCCATGCGCAACATTCATGCACAGGCTGGCGGCGAAGAACGCGAGCACTTCGGGCCGCAGGAGCACGGCAGCAAAACCGACCTCGCCGTGCACTGCGACGGCGGCGACCCGCCCAGCGGGCAGCAGGAACGACACAGCCAGCGTCAACGCGGCCAGCAGGACGATGACGCCGAGCAGCGACTGCGGCGGATGCGCGTCGAGCCAGGCGCCGGTCGCCAGCACGCCCGCGACGAAACCCACCGAGCCCCACAGCCGGATCGGCCCGTAGCGTTCGGTGCGCGCGCCGAGCGAACCGAGCGTCAATGCCTCGACCAGCGGCAAGGCCCCGGCCGACAGCAGGCTCATCACCAGCATGAGCGCGACGACCCCGGCATAGCCGTCCACGAAGTGCAGAACGGCGAACCCCGCCAGCAGGACGGCGGCGGAGAAAACGACGATGCCGCGCGCCGCGCCGCTGCGGTCGGCAAGCCAGCCCCAGAAGGACGGGGCGACGATGCGGGCGAGCTGCGGCATCGCCAGGACGATGGCGATCTCGCCCGCGCCGTATCCTCGCGCGGCCAGGTAGAGCGCGAAATACGGCACCAGCGCTCCCGCATAGAGGAAATAGGCGCAGAAATACGCGGACAGGCGCAGCGGCGGCGTCATCGCGCCGCATCTTATCGTGCTATAAACGCGCGCCATGCCTGCCTTGCAGCCCTCGCGCGCCGCGTTCTACCTGCTGTTCACCCTCTCCGGCTTCGCCGGGCTGATCTACGAGTCGATCTGGACGCACTACCTCAAGCTGTTCCTCGGCCACGCCGCCTACGCTCAGTCCCTGGTCCTCGTGGTGTTCATGGGCGGCATGGCGTTGGGCAGCGCCTGGTGCAGCCGGATTTCGCTCGGCCTGCGCAACCCGCTGCGCGCCTACGCGCTGGCCGAAGCAATCGTCGGCCTGTGCGCGCTCGGCCTGCACGAAGTGTTTGTCGCAATCACCGACTGGTCCTACGCCTGGCTGCTTCCCGGCCTAGGCAACGAATGGCTGGTGCTCGGCACCAAGCTCGCCATCGCCTGCCTGCTGATCCTGCCGCAATCGATCCTGCTCGGCGCAACCTTCCCGCTGATGAGCGCCGGGCTGGTGCGCGCGCATCCCTCGGCCTCAGGCGAGTCGGTGTCGATGCTCTACTTCACCAACAGTTTGGGCGCCGCCGTCGGGGTGCTCGCCAGCGGCTTCGTGCTGATCGAATGGGCCGGGCTGCCCGGGACCCTGCGCACCGCCGGCGCCATCAACCTGGCGCTGGGTGCCGCCGTGTGGCTGCTCGCGCGTCCGATGCGCTCGCCGGCGCTCGCGCCCCGCGGCGCGCAGGAGAACCGCAACGCGTCCCTGCTCCTGGCGGTCGCCTTATTCACCGGCCTTGCTTCCTTCATCTACGAGATCAGCTGGATCCGCATGCTGTCGCTGGTGCTCGGCGCCTCGACGCATTCCTTCGAGCTCATGCTGTCCACCTTCATCCTGGGCCTGGCGCTCGGCGGCCTCGCGATGCGGCGCCGGGTCGACACGGTGTCCAGCCCCGAGCGCCTGCTGGGATGGGTGCAGGTGGTGATGGGCCTGCTCGCACTGCTCACGTTGGTGGTGTCCGACCGTAGTTTTCAGCTGATGGAGTACCTGATGCAGGGGCTCGCGCGCAACGAAGCGGGCTACCTGCTGTTCAACCTCTCCGGCCAGGCGATCGCGGCGCTGGTGATGCTACCGGCCACCTTCTGCGCCGGCATGACGTTGCCGCTGATCACCGGCGCGCTGTTGCGCGCCGGCGCCGGCGAAGGCGCCATCGGCAGGGTCTACGCCGCCAATACCCTGGGCGCGATCGCCGGGGTGCTGTTCGCGGTGCACATCGGCCTCCCGGTGCTCGGCCTCAAAGGGGCGATGGTGGTGGGCAGCCTGGTGGACGCGGTGCTGGGCGTCTACCTGCTGGCACGGTACGCGCCCGCCCCGCGGCACGCCGTGCTCGCGGCGCTCGCCTGCGCGGCGCTGTTCCTTCCCGTGGCGCTGGGCTTTCACCTGGACGTGAACAAGATGACCGCGGGAGTGTTCCGGCACGGCGACCTGGAAAGCTCGCGCGAGGCCAAGGTGCTGTTCGAGAAGGACGGCAAGACCGCCACCGTCCACTTGATGCTGTACGGCTCCTCGACCAGCATCCGCACCAACGGCAAGTCCGACGGCTCGATCAACATGACCGGGGAGGCGGAAAGTGACCGCGGCACCGACGAAATCACCATGGTGCTCACCGCGGCTGTGCCGCTGGCGCTCAAGCCGGACGCCAAGACGGCGGCCGTGATCGGCATCGGCACCGGGCTCACCACGCATACGCTGCTGCAAAGCCTGCAGATCGAGCGCGTCGAGACGGTGGAGATCGAGTCGGCGATGGCGGAGGCCTCGCTCGGCTTCCGGCCGCGCAACGGTGCGGCCTTCGCCGACCCGCGCAGCAGCATCCTCATCGACGACGCCAAGACCTTTTTCTCTTCGCGCAACCGGCGCTACGACATCATCATCTCGGAACCCTCGAACCCCTGGGTGAGCGGCGTGTCGAGCCTGTTCACGCGCGAGTTCTACCGGCGCATCCGCGGCCACCTCAACCCGCGCGGCGTGCTGGTGCAGTGGTTCCAGTTGTACGAAATCGATGCGTCCCTCCTCGCCTCCGTCATGCGGGCGCTGGGCGAGGAGTTTCCGCACTACGCGATCTACGCGCCGAGCGACCACGACCTGCTGATCCTGGCCAGCGAGGCGCCGCTGCCGGCGGCAGCCGATGCTGGGATTTTCAGCCTGCCAGGCATGGCGAAAGCCCTGTCGACGGTGCACCTGCTCACGCCGGGGGACCTCGACGCGCGCTACCTCGGCAGCCGCGCCACCCTGGAGCCGCTGTTCGCGAGCTACGGCATGCGCGCCAACTCCGACTACTTCCCGGTGCTCGACCTGAATGCGGCCAGGCACCGGTTCATGGAAAAAAGCGCGACCGACATCGTCGCCCTGCTCAACGCGGGCGTGCCCGTGCTCGACCTGCTCGAGCCCGGCTTCGTGCGCCGGCCGATGAACCCGCAACACCAGGGTGCCTACTCCTTCGAGCGCATCGAGAACGCGCGCCAGGCCGCCTACGCGCGCGACTTCCTGCTGCGCCGTCCGCAGACGCCACTTGGCATCCCTACGCAGCTGCAAAAGGACCTCGAAGTGGTGAAGCTGCGCCTGATGGAATGCCGCGAGCCGCGCGAATTTGACGTCTGGCTGCATAGCCTGCTGCGCGTGGCCAAGCTGGTGAACCAGGCCTTGCGGCCGGGTGAAGCGGGCGCCCTTTGGTCGCGCATCGCCGGCGCCAGTTGCGTACCGGCGCTGCGCGGATTCCAGCGGGAGTGGATCGCCCTGTTCCAGGCGGTCGGCGCGCGCGATGCCCGCGCGATGGCGGCGCTCTCCGCGGCGCTGCTGGAGTCCACGCCGGAACTGCACGCCGATGGGCGCGAGTACCTGCTAATGGCGGGCATGGCCGGGGCCATCGCGGCCGGGCAGCCGGACCGCGCGCTCGCGCTCTGGAAGGCCCAGGAAGACAACGTGCAGCGCGCCGGGCAGCCCGCGTTCCGCCTGCTACGCTGCCACGCGCAACCGGGCGCCGCCGACGCTTGCGCCGAAGCTTTCCGGGCCTACGCCGAGAATTGAGCGTTCGCGTCGGTGCGCTACCGCACTAGAAAGCCCCCGGGGGGTCTGGTAGCATGATTTGGTGGAAAACGATGTCCGCAGAGCGTCGTTTCCAGCTGACAACCTGGGGAGAAACGACATGCTACGCAGCGCATTGAAGGTTCTGGTTCCGGCGATCGTCCTGGTCGTGGCCGGCTGTCGTGTGGCGCCGGTCTATGAAGTGCAGCAGGCGCCAGTCACTACGGCGCGCGCGGCCTCGGTGGCCGACGTCGAGCGCGCGATCCGCACTGCGGGCGCCGCGCTCGGCTGGCAGATGCTGCCGCGCGGACCCGGCAACCTCGAAGGCACCTTGGTCCTGCGCGATCATCGCGCCGTGGTGGACATCAAGTTCGATTCCAAGACCTACAGCATCAAGTACAAGGACAGCAGCAACCTGGGCTACGACGGCTCGACGATCCATGCGAACTACAACGGCTGGGTGCAGAGACTGGACCAGACCATCCGCGCGCAGTTGAGCGCGCTGTAGGGCCGGGGCCGGGCTACCAGCTACCACCTCCACATGCCTGGCGAATCCGCAGCATTGAATGCGCCCGCCGCGACCGGCCCGGTCACGGCGCAGACGCCGTTCGAGCTGGAACTGGCGCGCGCCATCGCCGAAGTCACCAACCTGGAGCTGCCGCCGGAACGCATCGATCCGGGGGCACGCCTGTTCGGCGACGAGGGGCTGGGACTGGATTCGATCGACCTGCTGGAACTGGCGCTGGTGATCTCGCAGCGCTACGGCTTTTCGCTGCGCTCCGACGACCCGGACAACCGGCGGATCTTCGCCTCGCTGCGCAATCTCGCCGCCCACATCGCACAGCACCGCAGCAATTAGGCCGATGGCGGCGCGCGCCGCCGTGCTGCTCGCCATAGCGTGGCCGCTGTCGCTGCACTGCGCCCTGCTGCTGGGCGCGCCGCAGTGGGGCCCCCGCCTGACCGCGATCGCCGTCGCCATCGCGGCCGCCCTATGGGCCGTTGGCACCCGGCGCATCCTCCCCGCGCTGGCCGTCGCGCTCGCCACCGCCGCCGCGGCAATCCTGGCGCCGCAGTTCCTGCTCTACGCCCCGCCGGTGCTCATCAACCTCGCGCTTGCCGCCCTGTTCGGCGCCAGCCTGCGCGCGCCGCGCGAGCCGCTCATTGCAACTTTCGCGCGCCAGGAGCACCCCGACCTGCCCGCCGACCTGGCGCTTTATACTCGCCGATTGACCCTGCTGTGGGCCGTGCTGTTCGCCGCGATGGCGGCGATCGCGCTGGCCCTGGCGCTCGGCGGGTCCCTCGAAACCTGGTCGACGTTCACCAATGTGGTCAGTTACCTGCTGGTCGCCGCGCTGTTTGCCGGCGAGTACGCCTACCGCCGCTGGCGCTACCGCCAGTATCGGCACGGGTCGCTGCTCGAGCTGGTGCGCATCGTGCGAACAGCGGGGCTGTTCGGGCGGCGCTAGGCCGCGCCATGGCTGACGCTGACTTTCCGCTGTTCCGCGGCCACGCCGCGCGTGGCCCGATCGGCTGGCGCGACGGCAAGCCGGTGCCGCTGGACGCGTTGCTGCGGGCGGCGCAAGCGTTCGCCGCCCGCCTGCCGCCGGGCGGGCATTGCATCAACCTTTGCGAAGACCGGCTGAATTTCATCCTCGGCTATGCCGCGGCGCTGATTGCGCGCTGTACCATGCTGCTGCCGCACAGCCGCGCGCCGGAAGTGATCGAGGAACTGCAGCGCGGCCACGCCGGCGCGCAAACCATCGCCGACCACGACGACGCGGAGCATCCAGGCGGCCTGCGCATCGATGCGCGCGCATGGCCGGCAGCGTCCGGGTCCGAGCCGGCGGCCATGCCGGTGATCCCGGCGGCACATCCCGCAGCGATCCTGTTCACGTCGGGAAGCACCGGCGCGCCGCAACCGCACGCCAAGAGCTGGGGATCGCTGGTGCGCGCCGCGCAGGCAGCGCAGGCGCGCCTGCCGGTGGGCAGCGGCAGCACCCTGCTGGGCGCCGTGCCGCCGCAGCACATGTGGGGCTTCGAGATGACAGTAATGCTGCCGATGCAGGCCGGCTGCGCGGTGGATGCCGGCTGCCCGCTGCTGCCGGCCGACATCGCCGGTGCGCTCGGGCGCCTGCCGGGCGCGCGCTGGCTGGTGGCGACGCCCTTGCACCTGCAAGCCTGCGTGTCATCGGGCCAGAGGATGCCGCCGCTGGCCGGCGTGCTGTGCGCCACCGCCACCCTGAGTCCCGAACTGGCGCAGGCCGTCGAGCAGTCGTGCGGCGGCGCGTTGTGGGAAATCTACGGCAGCACCGAAACCGGCGCGCTGGCGACGCGGCAGGCGGCGCGCGAGCCGCTGTTT
Organism: Betaproteobacteria bacterium; assembly: GCA_031391655.1. GTDB lineage: Bacteria > Pseudomonadota > Gammaproteobacteria > Burkholderiales > SG8-39 > JAABQT01. The sequence goes on from JANMUO010000339.1 coordinate 11,538, forward strand.
CGCACCATGCAAGGCGTGACGCTGCAGGCGCAGGGCGGCCAGACCCAGGCGCGCGGCGGGCAGCTCGACGCACCGCTCGTACTCGGCGACCTGCTCGAACTGCACAACGACGCAAGCTTCGCGCTGCGCGGCCGCGCCGCCGACCTGATCAAGATCGCGGGCAAGCGCGGTTCGCTCGCGGCGCTCAATGCCGAGCTCGCGCGCGTGCCCGGCGTGCTGGACTGCGCGTTCTGGCTGCGCGACGCGCCGGGCGAGCAGCGCGTCGCCGCCTTCGCCGTGGCGCCCGGCCTCACCGCGGCGCAGATCACCAGGCGCCTGCGCAAGCGCGTGGACCCGGTGTTCCTGCCGCGGCCCCTGCTGCTGGTGGACGTGCTGCCGCGCAACCGCACCGGCAAGCTGAGCCACGAGAGCGTGCAGGAGCTCGCAGCACGCCACGGCCTCGCCGCCGCCGCGCCGGACGCAGCGGCGGGCTGGCTGCAGGTGCCGCATGCGCATCCCGCCCTGCCTCACCATTTTCCCGGCAATCCGATCGTCCCCGGCGTGTGGCTGCTGTCGCTCGTCGAGCAGGCGGCGCGCGAGCGCTTCGGCGAGGCGCTGCGCATCGACGGCGTGCCCGACGCGCGCTTTCGCCACGTGCTGCGGCCCGGGGAACCCTATCGCATCGAACTCACGCGCATCGCGCCGGACCGGCTCGAGTTCACCGTCAACTCGCGCCAGGCGCGCATCGCGGACGGCACGCTGAGCGTGCGGGGGGCACCATGAGCAGCGCCTGGCTGCAGCAGCGCGAACGCGGCAGCCTCGCCGCGCTGCGCTTCATCACCTGGCTCACGCGCTCGCTCGGCTACCGCGCCGCCAGCCTGCTGCTCGCGCCGGCCTGCCTGTACTTCCTCGCCTTTGCGCCGCATGCGCGCGCCGCCTCGCGCGATTTCCTCGCCCGCGTGCACGGTAGGCAGGCAAGGCCGGGAGAGGTGTACGCGCATTTCCGTTGCTTTGCCGGGTCGCTCCTCGATCGCATCGAAGTGCTGCGCGGCCGCGCTACGGAACTCGAACTGCGCCTGCACGGCGGCGGCGACCTCGACGCCGCGCTGGCGCGGGGGCGCGGCTGCCTGCTGCTCGGCTCCCACCTGGGAAGCTTCGAAGTCCTGCGCGTGTTGGGCGAGGTGCGCCAGCGCGTGCCAGTCAACCTGGTGATGCACGAAGGCAACGCGCAGCATTTGAGCCGCTGGGCGCGCTCGCTCGCGCCCGAGCTCGCGGCGCGCATCATCGCCCCCGGCACGCCCGAGGCGCTGCTGCGCGTGCGCGAATGCCTCGACCGCGGTGAGCTGGTGGCCATGCTCGCCGACCGGGTGTTCGCGGGCGAGCGCACGCTGACCTGCGAGTTCTTCGGCGCGCCGGCGCGCTTTCCGACAGGCCCCCTGCTCGCCGCCGCCATGCTCGAGGTTCCGGTCGTCACGTTCTTCTGCCTTCGGCGCGGGCCGCGCCGCTACGACGCGTATTTCGAGCTGCTCGGCGAGTCTGCGGACGCTCCGCGCGCCGAACGCGAACAGGCCGTCGCGCAGCGGGTGCGGGCCTATGTTGCGCGCCTGGAGTCGCAGGCGCGCGCCGCGCCCGACAACTGGTTCAATTTCTACGACTTCTGGAATGCGCGCTGATCTGCGCTGGCTGGCGGCGCTTGGGCTGCTTGCCGCCTGCCGCCTCGCCCCCGCGGCGCCGTTCGGCGCCGCTGAGCTGATGCAGGCGCTTGCCGCCGTGCCCGCGGCCGAGGCGCGCTTCACCGAAGTGCGCCAGATGGAAGTGCTGCGCGCGCCGCTCGAACTGCGGGGCACCTTGCGCTATGAGCGCCCGGACAGGCTGGAACGGCGCGTGACCTCACCGTACCAGGAGGTCACGCGCATCGAAGGGGACCGCGTCAGCGTCGACAATCCGGCGCGCGGCGCGCCGAGGATCTATTCGCTGGCGTCGCTGCCCGCGGCGCTGGCGCTGGTGGAGGGCCTGCGCGCCACGCTCGCCGGCGACCTTGCGACGCTCGAACGCCACTACCGCGTCAGCCTGGAAGGCCGCCCGGAGGCGTGGACGCTCAAGCTTGCGCCGCGCGCGTTGGCGCTTTCCGGCCCCGTGGCGGAGATCCGCCTCTCGGGCTCGGCCGCCCGCCTGGAGCGCATGGAGATCGACGACAGGTCCGGCGATCGCACCATCATGACGCTCAGCGACCGCCAGCCGTGACCGCAACCCTGCGCGCGCGCGCCGCGGTGGCAATCTGGCTGGCGCTGCTTTGCGCGAGCGGCGCCTGGCTGGCGCGCCACCTGAGCATCACCACGGACCTGGGCGCCTTCCTGCCGCCCGCCGCGACCCGCACGCAGGAGGTGCTGGTGGACCAGTTGCGCTCCGGCGTCGCCTCGCGCCTCCTGCTGGTCGGCATCGACGGCGCCGACGAGGCCGCGCTCGCCGACGCCAGCCGCGCGCTGGCGCAGCGCCTGGATGCGAGCGGCGCGTTTTCTATCGTCGCCAACGGCGAGCCGGAGCGCTTCGCGCCCGAGCGCGAGCGGCTGTCTGCGCTGCGCTACGCGCTGAGCCCCGGCGTGCGCGCGGAGCGCTTTGGCCCGGAAGGGCTGCGCAGCGCGCTGCAGGAAGAACTCGAGTTGCTCGCCTCTCCGCTCGGCGTATTCAGCCGGCGCACGCTGCCTGCCGATCCCACCGGCGAACTGCGCCGGATCCTCGCGCCGCTGGCCGGCGCGTCCACCCCGGCCCTGCGCCAGGGCGTGTGGATGTCGGCTGACGGCAAGCGCGCCCTGCTGACTGCCGAGACGCGCGCGCCTGGCTTCGACATTGACGCGCAGGAGCACGCCGCGGGCCTAGTGCGGCGCCTTTTCGCGGAACTCGCCCCCCCGCCCGGCGCACAACTGCGCCTGGCCGGTTCCGGGCTGGCGGCAGTGTCGTCGCGCGCCACGATCGAGCGCGATGCACTGCGCGCAACACTGGCTTCGCTGCTGGCGGTGGTCCTGCTGCTTGGTGCGGCCTATCGCTCGGTAACGCCGGTGCTGCTGTCGGGATTGCCGGCGCTCTCCGGCATGGTAGCCGGGGTGACGGCAGTCAGCCTGTGGTTCGGCCCGGTGCACGGCATCACGCTGGCCTTCGCCGCCATCCTGATCGGCGAGGCGGTCGACTATCCGACGTATCTTTACGCGCACGCGGCGCGCGGCGAAACGCTGGCCCGGACGGCACGGCGCATCGGGCCGACCCTGGGCCTTGCCGTCCTCACCACCGCCTGCGGCGCGATCGCCATGCTGCTATCAAGCTTTCGCGGCCTGGCCCAACTCGGCCTGCTGACGATGGTGGGGATCGCCATCGCCGGGCTGGTGACCTGGCTCGTGCTGCCGTCGCTGACGCCGGCGCGCGCGCTCGAGGGAAAGCTGATGCGCCTGCCGTTCGACTTTTCCGGCCGGGCACCCCGTCCGCGCCGGTGGGTGGCGGCGCTGCTTGTCGCTGCCGCCGCGCTGGTGATCGCGGGCCATGGGGACAGGAAATGGGATGACGATCTGGCCAACCTGAGTCCGCTGCCGGAGGCTGCCAAGCGGCTGGACCGGGAGTTGCGCTCCCAACTCGGCGCGCCCGACTTGCGCCACCTGCTGGTGGTCACGGCGACGGACCGCGAAGCGGTCCTGCAGAAAAGCGAAGCCCTGCAGCCGCTGCTGGATCGTGCAGTGGCTGAAGGCTGGATCGGCGGCTACGACCTGGCGGCGCGCTACCTGCCCAGCCTTCGCCTGCAGGAAGCACGGCGTGCCGCGTTGCCGGACGGCGCCACGCTCGCCGCGCACCTGGCGAAGGCGCAGCGCGGCCTTCCGTTCAGGCCAGACCTCTTTTCGCCCTTCCTCGCCGACGTGCAACGCGCGCGCAGCGCACCGCCGGTCGATGCCGGCGCCTGGCGCGGGACTGCGCTCGCCTCGCGGCTGGAGGCGCTGCTCGCGCCCGCCGCAAAGGACTGGATGGCATTCGTTCCCCTAACCGCCCTGCGCGAAGCAGAGCCGCTGCGCGCCGCGCTGCGCGCGCATGGCGACGCAGGCGTGCTGCACGTCGACCTGAAGCGCGAAGCCGACACCCTCGTCGCCGGGTACCGCACCGAGTCGCTGCGCCTGGTGCTGTTCGGGCTGCTGTGCATTGCGGGGCTGCTCTACGCGGGCCTGCGCGACCTCGGCTTGACGCTGCGCGTCCTGGCGCCCGCGCTCGGCGCCGCGCTGCTTTGCGTCGCCACGCTGCTGGCGGCCGGCGTCCGCCTGAGCGTGGTGCACCTGGTGGCACTGCTCCTGGTGATCGGCGTCGGCCTGAACTACGCGCTGTTCTTCAACCGGCGCCCGGCCACCGAAGCCGAACGCGCGCTGACGCGGCTGTCGCTCGTGGTGGCAGGCGTCGCCAGCCTGTGCGCCGCGCTTTCGCTCGCGGCCGGCGCCACGCCGGTGCTGCGCGCGATCGGCGCCACGATCGCGCTGGGCACGGTTTATGCGTTCCTGCTGTCGGCGTTGCTGGCGAGGCGCGCGGTGCCGGAGCCTGTGTAACATACCCGCCCCACAGCATGATCCCGCTTCCGATCACCGCATTCGCGCTCGCCAGTGCCCTCGGCCACGGTGCCGGCGCGGCGGCGCAGGCCCTGCGCCAGGGACGCACCGGTTTGCGGCCCAACGATTTCCTCGATTCCGCGCTCGACACCTGGATCGGTCGCGTGCCAGGAATCGAAGAGGCGCCGGTGGGCGGCGCGCTGGCGCGCTTCGACTGCCGCAATAACCGGCTGGCGCAACTGGGCCTCGCGCAGGACGGCTTTCAGGCAGCGGTCGCCGGCGCGGTGGCGCGCCATGGGGCGCAGCGCATCGGCGTTTTCATCGGCACCAGCAGCTCCGGCATCCTCGAAGCCGAACTCGCCTTTCGCCAGCGCGATCCCGCCTCCGGCTCCCTGCCGGCCGCCCTCAGTTTCCGCGAGACCTACAACCTGTTCTCCGTGGCGAGCTTCGTGCAGCAGCGGCTCGGGCTGCTCGGGCCCTGCAGCACCGTCTCTTCGGCCTGCGCTTCCAGCGCCAAGGTCTTCGCCTCCGCGCAACGCGCCATCGCCGCCGGGCTTTGCGACGCCGCGGTCGTGGGCGGGGTCGAAACGCTCTGCTTCACCACGCTGCAGGGATTTGCCGCCCTTGAGCTGCTCTCCGGCCAGCCCTGCCGCCCGTTCGACGCGGAGCGCGACGGCATCTCGATCGGCGAGGCCGCGGCCTTCGCGTTGCTCGACAAGGCAGCGCCCGGCGGCGCGGGGCTCGCGCTCCTCGGTTGCGGCGAAAGCGCGGATGCCTTCCATATGTCCACGCCGCATCCCCAAGGCCTCGGCGCGGTGCGAGCCATGCAGGCTGCCCTGGAGGCCGCGAAACTTGCGCCCGGGGACATCGATTACCTTAACCTGCACGGCACCGGCACGCGCAACAACGACGTCGCCGAGAACGCCGCGGTCGGCGCCGTCTTCGGCGCAAACCTGACCTGCAGCGCGACCAAGGGCTGGACCGGGCACGCGCTCGGGGCGGCAGGGGCGGTCGAAGCGGTGCTCACGCTGCTCGCCCTGCGCGACGGCTTCGTTCCCGGCACCGCCAACACGCGGCGCGCCGACCCGCAATTCGGCATCCGGCTCGCGCTGGAGACCGCACCCCAGGCGCTGCGCTGCGCCATGTCTAACTCCTTCGGCTTCGGCGGCAGCAATTGCAGCCTGGTGTTCGGGCGCGCGTGATGCGGGTACAGCTTGCCGCGCAAGGCGTGCTCGGGCCGGGATTGCCCGGCTGCGCCGCTGCGCGCGCAGTGCTCGCGGGCGCAGCGCCCTACGTGCGCGGCCCGGCGCCGGATCCCGCCCCCGCATTGCTGCCCGCCACCGAGCGCCGCCGCGCCTCCGCCTCCGTGCGATGGGCCCTCGCGGCGGGCGAAGAGGCATTGCGCGCCAGCGGGCGCGAGGGCGCGGACCTCGCCACCGTGTTCGTGTCCTGCGGCGGGGACGGCGCCATCACGCACCAGATCTGCGAAGCGCTGGCGCTGCCGCCGCGCGTGGTATCGCCGACGCGCTTCCACAACTCGGTGCACAACGCGCCGGCCGGCTATTGGGGCATCGCGACGAAATCGCAAGCGCCCTCCACCAGCCTGAGCGGGTACGACGGCGCGTTTGCCATCGGCCTGCTGGAAGCCGCAACGCAGGCATACGTTGAAAGGCGCAGCGTCCTGCTGGTCGCCTACGACCTGCCGTATCCCGAGCCCATGAACGCACTATGGCCGTTCGCGCATCCGTTTGCCGCCGCGCTGCTGCTGGATCCGCTGGAGGGCGCCGGCGTGGCGCTGGACATCGAGCTGCACGAAGGCGCGGCCCGCGAATCCTGGCCCGCAGCGCTGCCGGGCGAGCTGCGCGCCAACCCGGCCGCGCGCGCCCTGGCCCTGTTCGATGCAGCCTGGCGCGACGGATCGTCGCGGGTCGAGCTGACGTACACCGAGGCGAGCCACCTGGTCGTCGAGGTCCGCGCTTGATGGCGCCCGACATCGCGCGCCTGGTGCCGCACAGCGGCCCGATGTGCCTGTTGCACGAAGTGGCGCACAGCGACGAGCGCGGCATCGTGTGCAGCGCCGTGAGCCACCGCGCGCCGGACAATCCGCTGCGGCACGCCGGGATACTCCCCGCACTCGCCGGCATCGAGTACGCGGCGCAGGCCCTGGCCGTGCATTGTGCGCTGCGGGGGCGCGGCACGCAGCCGCTGCAGGGCCTCCTGGCGGGCGTGCGCGAAGTCGTCCTGCACGTGCCGCGCCTCGATGACATCGAGGCGCCGCTGACCGTGCGCGCCGAATGCCTGGTGGCGAATGGCCCGCGCCTGCTCTACGGCTTCGTCATCGAGGCCGGCGAGCGCGAACTGCTGAACGGGCGGGTGGCCGTCGTGCTGCGCGCCGCGGGTGCGGCATGAAGCGGGCCCTGGTCAGCGGCGGCAGCGGCGAGATCGGCGCGGCGATCTGCCGGCAGCTCGCGCGCGCGGGCTGGCAGGTCATCGTGCACACGCACTCCCAGGCGGCGCGCGCCGCCGCACTGGCGTCGGAAATTGGCGGCGAGAGCGCATGCTTCGACCTGCGCGAGCAGGAGGCGAGCGCATCGGCGATCGCGCAGTTGCTGGTGCAAGGCCCGATCCAGGGGATCGTGCACAACGCCGGTACACACGACGACGCGCCGCTTGCCGGCATGAGCGCGGCCCAGTGGCGCGGCGTGATCGACGTGTCGCTGCACGGCTTCTACCACCTGGTGCAGCCGCTGCTGCTGCAGATGCTGCGCACGCGCTGGGGGCGCGTCGTCAGCCTCACTTCGGTGGCCGCCACGCTGGGCAACCGCGGGCAGGCTAACTACGCGGCCGCCAAGGCCGGGCTCCACGGCGCGACGCGCTCGCTGGCGCTCGAGGTTGCCTCGCGGGGCGTGACGGTAAACGCCGTGGCGCCGGGCATCATCGCCACCACGATGAGCGCCGGCGCCTTCACGCCGGAGCGCATTGCGCAACTGGTGCCGCTCAACCGGGCGGGCAGTGTCGCGGAGGTGGCCGGACTGGTCGGCTTCCTGATGTCGGAGCGCGCCGGCTACATCACCGGCCAGGTGGTCCCGGTCAACGGGGGCATGGTTTGAGCGATGCCGTGTCCGCGGCGGTGGTGATCCCCGCCTACAACGAGGCGACGACCATTCGCGACGTGGCGCAACGCGCGCTCGCACAGGTCGCGCTGGTGATCGTGGTGGACGACGGTTCTTCCGACGGCACGTCGCAAAGTCTGGCGGGCCTGGGGGTCGTCCTGTTGCGCAACGAGGCTAACCAGGGCAAGGCGCTGAGCCTGCGCCGCGGCGCCGAGGAGGCACTGCGCCTTGGCGCGGGTGCCATCGTCACCCTGGACGGCGATGGCCAGCACTTTCCGGAGGACATACCGCGGCTGCTGCGCGCCTGGCAGGCCACCCCGGGCAGCATCGTGATCGGCTCGCGGCTGCACTCGCGCGCCGAAATCCCGCCGGCGCGCTACTGGGCCAATCGCGTCGGCAACTTCTGGATCGGCATGGCCGCCGGCCAGGCGATTGCCGACAGCCAGTCCGGGTTCCGCGTCTATCCTGCGCGCGTGTTCCGCGAAGCGCGCGTGCGCTATGACCGCGGCAGTTCGTTCGTGTTCGAGAGCGAGGTGCTGATTGAGGCGGCCCGGCTGGGCATGCCGGTGCAATGCGTGCCGGTGCAGGTGATCTACAGCGGCCGCGCCCGCGCCAGCCATTTCCGGCCGGTGGTGGACATCGCGCGCATCACGCGCATGGTCGCCTGGCGGCTGCTCGCTCAGGGCTTTGCCGAGCGCGCCGCCGCCTTGCGCCGCGTATAGGCCGCCGCCGAACCGGTGCCCTTGTAGGGGTTGCGACCGGTGCGGAACTCGATGCTGAGCGGGGTGCCGTGCAGCTCGAACGCGTTGCGGAAATAGCCCTCCAGGTAGCGCCGGTAGGTGTCCGGCACTTCGTCGAGCGAATTGCCGTGAATGATGACGCGCGGCGGATTGTGCCCGCCCTGGTGCGCGTAGCGCATCTTGGGGCGCCGCAGGCCCTTGCGCGGCGGAGACTGCTTCTCGACCGCGGCGATCAGCGCGCGCGTGAGCTTGGGCGTGGAGAGCTTGGCCATCGCCGCGGCGTAGGCGCCGTCCACCGAGCGCATGAGCTCGCCCATGCCCTTGCCGGATTTCGCCGAGATGAACTGCGTGTCGGCGAAGCCGAGGAAGCCCAGCTTCCAGACCAGCTCGTGCTTGATGCGCTCGCGCACATCCTTTTCCGCCGCATCCCACTTGTTCACCGCGACCACCACCGCGCGCCCGCGCTCCAGGATGTACCCGGCGACGTGAGCGTCCTGCTCGGAGATGCCGTCGGCGGCGTCCAGCACCAGCACCGATACGTTGGATTGCTCGATCGCCTGCAGCGTCTTGACGATGGAGAACTTCTCCGTCGCCTCGCCCTGCTTGCCGCGCTTGCGCAGCCCGGCAGTGTCGATCAGCGTGTAGCGCCGCCCCCCGCGCTCGAAGGGAACCTCGATCGCGTCGCGCGTGGTGCCGGGCTCGCCGAAGGCGATGACGCGCTCCTCGCCCACCAGCGCGTTGACCAGCGTGGACTTGCCGACGTTGGGCCGGCCGATGATGGAAACGCGCGGCTGCTTGTCGCGCTCCAGCTCTTCGTCTTGTGTGGATGCCGGGAACTCCGCCAGCACGCCGTCGATCAGGTCGCCGACGCCTTCGCCGTGCGAGGCGGATATCGGGTTGGGATTGCCCAGGCCGAGCTCGTGGAACTCGGCCACCGCCGCGTCGCTCGCCATGCCCTCGGTCTTGTTCACCACCAGCCAGACGCGCGCCTTGAGTTTGCGCAGCCGCCGCGCGATATCGCGGTCGCCATCGTGCAGGCCGGCGCGGCCGTCGGTGAGGAACACGATCGCATCGGCCTCGGCCATCGCCTGCTCGGCCTGGCGCGCCATCTCGACGTAGATGCCCTCGCGCGCGCGCAGCTCCAGGCCGCCGGTGTCGATGACCATGAAGGGCCGCGGGCCGACGCGGCCGTCGCCATAGTGGCGGTCGCGCGTCACGCCGGGCACGTCGACCACGATCGCGTCGCGCCGGCGCGTGAGACGGTTGAACAGCGTGGATTTGCCGACGTTCGGGCGCCCGACGAGTGCAATGACCGGTTTCACGGGGCGCCCATGGCTAGAGCGCCAGCGCGAACAGGCTGCCGTCCTGCGTCTGCACGAGGAATCCCTCGGGCAGGCGCAACGGCGCGGCGCGCACCGCGCTGCCATCGGTGGCGGCGCGTGCCGCGAAGGCGCCGGTTTCGCGCGTCAGCACGTGGACATAGCCCTGCAGGTCGCCCACCACGATTTCCGCACCCACCGGCAGGGGCAGCGAAAGCTGCCGGTAGGCCAGCCGGTCCTGCTTCCACAGGCTGCGGCCGCTCGAGCGGTCCAACGCGTGCACCGCGCCGCGATCGTCGCTCACGTAGGCGTAGCGGGAATCGACGCTGGCCCCGGTGACGCTGGACATGTCGCGCGCCCAGAGCTGGTTGCCGCTTTGCGCGTCGAAGCAGGCGATGCGGCCCTGGAAGGCGGCGGCGCAGACCTCCCGCCCAAGTACCGCGGGGTCGCCGATGATGTCGGTGACGCGTTCCAGTTCCGTCGCGCCTTTGGGCAGCGACACCGTCGCCTCCCAGCGCACCGCGCCGTTGGCAAGCGCCAGCGCCACCAGCTTGCCGCCGGAAAATCCTGCGTAGACCGAACCCTGCAGCGCGCTCAGCCCTGCGGGCGTGCGCACCATCAGGGATGCTGAAGCACGCTGGTAGACCCAGCGGCGCTTGCCGTCCTCGACGTCGAAGGCAAACACGCGGCTGTCGGCACTGCGCACCAGCACCAGGCCGCCGGCGACGCGCGGGGCCGCCAGCACTTCGCTCGACACGCGCGCGCGCCAGCGCAGCTTGCCGGTCTCCGCGTCGAGCGCCAGCACTTCGCCCTCGTCGGTGGCCACCGCAACCGTGCGCAGGTCGGCGCCGGCCCCGGCCGACAGGCGAACCTCGAGTTCACTGCGCCAGATCGGTTTGCCGTCCGCCACACCCAGCCTGACCACCGTGCCGTCGCGCGCCGCCGCCACAACGCTGTCGCCCACCAGCGCCGGGCTGAAGACGAATCCGCCCGCCTTCCCCACGTGCGCCGACCACAGCACGCGCGGCTCCAGTGCCTGCTGCAGCGTGGGCAGCTCCGCCGGCTTGGGTCCGGAACTGGAGGAGCAGGCTGCCAGCAGGAGAACGAGCGCGGCAAGCGCCGCGCGTTGCGCCATCCTCAGCCCCCCAGCGCGTCGAGGCGCATCTGCACGCTGTCGCGGAACGTGCCGCTGCCGCCGCCGGACTTCTCCAGCGCGAGCTTGTAGGCAGCCTTGGCTTCTGCAAGCTGGTTCTTCGCCAGCAGCAGGTCGCCCTGCAGCGCGGCGAACTGCGCGGCATAGGCATCCGCCGGTTTCGCCTCAAGGAGCTTCAGCGCCTCGTCGTAGGCCTTCTCGTCGATCAGCAGCGCGCCCAGCCGCAGCCGCGCCAGCTCGCGGAAATCCTCCGACGGCGAGCGCTCCGCCACCCACTGCAGTTGCGCCTTCGCGCTTTTCGCCTCGCCGCGATCCGCGTGGAAGCGCGCCGCGACCATCGCGCCCATCGACGCGTAGAGCGTGCGCGGGTAGCCTTCGGTGAGCGCGCCGCCCGCGTCGCGCATCGCCTTGGCGTCGCCCGTGCGAGCCGCCTTGGACAGGCTCTCGTACAGCGCGCTCGCTTGCACCGCCTGCTGGCGCTCATGCCAGCGCCAGCCGCCCCATCCCGCCACCACCAGCGACGCGGCGATGATGGTCAGCAGCACCAGGTTGCCGTACTGCGCCCACCAGGCCTTCATCTCGGCGAGTTGCTCCTGCTCTTCCAGATCGAGGTTCTGCAATGCCATGGTCAGGATCCCTTGAGAAAATCAGTTAGCCGACGCGCCAGTTCGCCGCGGCCGACGCTTTGTTGCGGCCGCGCATCGCGCAGCGGTTTTACCGTCACCGCCGCCACCTTGAGTTCGTCCTCGCCCACGATCAACGCCAGTGCGGCGCCGCTCGCGTCGGCCTTCTTCATCTGCGACTTGAACCCGCCGCCGCCCGCGTGCAGCACCACCGCGTGGCCCGCGGCGCGCAATTCCTCGCCCAGCGCGAACGCCACTTCGAGCGTGCCCGCGCCCTGGTACACCAGGTAGGCGTCAGGCAGGCGGCGCGGCACCGCGCGCCCGGCCTCGCGCAGCAGCGCGACCAGCCGCTCGATGCCCGCGGCGAACCCTACACCGGGCGCCGCTTTGCCGCCGAGCTGCGCAAACAGGCCGTCGTAGCGCCCGCCGCCGCATACCGTGCCCTGCGCACCGAGGCGCTCGCTCACCCACTCGAACACCGTGAGGTTGTAGTAGTCGAGCCCGCGCACCAGGCGCGAGTTGACCGTGTAGGCGACTCCTGCCGCCGAGAGCAGGCGCTTGAGGCCGTCGAAATGCGCGAGCGACGCCTCGCCCAGGGTCTTCATCAGGTCCGGGGCTTGCGCCACCACTTCCTGCACCATGGGGTTCTTCGAGTCGAGGATGCGCATCGGGTTGGTGTGCAGGCGGCGCTTCGCATCGGCGTCGAGCTTCGATTCGTGCGCTTCGAAGTGGCGCACCAGGTCGGCGCGATAGCGCGCGCGTTCCTCGGCCGAGCCGATGGTATTGAGCTCGAGCCGGATGCCCTCGAGGCCCAATTCCCGCCACAGCGCGGAGCACATCACGATCAGCTCGGCGTCGACCTCCGGCCCCTCGAAGCCCAGCGCCTCCGCGCCGAACTGGTGGAACTCGCGGTAGCGGCCCTTTTGCGGACGCTCGTGGCGATACATCGGCCCCTGGTACCAGAGGCGCTTGGGGCCGTCGTACAGCAGGCTGTGCTCGATCGCTGCGCGCACCGTCGAGGCGGTGGCCTCGGGCCGCAGCGTGAGGCTCTCGTTGTTGAGCGCGTCGGTGAAGGTGTACATCTCCTTCTCGACGATGTCGGTGACCTCGCCGATGGCGCGCCGGAACAGCCCCGTGTGCTCCAGCAGCGGCGTGCGGATCTGGCGGTAGCCGTAGCGCGCGAACCATTCCGCCACCACGGCTTCGAACCAGAGCCGCAGCTCCGCCTCGTCGGGCAAAACATCGTTCATGCCGCGCACGGCATGCAGGGCGTCGCTCATGGCTCAGACAGCCTTGATGGGGATATGCCGCGCGCGAACGCGGGCAGCGCCCGGCGCATAGTTCCGGCGCACGTACTCATCGACCAGCGCCTGGAACTCTTCGGCGATGTGCTCCCCCTTTAGCGTCACGGTCTTTGCGCCGTCCACGTACACCGGGGCCACCGGTATCTCGTTGGTGCCGGGCAGGCTGATGCCGATGTCCGCGTGCTTGGATTCGCCCGGGCCGTTGCCGTCCAGCAGCGCGGCC
>JANMUO010000397.1:0-3608 GCA_031391655.1 Betaproteobacteria bacterium
AGCGCTACGAGAACCTGATCGTGGTGTCGCCGGACGTCGGCGGCGTGGTGCGCGCCAGGGCGCTCGCCAAGCGCCTGGAATCCGACCTGGCGATCATCGACAAGCGCCGTCCGCGCGCCAACGTCTCCGAGGTGATGAACGTCATCGGCGAGGTGGAGGGGCGCACCTGCGTGATCATGGACGACATGGTGGACACCGCCGGCACGCTGGTGAAGGCCGCGCAGGTGCTCAAGCAAGAAGGCGCCACCAAGGTGGTGGCCTACTGCACGCACGCGGTGCTCTCCGGCGCGGCGGTGGAGCGCATCGCCGGCTCCGACCTGGACGAGCTGGTGGTCACCGACACCATCCCGCTGCGCGACGATGCGCGCGCCTGCAACAAGATCCGCCAGCTTTCCGTCGCGGGCCTGCTGGCCGAGACGATTCTGCGCATTTTCAACGAGGACTCGGTCAGTTCGCTGTTTATCGAGTGAGTTTTTTCCAACCCCGCCTGTGCCTGGTCGCGGGCCTGGCGGATTTAACGAGGAGCAGTTCATGAAAATCGAAATCGGCGCGATTGCGCGCAAGGTGCAAGGCACGGGTGCGAGCCGCCGCCTGCGCCGCTCGGGCAGGGTGCCGGGCATCGTTTATGGCGGGGATACGGGCGCGGTCAACATCGAGCTCGACCACAAGGAGCTGTACCGCAACCTGACCAACGAGAAATTCCACGCGTCGATCCTGACACTGAAGCTCGAGGGCGGCGCCGAGCAGGTGCTGCTGCGCGCCTTCAACATGCATCCGTTCAAGGCGCTGGTGCAGCACGTGGACTTCCAGCGCGTGTCCAAGGACAAGAAGATCCACATGAAGGTGCCGCTGCACTTCATCAACGCCGAGAAATCGCCGGGCGTGAAGGAGCATGCCGGGGTGGTGAGCCACGTGCTCAACGAACTCGACGTCACCTGCCTGCCCGACGACCTGCCCGAATTCATCGAGGTGGACCTGGTGAACCTGTCGGTGGGCCGGTCGGTGCATGCGCGCGACCTCGTGCTGCCAAAGGGCGTGGAGTCGCGGCTGCACAAGGACGTGAACCCGGTGGTCGCCACCTGCATCCTGCCGGCGTTGATCGTCGAAGAAGAGACCGCCACCGCGGACGCGGTGCCTGCTGCGGCCGACGTGCCGACCACGGCGCAAGCGACACCGGACAAGGCGGCCGAAGCGGCTGCTGCTGCTGCCGGCGGCGACAAGGCCAAGGGCGGCGACAAGGGCGCGGACAAGTCGGCCGACAAGGCCGACAAGAAAGACAAGAAGTAGCCGCTGGCCAAGATCCGCCTCATCGTCGGCCTGGGCAACCCGGGCAAGGAGTACGAGCGTACCCGGCACAACGCCGGGTTCTGGCTCGTGGAGCGCCTTGCCCTGGCGCGCGGCATGGTGCTGAAGAAGGACAACCACTACCAGGCGCTGGTGGCGCGGGACGGGGGCCTGTGGCTGGTGATGCCGCAGACTTTCATGAACGCCTCCGGGCGCGCCGTGCAGATGCTCGCCGGGTTCTTCAAGATCCCGGCCGAGGAAATCCTGGTCGTGCACGACGAGCTCGACTTCCCGCCCGGCACTGCACGCATCAAGCAGGGTGGCGGCATTTCCGGCCACAACGGCCTGCGCGACATCTCGCAGCGCCTCGCCTCGCACGACTACTGGCGGCTGCGCCTGGGCGTGGGCCGGCCGGCGGGCAAGGAGGGCGCTGATTACGTGCTGGAGAAGCCGCCGGCGGAAGAGCGCGAGGCGATCGAGGGTTCGATCGCCCGGGCACTGGAAGTGCTGCCGCAGATGATCGAGGGCGATGCCCAGGGCGCGATGAACAAGCTGCACGGCCAGGACAAGCCGGTGGTCGCGAAGAAAGTGGAAGAGAAAAAACCGGAGCCGAAGAAGCCGGAGCCAAAGGCGGAAGCGAAACCGCAGGAGAATCCCGAAGCGAAGCCGCAGAGCGGCCTGAAGGGTTTCTTCAAGGGCCTCACCGGCGGCAAGAAATGAGCTTGAAGTGCGGCATCGTGGGCCTGCCGAACGTCGGCAAGTCCACGCTGTTCAATGCCCTCACCAAGTCGGCGATCGCCGCCGAGAACTATCCCTTCTGCACCATCGAGCCGAACGTGGGCATCGTCGAAGTGCCCGATGCGCGGCTGGACAAGCTGGCCTCGATCGCCAAGCCGCTGAAGGTGATCCCTGCAGCGGTCGAGTTTGTCGACATCGCGGGACTCGTGGCGGGCGCCTCGAAGGGCGAAGGCCTGGGCAACAAGTTCCTCGCCAACATCCGTGAGACGGACGCCATCGCGCACGTGGTGCGCTGCTTCGAGGATCCGAACGTGATCCACGTCGCGAACAAGATCGATCCGGTGTCGGACATCGAGACCATCAATACCGAGCTCGCGCTGGCGGATCTGGACACCGTAAGCAAGCAGCTCTCCAAGAACAACAAGCTCGCCAAGACCGGCGGCGACAAGGAAGCGCAGCGCCTGGTGGCGGTGCTGGAGAAGGCAGAGAAGGCGCTGGACGAGGGACGCCCGGCGCGCTCGGTGGACTGGTCCAAGGAGGAGCTGGTGGTGATGAAGCCCCTCTTCCTCCTCACCATGAAGCCGACCATGTACGTCGCCAACGTGGCGGAGAACGGCTTTAAGGACAACCCCTTGCTGGCCAAGGTCGAGGCGTACGCGAAGACAGAGGGTGCGCCGGTCGTCGCCATCTGCGCCGCGCTCGAGTCGCAGATCGCGGACATGAGCGACGAGGACAAGAAGGTGTTCCTCGCCGACGCGGGCCTGACGGAGCCGGGATTGAGCCGCCTCGCACGCGCCGCCTACACGCTGCTCGGCCTGCAGACCTATTTCACCGCCGGCGAGAAGGAAGTGCGCGCCTGGACCGTGGTGCGCGGCGCCACGGCGCCGCAGGCGGCGGGCGTGATCCACACCGATTTCGAACGCGGATTCATCCGCGCGGAAGTGGCCGCCTACGAGGACTTCGTCGCCCACGGCGGCGAGCAGGGCGCCAAGGAGGCCGGCAAGCTGCGTCTTGAAGGCAAGGAATACATCGTGCGCGACGGCGACGTCATGCACTTCCGCTTCAACGTGTGAGTCCCGAGTTCGGCACCGCCGGCGCCTCTGACCTGGAGCGAAAGTGCATGACGTCGCCGTCGCGCACGATGTATTCCTTGCCTTCGAGCCGCAGCTTGCCGGCCTCCTTGGCGCCCTGCTCGCCGCCGTGCGCGACGAAGTCCTCGTAGGCGGCGACCTCGGCGCGGATGAAGCCGCGCTCGAAATCGGTGTGGATCACGCCTGCCGCCTGCGGCGCGGTGGCGCCGCGCACCACGGTCCAGGCGCGCACTTCCTTCTCGCCGGCGGTGAAATAGGTCTGCAGGCCGAGCAGCGTGTAGGCGGCGCGCGCGAGGCGGCTCAAGCCCGCCT
Source organism: Betaproteobacteria bacterium (assembly GCA_031391655.1). Classification (GTDB taxonomy): domain Bacteria; phylum Pseudomonadota; class Gammaproteobacteria; order Burkholderiales; family SG8-39; genus JAABQT01. The sequence goes on from JANMUO010000397.1 coordinate 3,426, forward strand.
CCGTCAGGCCCGCGTCGGCGAGGAACGCCTTCTTGTCCTCGTCGCTCATGTCGGCGATCTGCGCTTCGAGCGCGGCGCAGATGGCGACCACGGGGGCGCCTTCCTTCTTCGCGTACGCCTCGATCCTGGCCAGCAGGGGGTTGTCCTTGAAGCCGTTCTCCGCCACGTTGGCGACGTACATGG
>JANMUO010000018.1:0-4136 GCA_031391655.1 Betaproteobacteria bacterium
CTCGCCGATGAACGACCACTCCAGCTCGTAGGGATCGTCCAGAAACCAGGTCTCGTGAGCGAGCGGCGAGCGCATCGACGCCCCGATCTTATGACTGGGCGGTGCTCGTCAGGCCGTCAGGAGAGCGAGCCGTTGAAGTGGCCGTGGTCGCCTAGGACTTCCTTGGCTCGTACCGCAACGCCACTGCCCCCGAGCCAAACTCCAGCCGGCCCACGAGCTTCAAGTCGACATGCTTCGATAGCCCCGCGAACAACGTCGGCCCATGGCCTGATAGCCTGGGATGCACTATGAACTCGTACTCGTCGATCAAGCCCAGCTCCGCCAACGCCAGCGGGAGCTTCACGCCTCCCACGAACAGTCCCTTACCCGACTCCCGCTTCAGCTGCTGAACGGCCTTCTCCAGATCCCCGCGCACGAGCGCCGCGTTCCAATCGACCCGATCCAGAGTGCTCGACACGACGTACTTCTTGGCCGCGTCGATTGTCTTTGCGAATGGTTCCATCCACTCGGGCCTTGCTCCCGTTTGCGCCGGCGGCCTAAACGCTGCCTCCATCATTTCATAGGTTACTCGGCCAAAAAGGAGCGCATCGGCGCGGTTGAGGTTCTCGACCGCGTGACGATGCAACTCCTCGTCCGCGGGCATTGCACGATGATCGCAGCACCCGTCCAAGGTGACGTTGATGGAATAGCGAAGAGGTCGCATTGCGTGGCCCTACCTTGCTGTGGCTTCGATACGAAGCGGAGATGCCGGCACGGACCGGCCGGGCTCGCACCAAACCGATGTGCTCGGTGTGAGCGTAAAGACGCCAGGCTTTGACAGCACAACTGTCCGTGTGTGATCGGGCCTGACGTCAATGTTGAAGACCGCCTCGCCTTCCGGCTCGACGACCCAGTGAACGTTGTCGGCGACGGCGGCCTCTCGTTCGCGAGGAAGCGCAGCCAGCCAGCATTGATCGGGTTTCAGTTCCCTGGATGGGATGCGCGTCCAACTTCCCGCCGTTTTTCGCTCGGCGTAGAGAACGACAGGTACACCGACCGGGGCGCTAAGCGTTGATGCTGACGCGGCAAGCTCAACAGTCTGTGGCGCATTCAGGACGAAAACGAACTCTGGCGTCCGATCGCAGCCTTGAAGTAGTGCCGCTGCCAGCAGGTATGCAGGGAGTGCATTCCAGCATTGCATTGGACTACTTCCCCCTGCGAAGGCCCGGCAAGCCGATGCCGGCCGCGTCGAACCCACCGTCCACCGCGAGCGTCTGCCCGTTGATGTAGCTCGCCTCGTCGCTGCACAGGAAAATGACCGTCCGGGCGATCTCGTCTTCCGTGCCATAGCGGTTGAGCGGGATCGCGTCGTGGTAGTCGGCGCGAATGTCCTTCGTGTGCACCGTCTTCGCCATCGCCGTGTTCACCGGCCCGGGCGCCACCGCGTTCACGCGGATGCCAAGGTTGCCAAGCTCGATCGCCTGCTGCTTCGTGAGGTGGTCCAGCCCCGCCTTGCTCGTGCCGTAGGCGACGCGCAAGCTGCTCGCGCGCAAGCCCGAGATGGAGGAGATGTTCACCACGGCGCCGCCGCCGTTGTTCAGCATCACGGGCGCACAGGCCTGCGTGCAGAGGAACGGCCCGGTGAGATTGACGTCCATCACGCGGCGCCACTCCTTCTCCGTCGTCTTGAGGATCGACTTGAATACGGCAACGCCCGCATTGTTGACCAAGGCGTCGATGCGACCGAAGCGCCGCACGATGGCAGCAACCGCGACCCGGACGTCCCTGGCCTTTGACACATCGCCGTGTTGAGCGAGCACTTCGCCGTGCACGCTCAACCGGCGAAAGCCTTTCTTCAGCGCCGGCACGTCGATGTCGATCAGCGCGACACGATAGCCTTCCTTGAGGAACCGCCGCGCGATGGCGAAGCCAATTCCCCGCGCCGCCCCGGTGACGACGGCGACCCTCGAATCAGGCAGAGAGAAACCCCCGCTGCGCCGCATAGCCCTCGACGGGCTTCTTGGCGAAACCGCTCTTCGCGTACTGGTGCAGCGAGCCGATGGCGTAGCGCAGCAGCGTGCCCGCGTGCGCCGGCGCATCGCCGTCGGCGGCCTGCCGCAGCGCCTGCTTGAGCGTGGCCTCGAAGCGGTCGTAGAACTGGTTCATGCGCGCCTGCAGGCGCTCGTGCTCCCCCACCAGCGCGTCGCCGGTCATCACGCGCACCATGCCGGGGTTCTTCTCCGCGAACGCGAGGAGCATTTCGAGCAGCCTGTCGGCCTGGCTGCCGGTGCCGGCCTCGTCCGCGGTGATCTTGTTGGCCAGGGTGAACACCGAGTTCTCGATGAACTCGATCAGGCCCTCGTACATCTGGGCCTTGGAGGCGAAATGGCGGTACAGCGCGGCCTCCGACACGTCCAGCTTCGCCGCGAGCGCCGCGGTGGTGATCTTCTCCCAGCGCGGCGCCTCGAGCATCTGCGCGAGCGCCTTCAGGATCTCCAGCTTGCGCTCGCCTTTTACGCGGGGCATCGAAGGATTCTACTAGTGCGCATAGCGGAATACGAGTCCCGGCAGTTGTGTAACGGATGATATGCGCAGATCAACGTAAGGAACGCTCTTCTTTTCGCGGCTGACCCACACTGTCGCCAATCCCAAACGCTTTGCAGTGCGCAAATTCTCCAGCATGTCGTCCACCAGCGCGCAGCGCGCCGGGTCGAGGTGGTGTTTTCGCAGCAGCATGCGAAAGCCCGCCATCGAGGGCTTGCCCAGGTAGCGCGTGTTCTCGATGGAATAGACAGCGTCGAAGTAGCGCGCCACCCCGAGCGTGCGCACGACGATGTCCACGTAGTGCCGCGGCGCGTTGGAATAGATGATCTTCCTCCCCGGCAGGCGCGCGAGCGCGTGGCGCACCGCGTTCTCGTGCACCACCATGTCGGCGAGCTCGGGAAACTGGTGCGTGGCCCGGAGGAACTCGGCCGGGCTCGTGCCGTGGTGGCGCACCAGCCCGTTCATCGTGGTGCCGTACTTCGCCCAGAAGCCGCGCCGCATGGCGTTGGCGCCCGCCTCGTCGATGCCGAAACGGCGCATGAGGTAGGCGTTGATCTGCCCGTTCATCGACGGGAAGATGCGCGCGTGCGCGTCGTGCAGGGTGTTGTCGAGGTCGAAGAACCAAACCCGCCGCGAGGGCGGCAGGCCGATGAGTCGCACGGGCTACTTGTTCTTGATCAGCGTGCCGACGCCCTGGTCGGTCATCACCTCGAGGAGCAGCGCATGCGCCACGCGGCCGTCGATGATGTGCACGCTCTTCACGCCGTTCCTCGCAGCGTCCAGCGCAGAGCCGATCTTGGGCAGCATGCCGCCCGAGATCACGCCCTTGGCGACGAGGTCGTCGATCTTGCGCGGCGTGAGCCCGGTGAGCAGCTTGCCGTTCTTGTCCAGCACGCCCGGCGTGTTGGTGAGCACCACCAGCTTCTCCGCGCGCAGGATCTCGGCCAGCTTGCCCGCCACCAGGTCCGCGTTGATGTTGTAGGTGGTGCCGTCCGCGCCGGTGCCGATCGGCGCCACCACGGGAATGAAGCCCCCCTGCTCCAGGGCCGAGATCACAGACGGGTCGATGGACTCGATCTCGCCCACCTGGCCGAGGTCCACCATGCCGTTGTCCTTGCCGGGCAGCATCATTTTCTTGGCGCGGATGAACATGCCGTCCTGGCCGGTGAGGCCCACCGCCTTGCCGCCGGCCTGGTTGATGAGCTCGACCACTTCCTTGTTGACCTGGCCGCCCAGCACCATCTCGACGATGTCCATGGTCTCGGCGTCGGTGACGCGCATGCCCTGCACGAACTCGCCTTTCTTGCCCATGCGGGCGAGCGCGATCTCGATCTGCGGCCCGCCGCCGTGGACGATGACCGGGTTCATGCCGACCAGCTTCAACAGCACGACGTCGCGCGCGAAGTCTGCCTTCAACACTTCGTCGGTCATGGCGTTGCCGCCGAATTTCACGACGATGGTCTTGCCGTGAAAGCGCTGGATGTAGGGCAGCGCCTCGGCGAGGATGCGCGCCTTGACCGGGACGTCTACGGCAATCGGGGCGTGGGCGGGAGCGGAGGCGGCCATGGGCAGCTGGAGGGGAATGTGAGTGAGCGCTTATTCTAGCGCGTCGT
>JANMUO010000019.1:0-14564 GCA_031391655.1 Betaproteobacteria bacterium
CGCTCGGCGCCGGCGCCGTCGCCTCCCAGCTGCCGTTCAACATGATCGGCGAGGCCGAGGCCAAGGCCGATGCCGTCAAGGTTGAGGTGAAGCGCACCGTCTGCACGCACTGCTCGGTGGGCTGCGCTATCGACGCCGTGGTCGAGAACGGGGTGTGGGTGCGCCAGGAGCCGGTGTTCGATTCCCCTCAACCTTGACGGCATCGGCCTTGGCCTCGGCCTCGCCGATCATGTTGAACGGCAGCTGGGAGGCGACGGCGCCGGCGCCGAGCGTGACACCCGAGCGGCGCAGGAACGCGCGGCGGTCCATCGTCTTGGCGAGCACGCCCTGCAGGCCACGCGCGAGGCGCGACTGGGGCACGGCAGCGGAGGCGGATTTTCTGGTCAGCAGCATGGCGGCCCCCTCAGACCTTGGTGGTGCGGTAGTAGTTGCGGATGTGCGCGGACTCGGCGTAGCCGGCGCCCGAGCGCTTGGACTTGTCCGGCGCCGCTGCCGTGGGCGACTTGTGCGCCACGACTGCCGCCGCGGTGGCCGCGCCACCTGCCGTCACTGCCAAGAGGAAGTTCCTGCGGGATTTTCTGGACGCTGCTTCGGACATGTCTGCCTCCGTATCCTTGGCCATCAGGCGTAGGAATTCTTTTGAATATGCACGTGCACGAAACCAGTGCGAAGTTACCCCTAAACCTCCTATGAATCAATGTGCATAGCGACGAAAACTGGAACGCTTCCCAACGCGACAGCCGGCAAACGCGCCTCGATGAGAATGCCTCTCAGCTGAGGCAGTCAATCGATGTCGAATGCCTTGTGCTCGACGTCCAGCAGGGCTTGCAGCAGATTCGCGGGATGGCGGTAGAACTTCGCGTTCTCGCAAGTGCTTACCGCACTGCAAAAACGCGAAGCGCCGGTGCGCAGGTAGTCCTCGAAGAACTTGCGCTGCACGTCCAACTTGGCCTTTCGTCCGACGATCAGCCAGCGCATGGTTTCGCAAAGCGCCGATATGTGGTCCTCGGGTTCCACGGCGTCTTCGCGCCGCGCCAATCCCCACGCGGCCAGTTGGCCGCGCAGCCGCGCTAGGGGGTTATCGCTTTCCGAGCGCACCAGGTACGCCGACAGGTACGGCGTGACCTCCGCCTTGCCCACGCCCACGAACAATTGCAGGTGCTCCTCCTCCAACCGCGCGGGAAAAGCGCTGACGCAGGCCTGCGCAAGCCCTGCCCACGCCGCCCGCAGCGCTTCGCCTTCCGCGGTGAGCGGCTCGCCATCGTCCGGCGGCGGCACCGCGAGGCGCAGCTCGCTGATGAGGTTGGCGTCCGGCGGCGCATAGAACAGCCGCGCAAGCAGCCCGTAGAGGTCGGCGCGCGCTTCGTCCTCGGGGGACACCGGCGGCACGAACTGCATCGCGACGCCTTCGCTCATTTGCGGTAGTCGTGGATCGTGGACTCGTCCTTGTTGCTGACCATATCCACTACCCGGCAGTCGGCGCACATCTGCAGGCGCTTGAGAGCGCCGCCGCCGGCGAACATCGAGTGTCCGCCGACCTTCACCAGCATTGCGTCGATCATCGCCTTGGTCCCGAAGGGCTTGCCGCAGCTCACGCAATTGAAGGCTTCTGCCTCGTTCAGGACCACTGCCTGCTTCGCCTGCGCCCCCAGCAGCAGGCGCGGCACGAGGCGAATCGCGTCCTCCGGGCAGGTGTCGGCGCACAGGCCGCACTGCACGCAATTGCGCTCGATGAAGCGCAGCTGGGGCGCGTCCTGTGCGTCGAGCAGGGCCGCTTCGGGGCAGGCACCGATGCAGGCCTTGCACAACGTGCAGGTGTCCTTGTTCACCACCAGCGCGCCGAAAGGCGCGCCGGCGGGCAGCGCGATTTCCTCCGGCACCCGCTTCGCGTGCTTCGCCAGGTGGTCGAAGATGAAATCGAGCGAGGTGCGCTTCTCGGCGGACAGGTTGTAGGCCGCGGCTTGCGCCGGCGCCGCGGCGGGCTTCATCGACCAGAGCCGCGCCGCAAGCGCGTCCTCCCCGACCAACACGAAGTGCTCCCCCGCGTAGCCAAGCCCTTGCAGGATCGCCTCTGCGAATCCCATTTGCTGCTTGAGTGCTGCGACGTACGTGTCCGCGGTCTTGCCCGTCGTCACGACGCAGACCTGGCTCGCGCCGTAGGCAATCGTGCCGAGCATCAGGTCGATGCCGACCGAGGCGGTGTGAAACACCTCCACTGGAATCACCCGCGCGGGCAGGCCCTTGCCGCGACGCCCGAGTTCGAGCAGGGCCTTGCGGCCTTCGCCGGCGTCGTGGAACAGGAGACAGGCGTCCTTGCCGCCGGCTTCACGGTAGGTGCCGAGCAGCGCCTTCAGGCGCACCCCAATGTCCGGCACGCGAGGATAGGCGTAAGTCATGGCGCCCGAGGGGCACACGGTGGCGCAGCCGCCGCAGCCGGCGCAGGTATGCGGCTCCACCTTCACCTTGTCGCCGTCCGGGGTGATCGCGCCGCTCGAACAGACGTCCAGGCACAGGTTGCAGCCCTCGCGCCCGGAGCGGCTGTGCGCGCAGATGCGCGGTTCGTAGTTGAAGAAGCGGGGCTTTTCGAATTCGCCCACCAGCGCGATGAGCGCCTGCGCGGCAAGCGCCTGCTCGAGCGGATCCGCGCCCGGCGCGCAATAGCCCTGCGGAAGCTCGGGCAGGCGGATCAGCGCCTCGCGCGACAGGTCGAGGACCAGGTCGAACACCTCTTTGCGCGGCGCCGCCGCGCGTGAGAAATCGATCGCCCCGATCGCGCCGCAGGCCGTGACACAGTCGCGGTGCGCCTTGCACTTGTCCAGGTCGATCTGGTAGCTGTAGTCGATCGCCTGCTCGGGGCAGGCGCGGATGCACGCGTTGCAGCGCGTGCAGGTTTCCAGGTCGATCGGGTTTTGCTGGGTCCACTCGACATCGAACGCGCCCAGCCAGCCGGCCAGGCGCTCCACCTTGCCGGACCACACCGGGTACTTGCGCTCGAGCGGCAATTCGCCCCCGCGCGCGTCCGTGATCAGCACGTTCACTTCCAGCGTCTCGCACAGGCGTTCCGCCCAGTCCAGCGCCGGCGCGGCCGGGCCGATGATCAAAGTTTGGCCGCCGGACTTGAAGCTCACCGCGGGCACCGGTTCGGGATCCGGCAGCGCCGCCATCGCCACCAGCGCCGCGATCTTGGGCAGCGCTTGCGCGCCCTCGCCGGACCAGCCGGCCTGCTCGCGCACGTTGACGAACTTGAGCGCCGGGCGCGCGCCGGCCGCCTCGGCGATCTCGCTGAACAGGGGCGCCTCCTGGGTGCAGGCGACGATCACGTCGGCGTCGCCGAGCACCGCCCGGTAGGCGGCGGCGTCCTTGCGGCACAGCTCGCTGTGCACCTGGATCGGCGCGCCCGCCTTTAACGCCGCGGCGAGCGCTCGGCCGTCGATGGCGACGGTCTTGTTGCAGCTGCAGACCTTAAGCGTCTTGCCTAGCAGGGCCATCCGCATCCTTTAGCTCTTGTTGTTTCTTGTCGGCAAGCTGCTGCGCCTCCTCGTCCTTCTTCTTTAGTTCTTCTTCTTCCCGGTACAGCACTGTGCGCGCCTGGTTAAGCGTCTTGAGCAGTTCCTCGGAGATCGGGTCGCCGCCCGTCCAGTCGCCTGAATAGGCCTCGTTCACGTCGGGCACGTTGAAATGCGGGTCGGCGAAGAGCTTCTTGAGCGCGACGCGGCGCAGGGCGTCGGCGACCTTGGGGTGCATGAACGGCGCGAAGTCCGATTCCGGGGTGACCGATTCCATGGGCGGCAGTGCCGGCGCCGGCGATTCTTCCTTCGCCTCCTCGGGTACAGGCGCCTCGCGCGGCTGCTCCAGCTTCAGCCGGGACCAGCGCGAAAGGAAGGCTTCCTTGTCCTCGGCGGCCATCAGCCCGCGCGATGCTTCGGGTGCAGGAAAGAGCGCGGCTTGATGCGTTTCTCGGGTTCGGGGCGGTAGTTCTTTTCCACGTAGTCGCCGACCCAGGCATAGACCTCCGCCGGCATGGCGACGCCCTCCACGCTGTTGCCGCCGTCCAACCAGCGGCCGCCCTCGTTGTAGCTCGCGCTCACCTCCAGCGGGACCGCACGGTCCCCGTCCATGCGCCAGAGGACGAACACGCGCGCTCCCGTGACCGACACGTTCATGTAATAGCCTTCCAGCTCGTCGCGATGCAGCACCAGCTCGAACCCCGGGTGCAGCCACTGCTGCAGGCCGCCTTCGTCCACCAGCAGGCGCGGCTCGCCCTTGGGCTCCACGCTCGGGATGATGCTGCGCGGCTCCCAGGCCTCGCTCTGCCAGCGGTTGTCCAGCTGGCGCCGCTGCATCACCACCGCCACCGGAAACTTAGGTTTTTCCATCCGAGGAACTATAGCTCATATCCCCTGCCTGATATGATCAACGGAACGAGAAACACCATGATGCAAAAGGTTTTTCCCATCCGTTCGGCAAATGTTCCCGCCCCGGCCCACGACGGCGCGGCGCTGGCGGATACGCTCGGCCGCGGCCTGCGCGACCTGCGCATCTCGGTCACGGACCGCTGCAACTTCCGCTGCGTGTACTGCATGCCGCGCGAAGTGTTCGACCACGATTTCAAGTTCGTCGCGCACGACGAGGTGCTCTCGTTCGAGGAGATCGCGCGCATGGCGCGCCTCTTTGCCGGCCTGGGCGTGAAGAAGGTGCGCCTGACCGGAGGCGAGCCGCTGGTGCGCCGCGACCTGTACCGCCTGGTGGCGATGCTGGCGCAGATCCCGGACCTCGACCTCACGCTCACCACCAACGGCTCGCTGCTGGCGAAGCAGGCGGCGGCGCTGGCGAAGGCGGGCCTGAAGCGCGTCACGGTGAGCCTCGACTCGCTCGATGACGCCACCTTCCGCGCCGTGAACGACGCCGATTTTCCCGTGGCGCGCGTGATCGAGGGCATCGAGGCAGCTGCGGCCGCGGGCATGGGTCCGATCAAGATCAACATGGTGGTCAAGCGCGGCGTGAACGACGGCCACGTGCTGGCGATGGCCGAGCGCTGGCGCGGCACCGGCCACATCGTGCGCTTCATCGAATACATGGACGTCGGCAGCACCAACGGCTGGCGCATGGACGAGGTGGTGCCCTCCGCCGAGATCGTGAAGCTCATCGGCGCGCGCCATCCGCTTGAGAGCGCCCAGCCCAACTACCTCGGCGAAGTGGCCGAGCGCTGGCGCTACCGCGACGGCGCGGGCGAGATCGGCGTCATCTCCTCGGTGTCGCAGGCCTTCTGCGCGAGTTGCAACCGGCTTCGCCTGTCGGCCGAGGGCTCGATGTACACCTGCCTGTTCGCGCAGCAGGGCCATCCGCTCAAGCACCTGCTGCGCCAGGGCGCCTCCGACGAGGCCATCGTCAACGAGATCGCGGCCGTATGGCGCGCGCGCGGCGACCGGTACTCCGAATTGCGCACTGCCGAGACCGCGAAGCAGCGCAAGATCGAGATGTCCTACATTGGCGGTTGAGACGAAAACCCGGCGCCATCGCCCCCAGCTGACCGACGCGGCGAAGCCCGCCACCTTCGAGGTCGAGGCGGTGAACGAGCGCGGCGAGATGGTGCCCACGGCGGTCGCCGGCGAGCACCCGTTGACACTCTACCTCGACAAGAAGGAGCTGGTCACGCTGATGACGCTCGGCCACGCGCCCGAGGCGCTCGCCATCGGCTACCTGCGCAACCAGCGCCTGGTCGGCGCGCTGAAGGACATCGTGGCAGTGCAGGTGGACTGGGAGACCGAGTCCTGCGCGGTCACCACGCGCAAGGCCGTCAAGGACCTGAAGAAAAAGCTCGGCAAGCGCACCGTCACCAGCGGCTGCGGCCAGGGCACGATGTTCGGCAGCCTGATGGAGGAAATCGGCGGCGTGAAGCTGCGCAAGGACGTGACGCTGGCCGACGAGCAGTTGTTCGTCCTGCTCGACAAGGTGCGCAAGCACGAGACCATCTACAAGCAGGCGGGCGCCGTGCACGGCTGCGCGCTCGCCACGCGCGACGGGGAGATCCTGATGTTCGTCGAGGACGTCGGCCGCCACAACGCCGTGGACGCCATCGCGGGGTTCATGTGGCTCGACGCGATCGACGGTTCGGACAAGGTGTTCTACACGACGGGCCGGCTCACCTCGGAGATGGTGATCAAGTGCGCGCAGATGCGCATCCCGTTCCTCGTTTCGCGCTCGGGCCTTACGCAGATGGGACACGAGATCGCGCGCAAGACCGGCATCACGATGCTCGGCCGCGCAAGCGGCCGGCACTACCTCGCCTTCACCGGCCGGCAGCGCCTGCTGCGCACCGCGCCGCAGCCCACCGCCCTCGCCTAGGAGAACCTGGATGAACGAACTGTACTTCGCCCCCGGCGCCTGTTCCTTCGTGCCACACGTCGCGCTCGAGGCGATCAAGGCCGCGACCGGCGAGGATTTCAAGCCCAACCTCGTCAAGCTGCACAAAGGCGAGCACAAGACGCCGGAGTACCTCGCCCTGAATCCCCACGGCCAGGTGCCGGTGCTGGTGGCCGACGGCAAGCCGCTCAACCAGATCGTGGCGATCTGCGATTTCCTCGACCGGCGCCATCCCAAGACAGCGCTTCTGCCCACCGATCCCTGGGCGCGCTCGCAGGCGCTGTCGCAGCTGGCGTGGATGAACAACACCGTCCACCCGACCTTCACGCGCTGGTTCCGCACCGCCGAGTTCGCCGACGGCGAGGCGTCGCAGGCGGACGTGAAGAAGGCGGCAGCGGCGAAATTCCGCACCCACCTCGAGCGCATCCAGGAGTGGACGAAAGCGGCGAGGCCTTTCTGGTTCGGCGCCGCGCCAAGCTTCCACGACGCCTACGCGTTCACGCTTTTGCGCTGGGGCGGCTACACCGGCGTGGACCCGGCATCGCTGCCCGCCTACAAGTCCTACATGGACCGCGTGGTGCAGTCGCCGCCGGTGGCAGCTGCGCTCGAGCGCGAGCGCATCGCGCTGGACACCTACAAGCCAGCCTAGATTTAAATGGGGACAGACCCCATTTAAGTCGCCTGAGCCGTCTGCATCCTCAGGCGCGAGGGGAAGAACAGCGCCGAGACGAACACCGCGCACGCCAGCGCAGCCAGCACCATGAACACGTTGCGGAAGCCGCCCTCGGTGCGGTGCAGGACCGCGATCATCGGCACCGCCACCGACGCCACGCCGAGCGAGACCACGTAACGCACTGACAGCACGCGCGCGCGGTATTCGTCGGCGACGTACTTGCCGACGATGCCGTCGTTGAGCGGGATCTGGCCGAAAATCGCCATCATCATCAGCAGCGCAACCACCAGCATCGGCCAGCCGTCAAGCGTGGCCGCGGCGGCGAGCAGCGGGATCTGGATCAGGCCGACGCCGATCATCAAGTGCTTCATGTCGAATCGGCTCATCAGTGTGCCCATCAGCACCTGGGCGAAGGCCGCGATCGAGTAGACCACCGCGACTAGCGCGCCGATGCCGAAGTTGGTCTCGGTCAGCGCGCGCAAGCGCTCGTCGAAGATCTTCGGCATCGCCACGGTGGTGGAGTTGAAGATCACGCCGCCGCAGGCGGTGGCGACCAGCAGGATGACAAAGATCTGCGCCATGGTGGCGCGGTCGATGTGCAGGCCGATGGTCTTCGACTTCTTTGCCACCGGGCCCGGATCCGGCACCAGCACCAGGAAGGCGACGCCGACTGCGATCGACAGCAGCCCCGGGAGGAAGAACGCCATGCGCCAGCCCCACAGGTCCATCAGCGCGCCGGAAACGATGGCGGCGAAGGCGAGGCCGAGGTTGCCCCACAGGCCGTTCCAGCCGAGCGCCATGCCGAGGTTCTTTGGCGAGGCGACCAGCATGGCGATGCCCACCGGGTGGTAAATCGCGGCGAACATGCCGGTGAGGGTAAGCCCGGCGGCGATCTGCCAGGACGAAGTGGCGAAGCCGGTGAGGAACAGCGCGCCGCCGATGCCAAAGAAGAACACCGCCATCATCTTGTAGCGGCTCCAATGGTCGGCCAGCCAGCCGGCCGGGATGGCGAAGGCGCCGAAGGCGATGAAGCCGCCCAGCGCGAGCGGCAGCAGCTCGGCGTACGGCCGGTTCCATTCCAGCGCCAGCGCCAGCACCACAGTCGGGAAGACCAGCATGACCAGGTGGTCGAGCAGGTGGCCCAGGTTGATGAACGGCACCAGGTAGTCGCGTTTCATGGACCACATCCTAGCGTTCCGCCTTGCGTCCGTCACGCGACCATCGGACAATTCCTGTCGAGAATGGGACAAGCCGCTTCCCGCCCCAAGCCGACCTATGCCGACGCCTACCAAGGCGTGCCGCGCCCGGTTGGCGCAATGGCGCACGACCTGCCGCCCGCGCACGAGATCCCCTGGCACAGCCATCCGCGCTTCCAGCTCATCTACGCGGTGCGCGGCGTGATGATGATCGACACGCGCGACGCTACCTGGCTGGTGCCGCCGCAACGTGCGGTGTGGATGCCGCCGAAGACGGTGCACCGCGTGCGTACCTCGACCGCGGTGCAAATGCGCACGCTCTACATCCGGGCGGGCGCAGTGAAACGGATGCCGAAGACCTGCGAGGTGTTCGAGGTGACGCCGCTGCTGCGCGAGCTGATCGTGCGCGCCACCGAGCTGCCGATCGAGTACGAGGAGCGCGGCGTGGCCGGCCGCGTCATACGCCTGATGCTGGACGAGCTCGCCGCGCTGCCGCGCCTGCCCTACAGCCTGCCGATGCCGAAGGGCCCGCCGCTCGCGCCGATCTGCGCGCACCTGATGGAGGCGCCGGAGGAAGCGGCGACCCTCGACGACCTGGCCGCGCGCCACGGCACTACCGCGCGCACGCTGGCGCGCCACTTCCGCCGCCAGACTGGCATGAGCTTCGCCGAGTGGCGCCGCCGCGCGCGGCTGCTGCGCGCGCTGGGCTGGATTGCCGAGGGGCGGCCGATCCTCGCCGTGGCGCTCGACCTCGGCTACGACAGCCCGTCCGCCTTCAGCGCCATGTTCCGCCGCGAGCTCGGCGCGCCGCCGTCGCATTTCCGCAGCGCCGCCGCGCCATGAAAGTCACCGGCATCGTGCTCGCCGGCGGCCAGGGCCGGCGCATGGGAGGCGTGGACAAGGGTCTGCAGCTCCTGCGCGGAAAACCAATGGTCGCCTGGGCGCTCGAGCGCCTTACCCCGCAGGTTGCGGAGGTGATCGTCAACGCCAACCAGAACCTCGAGGCCTACGCGGCGTTCGGCCATCGCGTGGTGCCCGATGCCATCGGCGGCTTCGCCGGGCCGCTGGCCGGGCTGCACGCGGGACTTTCCGCCGTGAGCCATCCGCTCGCGGTCACCGTGCCCTGCGACTCCCCTTTCCTGCCGCTCGACCTGGTCGCGCGGTTGCAGGCAGCGCTCAAGGCCAACGAACTCGCGGTAGCAAAGACAGGCGACCAGGCGCATCCGGTGTTCTCACTCGTGCGCACCTCGGTGCGCGAGCACCTGGAGAGATTCCTCTCCGGCGGCGGGCGCAAGATCGACGCGTGGTACGCCACGCTCAAGGTGGTGGAGGTCTCCTTCGACGATGAATCGGATGCCTTCCGCAACATCAACACGCGCGAAGAGCTGAAGGACGCATGAGGCGCATCATCGAGATCGCCAGCGCCATCGAGGGCTACGACCCCGACGCGCTGCATGTGGAGAAGGCGCGCGCGGCGATCCGGGCGTGCCTGAACCCGGTAACGGCAACAGAAAGACTGCCGGTGCGCGAGGCGCTGGGACGCGTGCTGGCCGAGGAGATCGTTCCCGCGATGGACGTGCCGGGGCACGACAACACCGCGATGGACGGCTATGCGGTGCGATTCGCGGACCTCAAGCCGGGCGAAACCGTGCTGCAGGAAATCGGCGCCGCGCTGGCGGGCAAGTCGTTCGGCGGCGTGCTCGCGCCGGGACAGTGCGTGCGCGTCACCACCGGCGCCGTGATGCCCGCGGGGGCGGACACGGTGGTGGTGCAGGAAGTGGTCAAGGTGAAGGACGGGAAAGTGGCTGTCCCGCCCGGCCAGAAGCAGGCGCAGAACGTGCGCTACGCGGGCGAAGACCTGAAAAAGGGCGTGCCGGTCCTGAAAGCCGGGCAGTGGCTGCAGGCCGCCGAGCTCGGCCTCATCGCCTCGCTCGGCATCGGCCAGGTCACGGTGAAGCGCAAGGTTCGCGTGGCCTTTTTTTCCACCGGCGATGAGCTTGCCTCCGTCGGCACGGCACTCAAGGAAGGCGAGGTCTACGACTCCAACCGCTACACGCTGCACGGCATGCTGCAGCGCCTGGGCGTGGAGATCCAGGACCTCGGCGTGGTGCGCGACGCCCCAGCGCTGTTGGAGGCGGCGTTCAGCAAAGCGGCTTCTAGTGCCGACGCGATCATCACCACCGGTGGCGTATCGGTGGGCGAGGCCGACTTCGTCAAACCGATGATGGCCAAGCTCGGCGAAGCCCTCTTCTGGCGGATCGCCATGCGCCCGGGGCGGCCGATGGCCTTCGGCAGGATCGGCAATGCCTTCCTCTTTGGCCTGCCCGGCAACCCGGTGGCGGTGATGGTGACCTTCACCCAGTTCGTGCGCGAGGCGCTGCTGCAGCTCTCAGGGCGCACCGGAGAGCTGTCGGTGCCGTTGCTGAAAGTGCCGGCGGCCGAGCCGCTGCGCAAAGTGGCCGGCCGCACCGAATACCAGCGCGGCGTGCTGTTCCGCGACGGCAGCGAATGGAAGGTGAAGACCACCGGACAGCAGGGCTCGGGCGTGCTGCGCTCGATGTCGGAAGCCAACTGCTTCATCGTGCTGGAGCACGAGCGCGGCAAGGTGGACGCCGGTGAGCCCGTGCAGGTGCAGCTTTTCGAGGGCCTCGCCTAAAGCGCCATCGTCCGCGCGAGTTCGAGCAGCGCGGCATCGGCCGGGCGCGTGCGCCCGCCGATCTCGGCAAGCGGCGTCGCAGCCACCTGCCCGCCCAGCATCCCCAGCACCACGCCATGCCGGCCGGCGGCCAGGCTGTCCACCGCCGCCGCACCGAGCCGCGTGGCGAGCACGCGGTCGGCTGCCGTCGGCACCCCGCCGCGCACCACGTGGCCCAGGCGCGTGAGTCGCAACTCGAATCCGATGTTGTCCTTCTGCTCGCCGTAGTGCTTGAGCAGCGCCTGCACGCCGTGCTTTGCGCCTTCGGCCATCACCACCAGCGCATGCGTCTTGCCGCGCCGGTACGCGGCGCGCAGCCGCTCGGCGATTTCGGCCGGCTCGACCTCGAGCTCGGGGATGGCGATCACCTCGGCGCCGCCCGCGATGCCCGCCATCAGCGCGATGTAGCCGCAGTCGCGGCCCATGGTTTCCACCACGAAGGCGCGCTGGTGCGACGAAGCAGTGGTCCGCAGCCGGTCGATCGCCTCCAGCGTGACATTGATGGCGGTGTCGGCGCCGATGCTGATGTCGGAGCCGTAGAGGTCGTTGTCGATGGTGGAGGGAACGCCCACGGCGGCGAAGCCTTCCTTTGCGAGCGACGCGGTGCCGGTCTGCGAACCGTTGCCGCCGATCACCACGATCGCGTCGATGCCGCGCGCGGCGAGGTTGCGCAACGCCTTATCGCGCCCGGGCTTCTGCGCGAACTCCGGGCAGCGCGCGCTGCCGAGGAACGTGCCCCCGCGCTGCACGATGCCGCCGACGTCGCGCGCCTGAAGGGGTACCAGCGTGTCGGCGAGGAGGCCCGCGTAGCCGTTGCGGATGCCGGAGACTTCCCAGCCTCGGGCGAGCGCGGCGCGGGTGACGGCGCGCAGGGCGGCGTTCATGCCGGGGGCGTCGCCGCCGCTGGTGAGGATTGCGATGCGCTTCACGGTCAGGGCTTGCGCCCGTCCTCCAGCCGTACAACCGCGGCGGCAGGCTTCTCGTCCAGCTCCGCCGCCTCGATCCGCTGGAACTGCTGTGCGATCTTGCCGCCGGTGATCTGGATCTTCTCCGCGTCCTCGTGCGCCAGGCGGATGTGGTCGGCAAGCTTCTTCAGCCTGTCGTCGAACCGGCCGAACTCGACCGCCAGGCGTGCGAGCGCCTCCCGGATGACGTGGATCTGCTTGCGCGTCTCCACGTCCTTGAGCACCGCGCGCGCGGTGTTGAGCACAGCCATCAGCGTGGTCGGCGAGACGATCCAGACCCGCTTGCCGATGGCGTACTCCACCACCTCGTAGTGATAGGCGTGGATCTCGGCGAACACCGCTTCCGCCGGCACGAACATCACCGCGCCGTCCGAGGTCTCGTTGTCGATGATGTATTTCGACGCGATGGCGTCCACATGCTTGCGCACGTCGAGGCGGAAGGCCTTCTGCGCGATCGCCCGTTCGACCTCGCTAAGCTTCGAGTCCAGCATCAGCTTGTAGTTTTCCAAGGGAAACTTTGAATCCACGCATACCAATCCGGTCGGCGGTGGCAGCCTGAGCGCGCAATCGACACGCATGCCGTTGGACAGCGTGTACTGCATCTCGAAGGACTGATTCGGCAGCACGTTGCGCACCAGCGCCTCGAGCTGCACCTCGCCAAAGGCGCCGCGCGAGCGCTTGTCGCCGAGCAGTTCCTGCAGGCTCACGACACTGCCCGTCAGCGTCTCGATCTTCTTTTGCGCCTCGTCGATGGTGGCGAGGCGCGACATCACGCTGACGAAGGTTTCGTTGGTCTTCTTGAAGCCCTCGTCGAGCCGCTCGCTGACGCGCAGCGAAATCTGGTCTAGGCGCGTGTCGAGCTTGCCCGCCAGCGCCTCTCTGAGTTCCGTGAGCTGGCCGCCGAGCCGGTCGCCCTGCTTCGTCAGCCCGTCATGCAGGTCGCCGAGCATCTCGCGGTGCTTCTTCTCCGCGCCACCTTGCAGGCGCAGCGCAAGCCAGACCACCACCGCAAGGGCGGCGAGAGCGGCAAACGCGGCAATTTCGACCATGCGCGATTCTAGACCGAGTCCCTCAGCGTCAGTGCCGGCGACACCGACAGCACCTTGCGCGCCGACAGCCACGCGTTGAGCGACAGCAGCACCACCCCCGCCACCGGACCCGCGATCCACAACTCCGGGCTCGGCGGCAGGTCGAGCTCGAACACCCGCCGCGCCAGCAGCTGCCCGATCACCGCCGCCCCGAGCGTCGCCAGGCTCCCCGCCACCAGCCCCATGGCGAGGAACTCCGCGCGCTGGCTGCCGGTGACCTGCTTGCGCGACGCCCCATAGACGCGCATCACCGCCGCCTCGCGCCGGCGCTCGTCCTCGGTCGCCACCAGCGCCGAGTAGAGCACCAGCAGCCCCGCCCCGAGGGCGAACAGGAACACGAACTGCACCGCGTTGATCAGCTGGTCGATGACGCCTTGCGCCTGCTTCACCGCGGCGCCGACGTCCACCAGCGTGAGGTTGGGAAAGCGCTGCACCAGCTGGTTGAGCGCAGCCTCCTGCCCCGCCTCGGCGCGGAACGCGGAGACGAAGCTCGCCGGCAAGCCCGCCAGCAATTCCGGCGGCGCGATGACGAAGAAATTGATCTTCATCGAGTCCCAGCGCAACTTGCGCAGCGAAGTGATGGGCGCGCGGAAGCGCTCCGACCCCACCGTGAAGGTCAGCTCGTCGCCCATCTTCCAGCCAAGCGTCTTCGCGATGCCCTCCTCCACCGAGAGCTCCCGCGCGCCGGGCTTGTACCAGGCGCCGGCGACCACCTCGTTGTGCGCGGGCTGCCGCGTCGCGTAGGACAGGTTGAACTCGCGCTCGACCAGGCGCTTGGCGCGCTCCTCGCCGAAATCCGCCTCCGTCACCGGCTTGCCGTTCACCGCCACCAGGCGCCCGCGCACCATCGGATTGAGCTCCGGCGCGGCGATGCGGCGCTCGGCGAAGAAGCGGTTCACGTCCGCGACCTGGTCAGGCTGCACGCCAAGGAGGAAGCGGTTGGGCGCATCGGGCGGCGCGCTGCGCCGCCAGGCATCCACCAGGTCATTGCGCGTGAAGGTGAGCAGCAGCACCGCGGTCAGGCCGAGCGCCAGGCTGGCGACCTGGATGGCGTTGCCGCGCGCATGGCGCCGCAGGTTGGCAAGGCCGTAACGCAACGCCATGCTGCGCGCCCCGAGCCGCCGTGCCACCGGCGCGGACGACACCAGGCGCAGCGCCCCCCAGGCGACGACCGTGAACACCAGCACCGCGACGCCGAATCCGCCGATCACCGTCAAACCGAGTTTTGCGTCTCCCGCCTGCCAGACGAGGAGCCCGCCCAGGGCGGCGACCCCCGCTCCATAGGCGGCAAGCGCGCTGGTACTCGGTGCGCCCGCCTCGCGGCGGATGACGCGCGCAGCGGGCACGTTCTTCAGCTGCACCAGCGGGGGCAGCGCAAACCCGAGCAGCAACACCACGCCCACCAGGATGCCCTGCAGCGCCGGCAACGGCGAGGCCGGCGGCAAGGCGGTCCATTGACGGACGAAGACACACTCCGACGACTGATCAGTCATCGTGAGCAAACGGGAATCAATTTATGGCTGAGCGCGCCGGGCGCTGACTATGGACAGCCGATTGTGTGGCTACGAGATTGCGACGAACCAC
>JANMUO010000024.1:0-2382 GCA_031391655.1 Betaproteobacteria bacterium
CAATGTACTACCGTACTACCAAAAAAACTAGCGCAGGAGGTACCCGGAAAGCTGTCAACTAATTCAGGTCCAGCGCGCGCTGCTTGAGCGCCGAGAGCGGGACGTATTCGAGGACGCTCTCGTGCGTCGCCTCGAGCACAACCTGCGGCGCCGCGCGCGCGCGCCAGGCTTCCACCCAGCGCAGCACGTGCAGGCACCAGCGGTCGCCGGCCTGCAGGCCGCGAAATCGCATCTCCGGGCGCGGCGTGACCAGGTCGTTGCCCTTGGCCACGCTGAAATCGAGGAACTCCTGCGTCACCTTGACGCACACCAGGTGCGCGACGCCGTCGGCGCCCTGGGTGGCGCAGCTGCCGTCGCGGTAGTAGCCCGTGAGCGGCGAGAAGCTGCAGGCCATCAGCTCGCCACCCAGCACGTTCTTTTCCTGGCTCATGGGGCGTTCGCCGCAATATAGCGCTTCACCGGCTCCACCTGCGGTTCGATGCGCTCGAAGCGCTGCGGCAGCTTCTCGAGATCTTCAAATCCCTTCGGCCGCTCCGGCTCGCGGCCGAGCGCTTCCCGGATGGTGGCGGCGAACTTCACCGGCAGCGCCGTTTCGAAGCAGATCAAGGGCACGCCGGGCTGGCGCTGCGCCAGCCCCACCTTCACGCCGTCGGCGGTGTGCGGGTCGATGGTGACGCCATACTTGCGCTGCACTTCCCGGATCGTCGCCAGCCGGTCCGCATGGGTGCTCTTGCCCGACGCGAATCCGCTGCTGCCCCGCAACTCGAACTCGCCGTCCCGCTCGAGCTGCTGCCATAGCGCCACCAGCCGCCTGGGGTCGCGCCCCACGAGGTCGAAGGCGTAGCGCTCGAAGTTGGAGGCCTTGGAGATGTCCATCGAGGGGCTGGAGGTGGCCACCGCCGCGCGGCGCACGCGGTAGCGGCCGCTGCGGAAGAATTCGTCCAGCACGTCGTTTTCGTTGGTGGCGAGGATCAGCCGGGACACGGGCAGCCCCATCGAGCGCGCCACGTAGCCGGCGTGGATGTTGCCGAAATTGCCCGAAGGCACCGCGAACGAAACCTGCTCCGCGTCGCTGCGCGTGGCGCGGAAGTAGCCCCAGAAGTAGTACACCACCTGCGCCGCGACGCGCGCCCAGTTGATGGAGTTCACCGCGCCGATGCGGTAGCGCGCCTTGAACGCGGTATCCGCATTGACCTGCTTGACCAGGTCCTGGCAGGCGTCGAACGTGCCCTGCACCGCCAGGTTGTGGATGTTCGCGTCCTGCAGCGCGTACATCTGCGCCGCCTGGAACGCGCTCATGCGCCCGTAGGGCGAGAGCATGAACACGTTCACGCCCTGCTTGCCGCGCAGGGCGTGCTCGGCGGCGGAGCCCGTATCGCCCGAGGTGGCGCCGAGGACATTGAGCGCCTGCCCGCGCGCGCGCAGTACCTGCTCGAAGAGCTGCCCCACCAGTTGCAGCGCCATGTCCTTGAAGGCGAGCGTCGGCCCGTTCGACAGGCCCAGCAGGTACAGGCCCGGCTCCAGCGTCCTGAGCGGCGCGATGTCGTCGCTGCCGAAGACTGCGCGCGTGTAGGTCTTGCCGACCATCGCGTCCAGCCCCGGCACGTCGTCCATGAACTGCGTCAGGATCGCGGTGGCGAGCTGCGGGTAGGAAAGGCCGCGCCAGGCGGCGAGGTCCGCCTTCGGATAGGCCTCGGGCACGTACAGGCCGCCGTCGGGCGCCAGGCCCTCGAGCAGGATGTCGGAGAAGCGCTGCGGCGCCCCGCCGCCACGGGTGCTGACGTAGCGCACTACAGCAGTTCTTCGAGCCGGATGCGCGTCACCCTGCCCACCACGGTCGGCAAGCGCTCGATGCGCGCCATGGCTGCATCCACGTTCTTCTCGATGGCGCGGTGCGTGAGCATGACGATGTCGACGCGCTTTTCGCCTTCGCCGGGCTCCTTTTGCACCATCGCGCCGATGGAGATGCGGGAATCCGCGAGGATGCGCGTGATGCGCGCCAGCACGCCGGGCTGGTCGAGCACGCGCATGCGCAGGTAGTACGAAGTCTCGACCTCGCCGATCGGCAGGATCGGCGTGGCGGAGAGCTGGTCGGGCTGGAACGCGAGGTGCGGCACGCGGTGCTCCGGGTCGGCCGTGATCAGCCGCGTCACGTCCACCAGGTCCGCCACCACCGCGCTCGCCGTGGGCTGGCTGCCGGCGCCTGCGCCGTAGTACATCGTGGCGCCGACCGCATCGCCTTTCACCAGGATGGCGTTCATCACGCCCTCGACGTTGGCGATCAGGCGCCGCGCCGGCACCAGCGTCGGGTGCACGCGCAGCTCGATGCCCTTCTTCGCCCAGCGCGTGATGCCCAGGAGCTTGATGCGGTAGCCGAGTTCC
>JANMUO010000218.1:0-13437 GCA_031391655.1 Betaproteobacteria bacterium
TGGCCAACTTCCTGCACGCGGAAACACACCTGCTGGCGGTGGCGAGCATGCCGCCGAGCCTGTTCCTCACCGAGGGCTTCGTGCCCGAGGAGTTGCTGGAAGAGGAAAAAAAGCGCACCCAGATAGTGCTCGACGAGGGCATCGCGAGCCTCAAGCAAACAGGCTTCAACGCGGCCGGGCACCTCGCGGTGGGCGAGCCGGTGGAGGAAATCTGCCGGCTGGCGAGGGAATTGTCCGTGGACTTGGTGGTGGTCGGACACAACCAGACCACGTCCTTCGCGGCGCGCTGGTGGAAGGGCTCGGTCGGCGCCTCGCTCCTCGATTACTCGCCCTGCAGCATCCTGATCGCACTGTCGCGCAACTAACCCGGGATTGAACATGGAAAGCTTTGGCCACCAGGGCCGCCTGGAGGATGAACGCATGCTCAAAGGCGCCGGGCGCTACGTCGCCGACTGGATACTGCCGCGCGAGGCGCGCGGCCATTTCCTGCGCTCGGACCACGCGCACGCCGAGATCGTCTCGATTGACGTCTCGGCTGCGCTGGCGATGCCCGGCGTGATCGCGGTCATCACCGGCGCGGAGCTTGTGCAGGCCGGCCTGAAACCGATTCCGGCCGCGGCGCCGTTCAAGTGGCGCGATGGCTCTGAGCAGCGTCAGGCCTTGCGCCTTTCGCTCGCGCATGGCCGCGTGCGGCACGTCGGCGAGCCGGTGGCGCTGGTGGTCGCGGAAACTGCAGCGCAAGCGCAGGACGCCTCGGAGGCGGTGGCGATCGAATTTCGCGAGTTGCCGGCGGCGGTGACCGCCGAGAAGGCGCTCGCGGCGGGCGCGCCACAGCTGCACGAGATCGCCCCCGGCAACCTGGTGCTCGATTACTCGGGCGGAGACGAGGCCGCCGCCAATGCCGCGTTCTCCAAGGCGGCGAGGGTGGTGAAGCTGCGCGGCTACCACACGCGCGTGGTGGGCAATCCCATGGAGCCGCGCGCGGCGATGGGTTCCTTTGATCCCGCGACGGGCACCTACTTCCTGCACGCGACGACGCAGGGCGTGGGGCCGATGCGCGGCCAGCTGTCCGCGGTCCTCGGCGTGCCGCCGGAGAAGGTGCGCGTGGTGGCGGAGGAAGTGGGCGGCGGCTTTGGCGTGCGCTTCAACGCCTACCCGGAGTACGGGGCGCTGCTCTACGCCGCGAAGAAGCTCGGCCGCCCGGTGAAGTGGGTCGGCACCCGCTTGGAGGTGTTCCTCGGCGACGAGCAGGCGCGCGACATCGAGCATGCGGCGGAGATGGCGCTGGATGTCGAGGGCCGCATCCTCGGCATGCGCTTCGAGTACCTGGCGAACCTGGGCGCGTACATCGCCTTCACCGGCGCGGTGGTCAACACGCTCGGCATGGTGAACGTGATCTGCGGCGTCTACGACGTGCAGGCGATCCACGTGAAGGGCCGGCTCGTGCTCACCAATACCGTGCCGACCGCCGCGTACCGCGGCGCGGGCAGACCGGTGGCGTCCTACGCGCTCGAGCGCCTCGTCGACCAGGCGGCGCACGAGATCGGCATGGACGCGGCCGAGTTCCGCCGCCGCAACATGATCCCGGCCTCGAAGATGCCCTACAAGTTCGTCGGCGGCCACGAATACGACAGCGGCGATTTTCCGGCCGTGCTCGCGCAGGCGAAGAAGGAGGCCGACTGGGACGGTTTTGCGGCGCGGCGCGCGGCGAGCGTGAAAAAAGGCAGGCTGCGCGGGCGCGGCATCGCGACTTACATCGAGGCCACCGCGCCCGGCGGATTTGCGCCCTACGACCAGGTGGTGATCAATTGGGAGAAGGACGGCACGGTGACGCTGCACACCGCGTCGCACAACCACGGCCAGGGGCACGAGACCGCCTTCGCGCAGATCGTCGCGGGCGTGCTCGGCATCCCGATGACGAAGATCCGCTTGCGCACTTCCGAGGCGGACACGAACCTGGTGGCCAATCCCACCGGCGGATCGCGCACGCTGCACGGCCTGGGCAGCGCGATGCTGCTCGCTTCGCGCGAGATCGTGCAGAAGGGTCTCGACCTCGCCGCGGAAGACCTCGAGACGGCGAAGACGGACCTCGAGTTCGCGCAAGGCGAGTACCGCATCAAGGGCACCGATCGCAAGGTCGCCATCTCGGCACTGGCGCAGAAGCACCCCGGCAAGCTCGACCTCGACTTCAAGGAGCGGCCCAAGGTGCCCGGCACCTATCCCAATGGCTGCCACATCGCGGAAGTCGAGATCGAACCGGAGACGGGGGAAGTGGAGATCGTGTCCTACCTCGCCTGCGACGACGCAGGAAACCTTATTAACCCCCAGCTCGTCGAAGGCCAGATGCAAGGCGGCATCACGCAAGGCGCCGGGCACATCTTCCACGAGCAGGCGGTGTACGACGAAGGCGGCCAGCTCCTCACCGGGAGCTTCATGGATTACGCCATGCCGCGTCCCGGGCTGGTGGGCGGCTTGCGCGTCACCGAGCATCCGGTGCCGACTGCCACCAATCCGCTTGGCGCCAAAGGTGTGGGCGAGGCGGGAGTGACGGGCTCGATGCCCTGCCTGATGAACGCGGTGGTGGATGCGCTACGGCAGGTGGGCGTGAGCCACTTCGACATGCCCGCCACGCCGCAGCGCGTTTGGCAGGCCATCCGTGAAGCGAAGGCTGGGCGGCCCGCCGCGCTGGCGGTTGCCCAGGGCTAGTTGATGCGGCGCTTCGATTGTGCCGCGTCGTAGACGATCCGGGCCGCGACAGCGTCCTCGACCGCCTGGCCGAGGGCCTTGAAGATGACGGTAGCGCCGGCAGGCGGTGCGGGCTTCGACCCGGCAAGGATCTCGCCGATCTCGGCGTAGACCCCGGCGCCCGAGAGGATCACATCGCCCGATTCGGTGAGGGCCGCCTCGCGGCTGTCCGCGACGACGACGTTTTTCATCGCCGCGTCGTCCAGCTCCCGCCAATTGGGGCGCGGCGCGCCGACGGCGGCAACGAAGGCGCCGGGCTTCAGCCAGGCGCCGTGCAGGACGGGCTCGGACGAATTGGTGACGGTGACGACGATGTCCGCGTCGTGCACGGCCTCTTCCGCGGACTTCGCGGCGGCGCCGCCGATGTCCCTCGCGCAGCGCGCAACGTTCTCCGGATTGCGGCTCCAGATCCGGATCTCCTTCACCGGCCGCACTGCGCGCAGCGCTAGCGCGTGCGTGCGGGCGAGGGCGCCGCTGCCGATCATGGCCACGATCTTGGGGCCCGGCGGGGTGAGGGCATCGGCGGCCACGGCCGACACGGCCGCGGTGCGAAGCTCCGTCAGCCACGTCGCGTCCATCGTCGCGAGGGTCTGCCCGGTCTTCGGGTCCATCAGGATCAGCGTCGCGAGCATCGTCGGAAGCCCGCGCGCGGCATTCCCGTGGAAGAGCGTGATGATCTTGGTTGCGAGCGCGTCCTGCGTGAGCGCGGGCTTGAGCATCAGGAAGCCCGCGCCGCCGGGGAAATCGCTCACCGAGCGCAGCGGCTGGAACACGTGCCCGGCGGAGAGGTCCATGAGCGCGCGCCGCATGGCCGGCAGCAGGTCCTCGAGCCGCAGCAGTCTTCGTACGGCGGCGTCGTCGAGGTGCAGGCTCATGTAGTTTTTGAGCCGGAATAGAGTAGATCGAAAGTCCGCGACGCGGCGGCCAGCAGGGCATCGTCACTGCGCGTCTGCTCCCGCGCCCCCTTGAGCATGGTCTCCAGCCCCTTGGCGTCGGGGACGGGGATGCCGCCAGCGTCGAGGAAGTGGACGGCGGCGCCTATGGCGGCGAGGGCCGGGTCCGATTCCAGCCCGAAGTTCGATAGCAGCACTTCGAAGGTCACCCGCTTTCCCACGTGCGTGAACTCCGCGCCATCGAAATCGAACCCCACGGCGTTCTTCGGCAGTTGGCTCGGCCGGTCGATCCAGGCGAAGCGGGCGTCGCGATCGATGAAGCGCTTGATCAGCCAGGCGCTGGCGAGCCGGTCAACCCAGGGCGCCTTGCGCGTGGCCCACATCCGTTTCTGGTAGCGCGAGCTATCCACTTGCCGCGGCCTGCGGCGCGATGAGCGGGGCTCCCCGCCAGCGTACGCGGCCAGGTAGGCGGTTTTGAGATTCCCCAGTGCAGCGCCAGCCTGTGATTTGGCTTCGCCCTGGTAGAAGTCGACGGCCGAGAGCCTCCCCAACGCTTGCTCCAGCCTGCGGATTTCCGTCAGCGCCCGCCGGGCACCCTGCCGCGCAACGCCAGCCTTTGCCAGCGCGATCCTGCGCACCATCGCGCCGTATTCGCGGCTGCGGTCGAAGCGCTGGCGCAACTCGGCGAACTGCTTTTCCGTCGTGGCCTTCAGCTCGAGGGTCATGGCGAACCCGCCGTGGGAATGAATATCGGCCTCGAGCCTGGACAGCATGGCGTAACCCGAGTCGCTGGCCGGCAGGATATAGACGCCGTCGCGCAGGACCTCGCATCCCGCCTGCTTGAGGGCTCGCCACAGGCGCATGCGCAGCGTGGAATTGCGCGTCGGCAGGCTCAGCACCAGGGCGGCAAAGACATGCATTAGTGATATGTATCACACAAAAGTGATGAAACATACACGACACTGTTGACCCCGCCGCTGCAACGCCCTACTGTCGGTTCCCAGCGGGGTCCACCCCGGCCGGGTCTTACGCAGACACCCGGCAGTCAGGACGATCCGTCTCAAGGCTGCTCCAACCCCTTCGTGGGAGGAGTGCGCATATGAGCAACGGAACGCAAACCGAACTCCCGAGCATCGGCCGACGCCGACTCGAAGTTCTCGGGGTATTCCTCAAGATCGGCGCGCTGGGCTTCGGTGTCGCCGCGATCTGGGGCTTGATCCAGGCCGAAGCACAGGAACGGCGCCAGTGGCTCACCAAGGAACGCTTCCTCGAGGGTTTGGCCCTGGTGCAGGCGCTCCCCGGCGCCACGGCGCTGCAGATGTGCGTGTTCACCGGCTACCAGCGTGCGGGAGCGTGGGGCGGCGTGCTGGCGGGTGTGGGATTCGTGATGCCGGCCTTCGCGATCATGCTGGCGCTGACAGCGCTGCATTCGGCCTATGGCGCCCTGCCGTTCATGCGTGATGCGTTCTACGGCCTCGGGCCGGTGGTGTTGGGCATCTTTGCCGTCGCGGTCTGGCGGCTTGGCCACAAGGCCATCAAGGACCGGTTCTCGATCCTCATGACCCTTGCGGCGATCGCTGCGCTGGCGCTGACGCCATTCGGCCCGGCGGCAACCTTCCTCCTTGCCGGGTGCGTCGGCGTGGCGGTGCACCATTCGCTGCGCGCGGGGCTGGTCTCCGGCGCTGCAGTGATTACTCTGTTCGCCGCCGAGCACATCGTTGCCACCTGGCTGGGCTGGCAATCCGCCGGCCCTGGCGTGTCGTCCAACGGCCTGTGGGATATCGGGGTGTTCTTCTTCAAGGTCGGCGCGCTGACCTTCGGCGGCGGCCTCACCATCATCGCCTTCATCCAGGACCAGGTCGTCAACCAGTTGCACTGGATCTCGGCCGAGGAGTTCCTCGGGGGGCTGGCGATCGGGCAAGTCACGCCGGGCCCGGTGATCATGCTCGCGGCGTTCGTGGGCTACAAGGTTGCCGGTGTTGCCGGCGCCGCGGTGGCCGCGGGCGCCATCTTCCTGCCTTCCTTCGTGCTGCTGATGTCGATCCTGCCGTGGCTCGAGCGTTTCCGCGCGCTCAAGTGGGTGCGCGCCGCGATGCGCGGCGTCAGCCCCGCTGTGGTCGGCGCCATCGCGCTGACCGTGGCGCATCTCGCGCCGACTGCCGCGCCGGACATGTTCACCAGTGCGCTGTTTGTCGCCACGATCACGTGCCTGCTTCTGTGGCAGATGCCAGCGGTCCCTGCCGCCGTCGGGGGCGGAATCCTTGGCATCGTCGCGCGCTCGTCTCTGGTGGTGCGGCTGCGTGAATTCACTTTCTAAGGAGATCCAACATGCGCTACGCGCTGCAACCATTGCATTGCCGACCCTGGCTGCTGCAGGGCCTGTCGGCCAAGCTGATCGAAAGCCACTACGAGAACAACTACGGCGGTGCCTTGCGCCGGCTCAATGCCATCACCGCGCAGCTCGAGGCGGCCGATTTCCCGAAGATGCCGGGCTTCGTGCTGAACGGGCTCAAGCGCGAGGAGCTGGTCGCGTTGAACTCCGTGACCCTGCACGAGCTCTACTTCGCCAGCCTGGGCGGCGACGGACGCGCGCTTGGCGCCTTCGCGGAAATCCTGGCACGGGATTTCGGTTCGCAGGATCGCTGGCAGGCGGAGTTTGCGGCAATGGGAAAGGCGCTCGGCGGCGGCTCAGGCTGGGTGATTCTCACCTACCTGCCGCGCGAGCAGCGTCTCGTCAACCAGCACGCCGCGGAGCACAGCCAGAATGTCGCAGGCGGCGTGCCGATACTCGCGCTCGACATGTATGAGCATGCCTTCCATATGGATTTCGGTGCGAACGCTGGCGCGTACGTGGACACCTTTCTGCGCAACATCGACTGGCAGGGCGTCGCGGCGCGCTATGAACGCGCGTCGAAGGTGGAGCCGCTTCCGCCGCTCGAGCAGAAGGAGTTCGGCGATGTGCCGGGCGTCGCCCCGGAGGAAGTCAAGGCCATGATGGATACCGGACGTAATGTGCAGTTCATCGACGCCCGGCCCAGGCACTATGTTTCCCGCACCCAGGACATCATCGAGGGCGCGGTGTGGCGCGATCCGGAGCGCGTCAAGGAATGGGCCGGGGAGCTATCGAAGAGCGAGCCGGTCATCGTGTACTGCGTCTACGGATTCCACATCGGCTGCCAGACTGCCGAAGCGCTCAGGCAGCAGGGATTCGACGCGAAGTACATGAAGGGCGGCCACTTCGCGTGGCGCGCCATCGGCGGTCCCGTGAAGCTCAATACATGACCGCCTACGCAGACCTGCCGGGGCGCGGGCCGAGAAAGAACCAGAGGATCAGCCCGAGGACCGGCAGCAGCAGGACCAGCACGATCCAGAGCACCTTTTTCCCGGTCGACGCGCTGCTCTGGAAGATCGACACGATCGCCCAGATGTCCGCGATCAGGATCAGCAGGCCGAGCAGGCTTTGGACGTTCACGTTCATGGCGGCGACCTCCTTGAAGGTCTGACATTGATACCACCAAGCGATTGGCCGCGCCAGTATGTGCTAGTGCGGCTGCGCACAGACCGCGATCCAGCCGCCAAAGAAAATCAATGATGGCGAAATGCGACGCGTGCGGCAACGACTACGACAAATCCTTCCAGGTGTTGGCCCGGGGCAAGACCCACACGTTCGACAGCTTTGAGTGCGCGATCCATGCGCTCGCGCCCACCTGCGAGATTTGCAGCGTGCGCATCGTCGGCCACGGCCTGGAGAAGAACGGCCGCATGTTCTGCTGCGATCACTGCGCGGAGATGGCGGGCGTGACGGAACTGCGCGATCGCGCCTAAGGAGCCCTTCATGAAGAAGCCCAGAATCTCCCCCAAGGCACCCTCGCAGGGAAAGCCGCTGGATCCGCAGCGTTTGCCGTCGGGTGCGCAGACAGAAGCGACAGCGGGCAGGCAAAAGGTCCGCGAGGCGGCCTATCCCATGCGCGCGCCGCGTCAGACACGCAAGGGTTGAACACAGAAGTATTGGTGGAGGCGGCGGGAATCGACAACCGGAAGGCCGCCAGATCATTCTGTTGGATGGCGTACGGACGGCGCTCGTGCTTGCATCTATACAGATGCTCTTGCAGCCAGATATTGTGCTCTCAAAGGAAGCCAATTCCATGAACGCTACAGGCAAGACAGCCCTTGTGATCGCGTTTGCCGTCGTGGCTTTGCTGCTGCTGCTCTTTGGCGGCGGAATGACGACCGGGACCGTCATGAGCGGCGGGATGATGGGGAGCGGAAGCATGGGCGGAATCAGCTGGATGTGGGTTCCCATCTTGCTGGTCGTCGTCCTGGGCGTCGCGCTTTTCTCGGCCATCTCCGGGAAAAAATAGAATATGCAGCCGGCCCGCCTGGCGCCGCGCGGATTCGCGCACATGGTGTTGGTGGCGGCCTGGGCGGTGTTCTTCCTCAACACGGCGTTGCTTCCGTGCTGTGAAGTGGCCGCCGCGGTTTTGGGCGGGCACTCCGACGCCACGCATGCCGAGCCTCCCGACGCGACGCATGCCGAATCCCCGGACCATAGTCCCGACTCGCCCTGTGCCTCCAGCCTTAGCGCGGGAGCAAGCATTGTCGGGGAGCAAGAAGTACTGGCACCTGATCGTTCCTCCCTGGTGTGGTTCGCAATCGATGCGCCTGTTGCCGCAAGACTTGCAGCAGTAGATCACTCCGCATACCTCGCGTTCGCGCGAGCCGAACCTCCGCCTCCGCTTCGTCTCTACCGGCGCACTCAGCGCCTGCTGCTTTAGCCCTACTTCACGTCGGTACCCCAGACCGGTGCGTTGTTGCGCCGGCTGGCGCTCGGATATTCACTCAACCCTGAAGGAAAGATCGCCATGAAAACCTCGATTCTGATTCCCGCAATCGCTGCCTTTGGCATGTTGGCGGCCTGCACCTCGCCTGCGCCTGTCGTATCAGCGCAGGAACAATCCGCACCCGCCAAGCCGGCGATGCGCATGGACATGGACAAACAGATGTCCCAGATGCAGGAAAAAATGCAAGCAATGCAGGGGCAAATGGACAAGATCCACAAGACCACCGATCCGAAGGAACGCCAGAAGCTGATGCAAGAGCACATGCAGTCAATGCAGGAAAACATGAAGGCGATGCACGGCATGGGCGCCCCGATGATGATGGGCGGCAAGAAGGGCGACATGATGCAGCACCACGCGATGATGGAAAAGCGCATGGACATGATGCAGATGATGATGGAGCAGATGGTGCAGCACGATCAGATGATGCAGTCCATGCCCGCCAAGTAACTGCGAACAGACTTTTTTGATTCCGGGAGAAATCAGATGCGCAAATCGTGGGCAGTTCTGGCGGCGTTGGTTGCGTTCAGCCTTGGCGGCTGCGGCTACAACACATTGCAGAGCAATGACGAGCAGATCAAGTCGAGCTGGTCGGAGGTCGTGAACCAGTACCAACGCCGTGCGGACCTGATCCCGAACCTGGTGAATACGGTGAAGGGCTTCGCCGCCCAGGAAAAGGAGGTGCTGCTTGGCGTCACCAATGCCCGCGCCAAAGTCGGCAGCATCCAGGCGACCCCGGAGCTCCTCAACAATCCCGAGGCGTTTGGCAAGTTCCAGGCCGCCCAGGGAGAACTCTCGGGCGCCCTTTCCAGGCTGCTGGTGGTGTCCGAAAACTATCCGCAGTTGAAGTCCGACGCCAACTTCCGCGACCTGCAGGCGCAACTGGAAGGCACCGAGAACCGCATTGCGGTTGCGCGCAACCGCTACATCAAGTCGGTGCAGGAATACAACGTGACGGTGCGCTCCTTCCCTTCCAACCTGACGGCGATGGCGTTCGGATACAAGGCGAAGCCCAACTTCGCGGTGGAGAACGAAAAGGAGATTGCCAAGCCACCCAAAGTGGATTTCGGGACGACCAAGTGATGGCGATGCACACGGCAAGAGCGGCGTTTCTGGCGTTTGCGTTTTGCTGTTCTTTCCTGGCCGCAGCACAGGTTCCGGTCCCGCCCTTGACCGGACGCGTCACCGACCAGACCGCCACGCTCACCGCAGAGCAGAAAGCAGCCCTGGAGCAGACCCTGCAAGCATTTGAAGCCAGGAAAGGCAGTCAGCTCGCGGTTCTCGTTGTTCCCACCACCGCTCCGGAATCGATCGAGCAATACGCCTTGCGCGTAGCGGAGCAATGGAAACTGGGGCGAAAGAAAGTGGATGACGGTGCCGTCCTTGTCGTCGCCAAGGACGACCGCACGCTGCGCATCGAGGTGGGCTACGGCCTGGAGGGAGCGCTCAACGACGCCACCAGCAAGCGCATCATCAGCGAGATCATTACGCCGCGCTTCAAGCAAGGCGATTTCCATGGCGGCATTGCCGCCGGGGTCGGCCAGATCATCCGCGTGATCGACGGCGAACCGTTGCCGGCAGCCGACCGGACGCCTGCCGGCGGCATTGCAGATTTCCAGCAGTATGTCCCGATAATTTTTATTCTTGCGCTCGTCGTGGGCGGATTGCTGCGCTCCTTGCTGGGAAGATTTCCCGGGGCGCTCGCAACCGGCGGAGCCGTGGCTGTCGTCGCCTGGCTGTTTGCCGGCGCGCTATCCATCGCGTTGGTCGCGGGGGTGATGGCGCTCTTGTTCACGTTGCTCAGCGGCGGCATGGGCGGACTCGGTGTCGGGGGTCATCGCGGAGGATTCGGCCGAGGTGGATTTGGCGGCGGCTTCGGTGGCCGTGGTGGCTTCGGTGGTGGTGGCGGAGGTTTTGGCGGCGGCGGCGCGTCGGGCCGCTGGTGACGATGAATATCAAGCGAATTGCAGGACATCTCGCCATGACCCGCTGGCAGGTCGCCCGGGCCTTCTCGCGCGAATCCTTGCTCGCGATTGAGCAGGCAACCAAAGCGAGCGAAACCGCGCACACAGGAGAGATCCGTTTCGTCGTGGAAGGCGCACTGGACGGCACGCCGCTCTTCGGGGGGCAATCCGCGAGGGAACGCGCGATCGACGTTTTTTCGCAGTTGCGCATATGGGACACCGAACACAACAACGGCGTCCTGATTTACCTGTTGCTTGCCGACCGGGATGTGGAGATCGTTGCCGATCGCGGGATTCATTCGTCAGTGGGTGCCCGGGAATGGGAAGACATCTGCCGCAAGATGGAAACTGCCTTCAAACAGTCGAACTACCAAGGCGGCGTGGTCGGCGGTATTCAGGCGGTGACGCAGAATCTGATAAGGCACTTCCCCGCTTCCGCTGCTGGCCGGAACGAACTGCCAGATAAACCGGTAGTGCTGTAGCTCATGCGCGCCCTCGCGCCCTCCAAGGCAGCAGATGCAAGCGGCGAGCTCGCCCGGCTGGGGGTGATCGCCAAGGTGGCCATCCGGAAAGGATTGGCCCACTACGCCGTGCGCCTCGGATTCGGCGCGGAAGAGAGCGCGCGGGACGCCTCCGCCCCGCAGGGCGATGCGCGGCGTCTGCGCGAGGCGCTCGAGGAATTGGGCCCGACTTTCGTCAAATTCGGCCAGATGATCGCCGGACGGCGCGACATCTTTCCCGAGGAGCTCGTGAGCGAGCTCCGAAAGCTGCATGATGCCGCGACCGAATTCCCGGCGCGCGATTGCGCGCCAGACCATCGAGGAGGACACCGGACAGTCCGTGGGCGCCCTGTTTGCCTCGTTCGACGACCTCCCGATGGCGGCGGCGTCGATGGCACAGGTGCATTGCGCGACCCTGACGGACGGTACGGCGGTGGTCGTCAAGGTGCAGCGGCCCGGGATCGCCGCGATGGTGGAATCCGATATCGTCATTCTGCGCCAGCTCGCGGGCCTGTTGCACGCGGCAATTCCGTCGATGCGGGTGTTCAACCTGGCCGAACTGGTCGCGGAGTTCGCCGAGACCTTGCGCGCCGAGCTCGATTTCGAGCGCGAAGCGCGCAACGCGCAGCGGTTTGCGCAGGCCAATCGTGGCGAGGCGGCGGTATTCGTCCCGCGGACCTTCGCGCACGCGACGGGGCACCGGGTGCTCACGATGGACCACAGCCCGGGACACCGGATGGATGCGCTCGATGCGCAGGAGCAACGGCGGCCGGCGATCGCCCAGACCTTGATGCGCCTGTTCCTGACCCAGGTATTCGAGCATGGCGTGTTTCATGCCGATCCGCATCCCGGCAATGTCTTCCTGATGCCTGACGGGCGGTTGTGCTTTCACGACTTCGGGTCGCTCGGCGAGCTCTCGCCGGCCCTGCAGGAGAACATGCGCCAGCTTTTTCTCGCCGTGATGGCGCGGGACGCCTCCTGGCTTGCGAGCGCTTACCTTGAAATGGGGGGCGCCTCCGCACCGCTCGACCGCGCCGCATTCACCAAGGACATGTCGCTGGCGCTGGACCGGTATCACGGCCAATCTTCGGCAGGACGCCAGTCGTTCAGCGCAATTCTGCATGCGTTCGTCAGGGTGGGCAGGCGGCATCAGATCCGACTTCTCGGGGAGACGACGCTGCTGCTTCGGGGCTTCGCAGAACTCGAGTCCCTGGTGCACGACATCGATCCGACCTTCAGCTCGCTGGAGGCATTTCGCGCCTATAGCAGCCGCCTGCTCTTGAAAGCGTTCTCGCCGGACTTCGGCATCTCGAGTCTGGCGCACATTTATCGAATGACGGTCGCCGGGCGCGACGTGCTCGCTGAAATCCCGGTCGCGCTCCGCCGGCTGATGGGCCGCCTGGAGCGCGGGGAAGCCCTCTTCGATATCCGCCATCACGCCGGCGGCAGCCTGGAACGGCAGCTGCTCCATGCCAGCAACCGCCTCGCGTTCGCCCTGATCGTCGCCTCGATCATCGTCGCGTCGGCGATCGTGATGGCGGCCCACGCCGGCCCGCATGTAGCGGACGTTCCAGTTCTTGCCCTCATCGGATTCGTAGTGGCCGGGGTGCTCGGCATCGCGTGGGCCGTTATCGCTCTTCGTTCCGGGAAGCTTTAGGGACAAACCGAAAATATGAGAAAACTCTGGCTTCTCCTGGCGCAGGCCGTGACCGCGGGCGTGGTCGTCTTCGTGCTCGCATCCCTCGTGGCGCCTGAAAGGCTGCCCTGGCGCGCGCGCACCGTGGTGATCGGGAGCGATTCTGTCCCGGTGGTGAC
This sequence comes from Betaproteobacteria bacterium, assembly GCA_031391655.1. Lineage (GTDB taxonomy): Bacteria > Pseudomonadota > Gammaproteobacteria > Burkholderiales > SG8-39 > JAABQT01. The sequence goes on from JANMUO010000218.1 coordinate 12,756, forward strand.
GGACCGGCGCGATGCCGTCGCAAGCTACAGCTCGGCCGCAAAGCTCGCGGCTCCCTCCGTGGTGAGCGTCTATGCCATGAAGGCACCGCTACGGCGCGTGCCGGGAACCGCGACGCCGTTCGCAGACCCCGACAGGGATCCGAGGGGCGGCGGCCTCGGATCAGGCGTGGTGATGAGCGCCGATGGCTATGTGCTGACGAACAACCACGTGGTGGAAGGCGCGGGCTCGGTCGCCGTCGCGCTGCCGCATGGCAAACCGGCGCCTGCGAGGGTAGTTGGCACCGATCCGGAAACCGACCTCGCCGTGCTCAGGATCGAGGCACCCGGCCTCAAGCCGATCGCGCTTGGCGACTCCGACGCCGCGCAGGTTGGCGACGTGGTGCTCGCCATCGGCAATCCTTTCGGCGTCGGCCAGACCGTAACCCAAGGCATCGTGAGCGGCACGGGGCGTGACCGCGTCGGCATCAATACCTTCGAGAACTTCATTCAGACCGACGCGTCGATCAATCCGGGAAACTCGGGCGGCGCGCTCATCGATGCAGCCGGCCGGCTGATCGGCATCAATACCGCCATCCTTTCTCCGAGCGGCGGCTCCCTCGGCATCGGTTTCGCCATTCCGGTACGCACGGCCACGGACGTCATGGCGCAGCTCATCCGGGACGGGCGCGTGGCGCGTGGCTGG
>JANMUO010000123.1:0-1677 GCA_031391655.1 Betaproteobacteria bacterium
GCCAGCGTGTGCTCGATCTTCACGCTGCCACGCAGGCGCACGACGTCCTCCGCGGTGTAGCCGCGCTTGACGCCCCTCCAGCGCGGGTTCTCGGCCCAGTCCTTGGTGAGTGCGGCGACTTCCTGGTCTCGCTTGAGCATGGTTTTCCCGTCGGTGGAAGTGAGTTGAACTGCCTTCGACGATAGCCAAGCGAATGGCGCGCAGCAATAAGCCGATTGCACTATGTGAAATGGTATTTAAACAACGATTTACAAGGACTTAGAGGATTGGCGTTTCACGATGCGGAGCACGATTTCAGAATCATGCTGCGGAGCAACAACTAGGTCTGGACGAGCTTCCGGTGGCGGTAAATGCTCATCAGGATGCCGATGCCGATATACAGGGTGGTGAGCGCCGTGCCGCCGTAGGAGATAAAGGGCAGGGGAACGCCCACCACCGGCAGGATGCCCGCCACCATGCCCATGTTGACGAAGGCATAGGTGAAGAAGATCAGCGTCACGGCGCCCGCCAGCAGGCGCGTGAACATGGTCGGTGCCTGTGCAGCGATCGACAGCCCTCGCCCGATGAGCAGCGCATACAGGCCGAGCAGCACGATGTTGCCGACCAGGCCGAACTCCTCCGAGTACACGGCAAAGATGAAGTCGGTGGCGCGCTCGGGGATGAACTCCAGGTGCGTCTGCGAGCCGTTGAGCCAGCCCTTGCCGGCGAGGCCGCCGGATCCCACGGCAATGGTGGACTGGATGATGTGGTAGCCCGAACCGAGCGGGTCGGTGGTCGGGTCGAGCAGCGTGAGGATGCGCCGGCGCTGGTAGTCGTGCAGCATGCCCCACAGCGGCGGCAGCGCTGCGAGCGCCAGCACGCCGACCCCGGCAAGGACTTTCCAGTTCAGGCCGGCGAAGAAGATCACGTAGAAGCCCGCGGCGGCGATGAGCAGCGCCGTGCCAAGATCGGGCTGGCGCGCCACCATCGCCACCGGCACCGCCAGCAGCGCTGCGGCGAGCGCGAAATCGCGCAGGCGGATCGAGCCCTCGCGGCGGTGGAAATACCAGGCGAGCATCAACGGCATCGCGATCTTCATCATTTCCGAGGGCTGGAAGCGGCCAAAGCCCAGGTTCAACCAGCGGCGCGCGCCGTTCACCAGCTCCCCGAACAGCGCGACGCCAAGCAGCAGCGCCAGCGCCAGCGTGTAGATCGGCACGGCCAGCCGCAGCAGCGTCTGCGGCGCGACCTGCGCCACCAACCACATCGCGACGATCGCCACCGCGAGGTTGCCGACCTGCGCGCCGACGCGCGCGGCATTCTCGTAACTCGCGGAATACAGCGCCGCCATGCCGATCGCGGTGAGCGCCAGCGCCACCGCGAGCAGCGGCCCGTCGATGCCATCGACCAGGCGATCGCGGATGCGGTGCAGGGAGTGGCCGGCAATCTCCATGGCGCCTAGTCGCTCTCCGCGTCGGTCTCGGGCTCCTGCACGGGCACCGCCGCCGGTTTCGCCGACGCCGTGGCGGCCTTGGGCAGCTTGCCGAGCAGGAAGTAATCCAGCACCGTGCGCGCGATCGGCGCGGCGGCGCGCGCGCCGAAGCCGCCGTTCTCCACCAGCACCGCGAGCGCGATCTTCGGGCTCTCCAGCGGCGCGAAGGCGATGTACAGGGAATGATCGCGCAGCCGCTCGGCGAC
>JANMUO010000142.1:0-7867 GCA_031391655.1 Betaproteobacteria bacterium
GGAACTCCCCAGCACCGCCGCGACCGTGGTGAAAGCGAACACCATCAGCGCGAAATACTCCGCCGGCCCGAACTTCAGCGCCACCTCCACCACCAGCGGCGCGAGCAACGTGAGCAGCACCGTGGCGATGGTGCCGGCGACAAAGGAGCCGATGGCGGCGGTGGCAAGTGCAGGGCCGGCGCGACCGCGCTTGGCCATCTTGTTGCCCTCGAGCGCGGTGGCGATCGAGGCGGACTCGCCGGGCGTATTGAGGAGAATCGTGGTGGTCGAGCCGCCGAACATCGCCCCGTAGTAGATGCCGGCGAACATGATCAGCGCGCCCGTGGGGTCGAGCTTCACCGTGAGCGGCAGCAGCATCGCCACGGTGAGCGCCGGGCCGACACCGGGCAGCACGCCCACCGCGGTGCCCACCGTGACGCCGATGAAGCCCCACAGCAGGTTCATCGGCGTGAGCGCCACGGCGAAGCCGTGCATCAGCGCATTGAAGGTCTCCAAGCTAGATGCCCGCGCTGCCCAGCAGCGGCTGCAGCCAGCCGGCCGGCAGGTTCACGTTGAGGAGCTTCACGAAGAACAGGAACACTGCTAGCGAGAGGACGAAGCCGATAACCGCGTCGCGCAGCACGCGCGTGCTGCCGAAGCCGCGCGCCACGCAGGGAAAGAGCACCGTCCCGGCGATGACGAACCCCGCCCAGCCGATGAGCGCCATGTGCGTGGCAAGGCCGGCGGTGATCCACCAGAACGCCGGCGCGTTGAACGGGTGCTCGGCCCCCGCTTCCGGCTCGCCGCGGTTGCGCCAGCCGCCGGCGAGCGCCTCCCACAAGAGCCACGCCCCGGTGGCGAGCAGGCCGAGGGAAACCACCGCCGGAACGAAATTCGGCCCGAAGCCGGCGTAGCCGCCCTCGCCCGGGAGTTGCGCGGTGACCGCCGCCGCGAACACGCCCAGGCCGAGCACGCCCGCCGACAGCGCGACCTCGGCCGGCGCGCGGCGCACGCCGCTACTTCCGGATGCCGAGCGAGTCGATGATGCCGGCGATGCGCCGCGTGTCTTCGTCGAGGAACGCCTTGAACTGCGCGCCGGCGAGGAACTCGCCCGACCAGCCCATCTTCTCCAGCGTGCCTTTCCAGGCCGGCGTATTGGTCGCGTCCTGCACCAGCTTCACCAGCGCGTCCTGCTGCGCGGCGCTGATGCCGGGCGCGGCGAAAATGCCGCGCCAGTTACCCAGCACGACATCGATGCCCTGCTCCTTCAGGCTGGGGATGCCATCGGTCTTCGACGGCGCCGATACCGCCAGCGCCCTCATCTTGCCGCTCTTCACGTGCTCGGCGAACTCGCCGATGCCCGAGACGCCGGCCGTGACGTGCCCGCCGATGATCGCCGCCACCGCTTCGCCGCCGCCCTTGAACGGCACGTAGTTCACGCGCTTGGCGTCCACGCCGGCTGCCTGGGCGATGAGGCCCGCGAGGATGTGGTCGGTGCCGCCTGCGGAACCGCCGCCCCAGGACACCTTGCCCGGATCGGCCTTGAATGCCTTCACCAGGTCGCCCATCGTCTTGTGCGGCGAGTTGGCCGGCACGACGATGACTTCCCATTCGCTGGTCAGGCGCGCGATCGGGGTCACCTGGGCCAGCGTCACGGGGGATTTCTGCAGATAGGTGCCGCCCACCATCACCATGCCGCCGATCATCACCGCGTTGGGGTCGCCCTTGGCGTTGACGAACTGCGCCAGGCCGATGGCGCCAGCGGCGCCGCCCTTGTTGTCGAACTGCACGCCCGAGACGAGCTTGGCGCTTTGCATGGCGGCCGCAAGGTTGCGGCCGGTCTGGTCCCAGCCGCCGCCGGGATTGGCGGGGATCATCATTTTCAGGCTGGGCTGGGCGCCAGCGGCGCCCGCAACGAGCAGCAGGGCGAGGAACTTCGCGAGATTGAGCATGGTCTCCCTCCGGGGGTGGCAAACAGATTCTAGTGCAAGGCTGAATCTTTGCGATAATGCGCCCCCTTGAAAGCTGGCTGCAAGCAAAGATGATCCGCATCGACAACCTCGTGAAGACCTTTGGCGCCAAGCGCGCGGTGGACGGCGTGTCCTTCGCCGTCGAGCGCGGCGAAGTGCTGGGCTTCCTCGGCCCCAACGGCGCCGGCAAGTCCACCACCATGCGCATGATCACCGGCTATTTCCCGCCCACCAGCGGCTCGGTATCGGTGGGCGGCCATGACGTCGTCGAGGCCCCGCTGGAGGCCAAGCGCCTGATCGGCTACCTGCCGGAGGCCGCGCCCTCGTATCCGGACATGACGGTGCAGGGGTTCCTCTCCTTCGCCGCCGAGATGCGCGGGCTGGACGGCGATGCGCGCAAGCGGGCCATCGGCCGCTCAGTCGAGCAGTGCTTCCTGTCCTCGGTGCTGCACCAGAGCATCGACACGCTGTCCAAGGGCTACAAGCACCGCACCTGCCTCGCGCAGGCGCTGATCCACGATCCCCAGGTGCTGATCCTGGATGAGCCCACCGACGGCCTGGACCCGAACCAGAAGCACGAAGTGCGCAACCTCATCCGCGACCTGGGCAAGACCAAGGCGATCATCTTCTCGACGCACATCCTCGAGGAAGTCGACGCCGCCTGCACCCGCGCCATCATCATCGACCGCGGCCGCATCGTGGCGAGCGGCACGCCCGACGAGCTCGGCCGGCCGCTCGACGAGGTGTTCCGCCGCCTCACGCTGCCGGACACGGCGCCCCGTGCCGTCCCCACGGTGAAGCGCACATGAACGCCGCCCTGCACGCCATCCGCACCATCGCCAAGCGGGAACTCGTTTCCTACTTCACCTCGCCCGTAGCCTACGTGTTCCTGGTCATCTTCCTGCTGCTGACGGGCTTTCTCACGTTCACCGCCGGCGCGTTCTTCGAGCGTGGCGAAGCGAGCCTGGGCGCGTTCTTCGGCTGGCATCCCTGGGTCTACCTGGTGCTGGTGCCGGCAGTCGGCATGCGCCTGTGGGCCGAGGAGCGCCGCGCGGGCACGCTGGAGTTGCTGCTCACCATGCCGGTGACCGCGTGGCAGGCGATCCTCGGCAAATTCCTCGCCTCCTGGGCCTTCCTCGCCATCGCGCTCGCGCTCACCTTCCCCGTGGTGGTCACGGCGAACGTGCTGGGCGACCCGGACAACGGCACGATCCTGGCCGGCTACCTGGGCAGCTTCTTCCTCGCCGGCGCCTACCTCGCCATCACCTGCCTCACCTCGGCGATGACGCGCAACCAGGTCATCGCCTTCATCCTCTCGGTGGTGGCGTGCCTGTTCCTCATCCTCGCCGGCTTCAGCCCGGTGACCGACCTGCTGGTGCGCTGGGCGAGCCCCGCGTTCGTCGACACGGTGGCGGCGTTCTCGGTGGTCACGCACTTCGACGGCTTCCAGAAGGGCGTGGTGGACACCCGGGACCTGTTCTTCTTCCTCTCGGTGATCGGCTTTTCGCTCTTTGCCACCGGCATCGCGCTGAGGAATCGATGAAAAAGCACGAGCCCCTGATCTACTCCGCCGTGGGACTGGCGGCGCTGTTCCTGCTGCTGGTCGCCTTCAACTACCTCGCCGCGAGCGCGCCGCTGCGCGCCGACCTCACCGAGGGCAACCTGTACACGCTGTCCGAGGGTACGAAGAAAGTGCTGCGCGGGCTGCAGGCGCCGGTGAAGGTGAAGCTGTACATCACCTCGGGCGAGGCGATGCCGGTGCCGCTGCGCAGCTTTGCGCAGCGCGTCGAGGACCTGGTGCGCGAATTCAAGGGAGTCGCCGGCACGAACCTGGTGATCGAGAAGTACAACCCGCGTCCCGATTCCGAGGAAGAGGACGCTGCGCAGCTGGACGGCATCGAACCGCAGCAGCTCGCCTCGGGCGAATCGTTCTACCTCGGCCTGGCGGTGACCCAGCTCGACCGCAAGCAGGCCATCCCGGTACTTGCGCCGGCGCGCGAACGCCTGCTGGAGTACGACCTGGTGCGCGCCGTCGCGCGCGCCGGCATCGCCGAGCGCCCCAAGATCGGCCTGATGAGCGGCCTGCCGGTGCTCGGCGAGCGCTACAACCCGATGACGCGCCAGGCCGCCGACCCCTGGGTGCTCGCCACCGAACTGCGGCGCGACTTCGACGTGGTGCCGGTCTTCCTCACCACGGATGCGATCCCCAAGGACATCAGCGTGCTCCTGCTCATCCACCCGCGCGACATCGGCGAGGCCACCGAGTACGCGCTCGACCAGTTCGTGCTGCGCGGCGGCAAGCTCATCGCCTTCGTCGACCCCTACGCCTATTTCGACCAGCAGCAGGGGCCGATGCCCGGCATGCCGGGCATGGCGTCGAGTTCGACGCTGCCGCGCCTGTTCAAGGCGTGGGGCGTGGAGATGGCGCCCAAGGTGGTCTCTGACGTGGTGTTCGCCTCGGGCGGCGGGCAGCGCTACACGCCCACGGTGCTGTCGCTGAACCGCACCGCCTTCAATCGCGACGACGTGGTCACCAGCCAGATCGAGACGCTGCTCTACGCCTTCGGCGGCGCATTCACCGTACAGCCGGCCGAGGGCCTCACGGCGAGCGAGCTGATCAAGAGCTCGCCGAACTCGATGCTGGTGGACACCGCCACCGCCACGGTAGCGGGCGACGGCGCGACGCGGAACTTCCAGCCCGGCGGCAAGAGCCTGCCGCTCGCGCTGCGCCTCACCGGAAAGTTCAAGACGGCGTTCCCGGGCGGCATGCCGGTGGACAAGGCCGCCAAGCCCAAGCCCGCCGCCGCAGCCACCGCACCCAGCCTGACGGAGGGGTCCGGCTCGGTGGTGCTGGTCGCCGACGTGGACATGCTGCAGGACGGCGCGGCCGTGGACGTCCAGGAAGTGTTCGGTCGCAGGATCGTGGTGCCCTCCAACGGCAACCTTGCCTTCGCGCAAGGCCTGGTGGAGCAGCTCGCGGCGGGCGACGACCTGCTCTCGCTGCAGAGCCGCGCCTCCGCCTACCGGCCGCTCACCGTGGTGCGCGAAATGGAAGCTGCCGCCCAGGCGCAGTACTTCGGCAAGATCAAGGAGCTCGAGGACGAGCTGCAGAAGACCACCGAGAACATGCAGAAGCTGCAGAAATCCTCAGGCGCGGGCGCCAAGGCGGCGCAGATACTGTCGCCGGAGCAGCAGGCCGAGCTGGACAGCTTCCGCACCAAGGTGGGGGAGACGCGCAAGACGCTGAAGGACCTGCGCAAGAACCTGCGCCAGGACAGCGAGCGCCTGGTGTTCCTCACCAAGCTGGCCAACATCGCGCTGATGCCGCTCGCGGTCGCGCTCGCGGGCCTGCTCGTCGCTTTGCTGCGCCGCCGGCGCCAGGCGAGCCTGGCCGCCGCATGAACGCGCGCTCCGCCGCGGTGCTGCTCGTGCTGCTCGCCGCGCTGGGCGGCGGCGCGCTGCTGCTGCAGCAGCAAGGGCAATGGCGGCGCTCGGCAGGCGTCGCCGCCCTGGGCCATCCGCTGCTCAAGAACTTCCAGGCGGCCGACGTTGTCTCGATCGCGCTGCGCGAGCCCGGCAGCGCCATCACGCTGGAGCGCAAGGGCGAGCAATGGGTGATCGCCGAGCGCGCGGGGTTTCCGGCCGACTTCGACAAGGTGCGCGAGCTGGTGCTCAAGGCGATCGAGCTGAAGGTCGGCCAGAGCGAGCCGATCGCCGAGAAGGACCGCGCGCGGCTCAAGCTCGACGATTCGGGCCTGCAGCTGGAGTTCCGCGGCGCAGACGGCAAGGCGCTCGCCAACATGGTCATCGGCGCCAAGTTCTTCAAGCGCGAACCGGATAGCCCGACGCGCGCCGGGGACGGCCGCTACGTCATCCTGCCCGACGACCCGAAGGTGGTGTACGTGGTCGCCGACCCGCTGACCCAGGCGAGCACGAAGAGCGCCGACTGGATCCGTCGCACGGGCTTCGCGGCGGAGAAGGTGAAATCGATGCAGGTTGCGCTGCCCGGCGGCGAGAAGTGGAAGATCGAGCGGGCGCGCGACGACGCGGGCTGGCAGCTCACGCCTTCACGCGCCGGCGAGAAGCTCGACACCATCCGCGCCAACTCCGCGTCCTACTCGTTGAACAACGTCGAGCTCGCGGACGTCGCGGCCCCGGGCCTGAAGCCCGCGGACACGGGCCTGGACCAGCCTTTGGCCACCTTCGTCACGACCACCTTCGACGGACTCACGTACACGGTGAAGCTCGGCAAGGCCTCGGGCGACAACCTGCACGCGAGCGTCGCGATCGCCGGCCAGCCCAAGGCCACGGGCGCGGAGGCCGCCGAGCGGCAAAAGAAGCTCGAGGAGCGCCTGCCGGCCGAGCGCGCCCTCGCCGCGCACACGCTGCTCATCGCCAAGTCCAGGTTCGAAGACATGTTTAAAAAGCGCGTCGAACTGCTGGAGAAGAAGGACGCCGGCAGGAAGAAGTAGCGCCGTGGACCCGCACATCCCGGAGATCACCAACGTCATCCAGCTGGCGGTGGCGCCGGTGTTCATGCTCACCGCGATCGGCACCATCCTCGCCGCGCTCAACATCCGCCTGGGCCGTGCCGTGGACCGGCGCCGCGTCCTCGAGGACAGGATGCGCGACAGCGCCGCGGCGGCAGCGGACGGCGATGCGCGCAGCGAGCTGGCGCAGATTGCCCGGCGCATCCGCTACGTCTATCGCTCCATCGTGTTCTCGGTGGTGAGCGGCATCTTCATCTGCCTGCTAATCGCGGGCGCCTTCATTGGCGCCTTTGTCGCCGTGGACCTTACCCGGCTGGTGGCCGCCCTCTTCGTCCTGGCGGTGGCCAGCCTGACCGTCAGCCTGCTCCTGTTCCTGCGCGAGATCTTCCTCGCCGTCTCGACGCCGCGCCACGTCCCGAAGTAGCATAGTTTCCGGTGGCCAAGCACCTCATCAAGCACCTGAGGACGATTGCGCTCGTCGGCCAGGCGGGCAGCGGCAAGACCAGCCTGGCGGAAGCGTTGCTCGCGCGTGCGGGGGCGATCCCCGCCGCCGGCAGCGTCGAGCGCGGCACTACCGTGTGCGACTACGCCCCGCTGGAGAAGCAGCTCCAGCACTCCCTCAAGCTCGCCGTGGCGAGCTTCGAAGTGAATGGCGGGAGCCCCACCGAGCCTTCCACGTTCGTTCACCTCCTCGATACGCCCGGCTACCCGGATTTCCTCGGCCATTCGCTGCCGGCGCTCGCCGCGGTGGAAACCGCCGCCATCGTGATCAACGCGCAGAACGGCATCGAGATGATGACCGGGCGCTTCCTGCAGTGGGCGGGAAAGCGCGGCCTCGACCGGCTGATCATCGTCAACAGGATCGACGCGGAGAACGCGGACCTGGAGGCGCTGCTCGGGCGCATCCAGGAGGCGTTCGGCAAGGAGTGCCTGCCGCTGAACCTGCCCGCGGCGAAAGCGACGAAGGTGTCGGACTGCTTCTTCGCGCCCTCGGGCGAATCGGATTTTTCCTCGGTCGCCGAAGCGCACCAGCGCCTGGTGGACCAGGTGGTCGAGGTGGACGAGAAGCTGATGGCCTCGTACCTGGACAAAGGTGAAGTGTCACCCGAGGAGCTGCACGAGCCGCTCGAGCGCGCGATGCGCGAGGGGCACCTCATCCCGGTGGTGTTCTGCTCGGCGAAGACTGGCGTTGGCGTGCAGGAGCTGCTCGACGTGATCGTCAAGCTGATGCCCAACCCCTCGGAGGGCAATCCGCCGACCTACCTCAACGTGCCGGTCGACGGCGGTGCCGCCACCGAGATCCTGGCCACGCCGGATCCCGGCAGGCACGCGCTCGCGCACGTGTTCAAGATCGAGATCGATCCCTACATCGGGCGCCTGGCGGTGTTCCGCGTGCACCAGGGGCGCATCACGCCGGGCACGCAGCTC
>JANMUO010000203.1:0-5766 GCA_031391655.1 Betaproteobacteria bacterium
CGCTACGCAGAGGAAGGGCAATCGCGTCTTAATCGTTGAGGGGGTCACAAGCGGTTATGACGGTTTTTTAGGGGCGCAGCATGCTGTGCCCCTACGAGTAACATAGCCCTCATTGTCCGCAAATGACCCGATATGACCCAAGTGAAATTTAAGACGCGATTGCCCTGCCTACCTGATGGTGTCCGTAGGGATGAGGCACGCCTCATCCGCCACCCCAACTAAAAAGTTGTTCTTTTACGCGCCCTCACGACTGCTGCCCGGCAATGGCCGCCATGCGTGCCCGGATGCGTTCCCGGTCAGCCTGTGAATAGGTCTCGAAACCCAGCGGCTCTTTTGCGTAGTCCACAGCTGCGCATCAATGCGGATCCGGTGGGCATCAAGTCGATCGAGCACGCGATCATCGACCGTGCCTGGGAAGCGGGTTGGGTCACCCCGCAACTCCCCATGCGCAAGTCGGGGAGGAAAGTCGCAGTGATCGGCTCCGGTCCTGCCGGCATGGCGTGCGCGCAACAACTGGCCCGTGCCGGGCACGCGGTGACCGTGTTCGAGAAGAACGACCGCATCGGCGGGCTGCTGCGCTACGGCATTCCCGATTTCAAGATGGAGAAGTGGCTGATCGACCAGCGCGTCGAGCAGATGAAGGCCGAGGGCGTCGAATTCCGCATCAACCACGTGATCGGCACGGTTCCGGTCGGCGCCGGCAATGCACAGGCAAGGCAGGTCGACGCAAACGTGCTGCTCGCCGACTATGACGCGGTGGTGCTTGCCGGCGGCGCGGAAGTGCCGCGCGATCTGCCGGTGCCGGGACGCGAGCTGGACGGCATCCACTTCGCAATGGATTTCCTGCCGCTGCAAAACCGGCGCGTGGCGGGCGACAAGAGCGTGCAGGACCTCTGGGCGAGCGGCAAGCACGTGGTGATCATCGGCGGCGGCGACACCGGTTCGGACTGTGTCGGCACCTCCAACCGCCATGGCGCGGCTTCGGTGACGCAGTACGAACTGCTGCCGATGCCACCCGACCCGGAGCGCAATCCGGTGTGGCCCTACTGGCCCACGCGGCTGCGTACCTCGTCGTCGCACGAGGAAGGCGCCGAGCGTGACTGGTCGATTGCCACCAAGGCGTTCCTCGGCGAAAACGGAAAGGTGAAGGCCCTGCGCGGGGTAAAGCTGGAATGGAAGGACGGCAAGCCGTCCGAGGTTGCAGGCTCGGAATTCGAGATTCCTGCCGACCTGGTGCTGCTGGCGATGGGGTTCGTGTCGCCGGCGCAGTCCGTACTTGAAGCCTTTGGAGTGCAGAAAGACCCGCGAGGCAATGCGAAGGCGACCACCGACGGCGCGGGTTGCTACGTCACCAGCGTGCCAAAGGTGTTTGCCGCCGGGGATATGCGGCGCGGCCAGTCGCTGGTGGTCTGGGCGATCCGCGAAGGGCGCCAGGCCGCGCGCGCGGTGGACGAATATCTGATGGGGGCGTCCGAGCTGCCGCGCTAGCGGCGGTTAGTCGCTCGCCGGGGCGATACGGTACTCGAATACCGCGCGGTCATTCTTCAGCGCGTCGGACAGGCCGCGCACCCCTTCGGTCCCGACAGCGCGCAACACCATGCGGTATTCGAACTGGGTGCCTTGCGCGACCAGCCGGTAGCTCAGGTTGTAGACGGTGAAGCCGTGCTGCGACACGAGCTTGCGCAGATCGGGTTCGGGCATCACTGCCTCGCGCGCGAAGCGCACCGAGAAGATGGCGTAGAACTCTGTCGGGATCTTGCTCTCGATCCAGCGAAACGTGGACAGCGTGCCGAGCGTCAGCACGGCGCCGATGCCTGCGGCGAAGTAAAAACCGATCCCGGTGAGAATGCCGATCGCCGCCGTCACCCAGATCGAGGCGGCAGTGGTCAGGCCGCGCACCGACAGGCCCTCCTTCACGATCACGCCCGCGCCGAGGAAACCGATGCCGGTCATGATGCCCTGCGCCATGCGGGTCGGGTCGACCACCACCCGCGAGCCGCTTTGCGCGGTGAACCATTGATGCTCGTACACCGTCACCAGCATCAGCAGGCTGGAAGCGAGACACACCAGCGCATGCGTGCGGAAACCCGCGGCGCGGCCGCGATAGCTGCGCTCCAGGCCGATGATGCCGCCGGCGGCAAGCGCGGCAACCAGCCGGAATACAATCTCGAGGTACTCGTTGTTCATTCTTGCCGGCTTCCGTGTGCCGGTCATGTTACTGCGGTTTTCCATGATCTTTCAATGAGTTCGCCAGATTTCGGATGCTAGAATCCGCGCCATGACGCTCGCTGTGGTCGTGCTCGCCGCAGGGCAGGGAAAGCGGATGCATTCGTCCCTGCCGAAGGTTTTGCACTCGCTTGCGGGTCGTCCATTGCTCGCGCACGTGCTCGACGCAGCGCGCGCGCTCAAGCCGAAGCAGGTGCTGGTAGTGCATGGCCACGGCGGCGCCGAAGTGCGCTCTGCATTTGCAGGCGAACGCATCGAATGGGTGGAGCAGTCAAAGCAGCTCGGCACCGGCCACGCGCTCGCGCAGGCGTTGCCCAAGGTGGCCCGCGGCTCGCAGGTGCTGGTGCTGAACGGGGACGTGCCTCTGGTAAGCGCCGCAACGCTGGCGCGGCTTGTGGCGGCCGCGGATGGCGGACTCGCCATCTGCACTTCGGATCTCAGCGATCCAGCGGGATATGGCCGCGTGCTGCGCGACGCCCGCAAGCGCGTGCGGCGCATCGTCGAGCACAAGGACGCGAGCACGAAGGAATTGCGCATCCGCGAGTGGTACGCCGGGTTCCTTGCGGCGCCGGCGGATCGGTTGTCAGCCTGGGTGGCAGGGGTCAAGCCGGAGAACACGCAGAAAGAGTACTACCTCACCGACGTGATCGGCCTCGCCGTCAAGGACCGTGTCGCCGTCGAAACCGTGAAAGCCGCTGATCCCTGGGAAGTGGCGGGAGTCAACTCGAGGCAGGAGCTCGCCCTGCTCGAGCGTGCCTACCAGAATGCGCAGGCGAAACACCTGCTCGAGGCGGGTGTGGCGCTCGCGGACCTGTGGCGCGTGGACGTGCGCGGCGAGCTCGCCTGCGGGCGCGACGTGCAGATCGACGTGAACTGCGTGTTCGAGGGGACCGTGAAGCTGGGGGACCGGGTGCGCATCGGGCCGAATTGCGTCCTGCGCAACGTCAGCGTGGATGCGGACTCGGAAATCCTCGCCTTTTCTCTGCTCGAGAACGCCGAAGTCGGCAAGCGCTGCCGCGTCGGCCCCTACGCGCGCCTGCGTCCGGGCGCGGTGCTCGCCGAGGAGGTGCACATCGGCAATTTCGTCGAAGTGAAAGCGAGCCGCGTCGGCACGGGCTCCAAGGCGAACCACCTGGCCTATATCGGCGACACCGAAGTGGGGGCGCGCGTCAACATCGGTGCCGGTACCATCACCTGCAACTATGACGGCACGCACAAGAACCGCACGGTGATCGAGGACGACTGTTTCATCGGCTCGGACGCGACGCTGGTCGCTCCGGTGACCATCGCGAAGGGTTCCTACATCGGCGCCGGCTCCACCATCAGCAAGAGCACGCCCCCGGGCCAGCTCACCGTGGCCCGCGCCCGGCAGGTGTCGCTGCCGAACTGGAAGCCGCGGAAGAAATAGCCATGTGCGGAATCGTTGGCGCCGCGGCGCGGCGCGACATCCTGCCGGTGCTGATCGACGGCCTGCGGCGCCTCGAGTACCGGGGCTACGATTCCTGTGGCGTGGCCGCATTGGCCGGCGAGCAGCTCGCGCGCGTGCGCAGCGTGGCGCGGGTGGAGGATCTCGCCGGCCAGATCAGCAAGCTGGGCCTGCAGTCCGATACCGCCATCGCACACACGCGCTGGGCGACGCACGGTGCGCCGGTGACGCACAACGCCCACCCCATGATCTCGCGCGACGAGATCGCCCTGGTGCACAACGGCATAATCGAGAACTACGAGGAACTGCGAGGCGAACTGAAGGCGAAGGGCTACGAGTTCGTCAGCCAGACCGACACCGAGGTGGTGACGCACCTCGTGCACAGCCTGTATGAGGGCGATCTGTTCCAGGCTGTGCGGCAGGCCGTGAAGCGCCTGACCGGGGCCTATGCCATCGCCGTGATGGCGAAAAGCCAGCCGCACTGCGTGGTGGGCGCGCGCGCCGGCAGCCCGCTGGTGGTCGGCGTGGGCAAGAACGAGATGTTCCTCGCCTCGGATGCACTGGCGCTGGCCGGCACCACGGATCGCATCGCCTATCTGGAAGAAGGCGACGTGGTGCAGATCAAGCTTGCGGATTTCCAGGTCCTGGATGCATCCGGCCGGCCGGCGCGGCGCGAAGTGCGCACGGTCAAGGCAGGCGCAGCGCAGGTCGAGCTGGGGCCGTACCGGCACTACATGCAGAAGGAAATATTCGAGCAGCCGGTCGCCGTGGCCGATACGCTGCAGGGCATCGGGGCGGTGACCCCGGCGCTGTTCGGCAGGAACGCGCAACGCACGCTGCAGGGCGTGAAGAGGGTCCTGATTCTGGCCTGCGGCACCAGTTACTACTCGGGCCTCACGGCCAAGCACTGGATCGAGTCCCTCGCGCGGCTGCCGACCCAGGTCGAGGTCGCAAGCGAGTACCGCTACCGCGACAGCGTTCCCGATCCGGCCACCCTCGTGGTGGTGGTGTCGCAGTCGGGCGAAACCGCCGACACGCTCGCCGCGCTGCGCCACGCGCGCGAACTGGGCCAGAAGCGCACGCTCGCCATCTGCAACGTCGCCACCAGCGCGATGGTGCGCGAGACGCGCCTCGCGTTCCTCACGCACGCGGGAGCCGAGATCGGCGTCGCCTCGACCAAGGCGTTCACCACGCAGCTCACCGCGCTGTTCCTTCTCGCGCTGGTGCTCGCCAAGCTGCGCCGGCGGCTGCCGGCGCGCGAGGAAGCACGCCACCTGAAGCGCCTGCGGCACTTGCCCAAGGCGCTCGCTGCGGCGCTCGCGCTGGAACCCCAGGTCATCGCCTGGTCCGAGCGCTTCGAGAAGAAGGAGCACGCGCTGTTCCTCGGCCGGGGTCTGCACTACCCGATCGCGCTGGAGGGCGCACTGAAGCTCAAGGAGATTTCCTACATCCACGCCGAGGCCTACCCCGCGGGTGAGCTGAAGCACGGCCCGCTCGCGCTCGTGACCGCGGAAATGCCGGTGGTCACGGTGGCGCCGAACGACCGGTTGCTGGAGAAGCTCAAGTCCAACATGCAGGAAGTGCGCGCGCGCGGCGGCGAGCTCTACGTGCTGGCGGACGCCGACACCCGTATCATCTCCTCGGAAGGCGTGAATGTGATCCGCCTCCCGGAAAACTACGGTCTGCTCTCTCCAGTCCTGCACGTGGTGCCACTGCAGCTGCTGGCCTACCACACCGCGCTCGCGCGCGGCACCGATGTCGATAAGCCGCGCAACCTCGCCAAGTCCGTCACCGTAGAGTGACTGCCGGCGTCGGCGCTGACGTCGTCATCGTGGGCGCCGGGCACAACGGGCTGGTCTGCGCCTGTTACCTGGCGAAGGCCGGGTTGAAGGTAACGATGCTGGAGCGCCGCGGCGTGGTCGGCGGCGCCGCCGTAACCGAGGAGTTCCACCCCGGCTTCCGCAATTCCGTTGCCGCCTATACGGTGAGCCTGCTGCAGGCAAAGGTGATTCGGGAATTGCGCCTCGCCGAGCATGGCCTGCGCATCGTCGAGCGGCCGTTCGCCAATTTCCTGCCGCTCGACGGCGGCTACCTGAAAGTGGGTGGCGGGCTGG
>JANMUO010000215.1:0-10827 GCA_031391655.1 Betaproteobacteria bacterium
GGGACCTCTTGCAGGTGCTCCTTGGCGAAGCCGCGGTCGCCCTTGCCCACGTCGCCGTAACCGGCCACGCAGGCGACCTTGCCGGCGACCATCACGTCGGTGGCGCGTTTGATCGCGTCGACCAGCGACTCGCGGCAGCCGTAGAGGTTGTCGAACTTGGACTTGGTCACCGAGTCGTTGACGTTGATGGCGGGGAAGAGCAATTCCTTCTTCTTCGCCATCTCGTACAGGCGGTGCACGCCGGTGGTGGTTTCCTCGGTCACGCCCTTGATGTCCTTCGCCATGCGCGAGTACCACGTCGCATCCTTCGCCAGCTTCGCCTTGATCGCCCTGTAAAGGGAGGTCTCCTCTTCCGAGGTCGGCTTGGCGATGACGGAGGCGTCCTTTTCGGCGCGCTTGCCCAGGTGCATGAGCAGGGTCGCGTCTCCCCCGTCATCGAGGATCATGTTTGGGCCCTTACCGTCAAATTCGAAAATGCGGTGCGTGTAGTCCCAGTACTCGTCCAGCGTCTCGCCCTTCACGGCAAACACCGGCGTGCCGCCGGCGGCGATCGCCGCCGCGGCGTGGTCCTGGGTGGAGAAGATGTTGCAGGAGGCCCAGCGCACGTCCGCGCCCAGCGCCTCCAGTGTGTCGATCAACACCGCGGTCTGGATGGTCATGTGCAGCGACCCGGTGATGCGCGCGCCCTTCAACGGCTGCACGCTGGCGTACTCCTCGCGGATCATCATCAGCGCCGGCATCTCGGATTCGGCGATGGCGATTTCCTTCCTGCCCCAGCCGGCGAGCGAGAGGTCGGCGACCTTGTAGTCGGTGAACTTCGGGTTCGGTGCATTCATGTTCCGGTCTCCAGAAAAGAAAAAGCGCCCGCACCGTGTCCGGTGCGAGCGCCGTTGATTTCAGCTGAGCCTGATCCCCGCAACTTGGAAAAAGCGGGGAACGCAACGCTCCTCAGCAGGCGGGATTCTAATCCCAACTTCCTCCTTTTAAAAGACCGGCAAACCCTTCATGCTTGGCGGCCATGGCCGCCGCCCCTGCCTCCGCTTTCGCCAGCGTGGTGTTCCTCAAGATCCCGGAGTTCTCGCGCCGTACCGTGCCCGAGCAGGCGCGCCAGCGCGCCCAGCTCGAGGCCGCGGTGGCTGTCGCGCTGGCCGATGTCCCCGAACCGGCCCGCATCGTCCTCGACGCCGCTGACGGCATCGGCGTCGCGCTGCTCGCCGATCCGCTCGGCGCGCTCCACCTCGCCGAGCGCACGCTCGCCGCCGGCTCTGCGGGCCTGCCCGTGGCGGCCGGGCTCACCCACGGCGCCGTACGCGCCGCCGGCAACGGCGCGGGCGAAGGGCTGATGGGGGACGGCGTCGCGGTGGCGGCGGCAGTTGCCGGCCTCGCCGGTCCCTCGAAGATGCTCATGACGCGCGAGTACCGCGACGCCCTGGCCGACGCGGTCCCGGGCGCAGAAGCGCTGCTGGTGAAGGCGGGCACGCACACCGACGCAAGCCTGCGTTCGCACCAGCTCTATCGGCCCGACCCGCGCGCCCCGGGGAGTCGCGGCCGGCGTTACCTGCTGGCCGGCATCGCGCTGTCGATCGCATTGCTCGGCGCCGGCATCGCGTACCGCGCCTCGATCGTCGGGCCGCAGGCGCTCCTGGACAGGGTCACGGCGACCTTGCAGGCCGGCGTCGAAGGCGCCAGGAAGCTGCTGGAACGCTGATGGCTGCCAAGGCCCCGAAGAAGATCGGCCGCTACCGGATCCTGGGCGAACTGGGCCGCGGCGCGATGGGTATCGTCTACAAGGCCGAGGACCCGTCGCTGGACCGCATCGTCGCGCTGAAGACCATCTCGCTCGGCGACGACAAGGAATCCCGCAGGGACTATGAGAAGCGCTTCCTGCTGGAAGCCAAGGCGGCGGGCAAGCTCACCCACCCCAACATCGTCACCATCTTCGACTACGGCGAGGCCGACGACCTCGCCTACATGGCGATGGAGCTGCTCGAGGGCACCGAGCTGCGCACGCGCATGCGCACCACAGAGATCACCGCGGCCGAAGCGGTGGACATCGCGCTGCAGGTGGGCGAAGGCCTCGCCTTCGCGCACGAGCACGGCGTCGTGCACCGCGACGTCAAGCCGGGCAACATCATGCTGCTCGAGCGCGGCCCGGTGAAGATCATGGACTTCGGCATCGCGCGCATGCGCAGCGCCGACCACAAGACCAGCACGGGCATGGTGCTCGGCACGCCGCGCTACATGTCGCCCGAGCAGATCTCCGGCCAGCCGGTGGACACGCGCTCGGACATCTTTTCGCTCGGCATCGTGCTGCACGAGATGCTGACGAGGAGTTCGCTGTTCGCGGGCGAGGACGTCAACCAGATCGCGCACAACGTGACCACCGTGGAACACGCCGCGCCCTCGCGCGTGAACAGCGAGGTGCCGCCGATGCTCGACTTCGTGGTGGCGCGGGCGCTGAAGAAGGACCCCGCGGTGCGCTACCAGGACGCCTACGAGATGTGCGCGGACCTGCGCGACGCGCTGGCAGAGATGAAGGGCAGGAGCCCGGCCGAGCGGGAAAGCGACGCCGATCGCACCAGGACGCTGAAATTGGAAGCGGGTGCGGACAAGATGCCGATGGCCCCGTCGGCCGGCAGCATCGTCGCGGACACGCGGCTGCCGCTGTCGCGCCAGTTCGATTCCTCGCGCGCGCTGGCGCGCCTGGAAGAGCCTTCGCGCGCGGACAGGAAAAAACTCCTGCGCGCGCCGCGCGCCGTGGGACTGCTGAGGAGGATCTGGAGCGACACGTTGCCGCGGCGGTTATTCGCCGCCGCGGTGGTCGCGGCCTGCCTGGGAGCCTTCGCCGCCTTTGGCTAAGCCGCCTGTTTGAGCGCCAGCGCCTTGTCGGTCGCTTCCCAGGTGAATTCCGGCTCTTCGCGGCCGAAGTGGCCGTAGGAGGCGGTCTTCTCGTAGATCGGGCGCAGGAGGTCCAGCATCTGGATGATCCCCTTGGGCCGCAGGTCGAAGTTGGCGAGCACCAGCTGCGAGAGCTTCTCGTCCGGGATCTTCCCGGTGCCCTGCGTCGTCACCATGACGCTGGTGGGCTGCGCGACGCCGATGGCGTAGGACACCTGCACCAGGCACTTGGAGGCAAGGCCGGCGGCGACGATGTTCTTGGCCACGTAACGCGCGGCATACGCCGCGGAACGGTCCACCTTGGAGGGATCCTTGCCGGAGAAGGCGCCGCCGCCATGCGGCGCGGAGCCGCCGTAGGTGTCGACGATGATCTTGCGGCCGGTGAGGCCGCAATCGCCCTTCGGCCCGCCGATCTCGAAGCTGCCGGTGGGATTGACCAGGTACTTCACCTTGCCCTTCACCAGGTTCTTCGGCAGCACCGGCTTGATGATCTGCTCGATCACCGCTTCCTCGATCTGCTTGTGGCTCATGCCCGGCTTGTGCTGCGTGGAGAGCACCACGGTGTCGATCGCATCGGGCTTGCCGCTGGCGTACTTGATGGTGACCTGCGACTTGGCGTCGGGGCGCAGCCAGGGCATGCGCCCGTCGCGGCGCAGTTCGGACTGGCGCTCGACCAAACGGTGCGAGAGGTAGATGGGGAGCGGCATCAGGCTCGGCGTCTCGTCGCAGGCATAACCGAACATCAGGCCCTGGTCGCCGGCGCCCTGGTCCAGGTCGAGGCCCTTGCCTTCGTCCACGCCCTGCGCAATGTCCCTGGACTGCTCGCCATAGGCGACGATCACGGTGCAGGTGTGCGTGTCGAAACCGATCACCGGGTCGTCGTAACCGATTCGCTTGATGGTCTTGCGCACCACGCTCTGGTAGTCGACCTTGGCGCCGGTGGTGATTTCCCCGGCGAGCACCACCAGGTTGTCCTTGACCAGCGTCTCCGCAGCGACGCGGGAGGTCTTGTCCTGCTTTAGAATCGCGTCGAGGACCGCATCCGAAATCTGGTCCGCGACCTTGTCCGGGTGTCCCTCGGAAACCGACTCGGAAGTGAAGAGAAATTCGCTCATGGGACTCGCCTGAAAAAAGGTTGCAAGGATAGCAGATGATGCAGCTGCTGGCGCGCCTGCCGCTGCGCGTGGTGCACGCGTTGGGAAACGTCCTCGGCTGGTTGATCTACGGCCTGTCGCCCACCTACCGGCGGCATCTGCGCGAAAACCTGGCGCTCGCCGGCTATCGCGATGGGCGCGTGCGCCGCGCGGCGATCGCCGAGGCGGGCAAGATGCTCGCCGAGACGCCCAAGGTGTGGCTGCGCCCGCGCGCGGAGAGCCTCGCCCTGCTGCGCGAGATCGACGGCCTCGAGCACTATGAGGCGGCGCGCGCCGCGGGCAAGGCCATCGTGCTGCTCACGCCGCACACCGGCTGCTTCGAGATCTGCGCGCAGGCCTTCGCTGCGCGCCATCCCATCACGGTGCTCTACCGGCCCTCGAAGCAGGCCTGGCTGCAGGCGACGATCGACCGCGGCCGCGCGCAACCGGGAGTGAAACTCGCCAGCGCGGATCTCGCGGGGGTGCGGCTGCTGCTGGCGGCCCTGAAGCGCCGCGAATCGGTGGGAATCCTCCCCGACCAGGTGCCCGGCGTGGGCGAGGGCGAGTGGGCGGGGTTTTTCGGCCGGCCCGCCTACACGA
This sequence comes from Betaproteobacteria bacterium, assembly GCA_031391655.1. Taxonomy (GTDB): domain Bacteria; phylum Pseudomonadota; class Gammaproteobacteria; order Burkholderiales; family SG8-39; genus JAABQT01. The sequence goes on from JANMUO010000215.1 coordinate 4,632, forward strand.
TGACGCTGGCGGCGAAGTTCGCCCAACGCCCCGACGTGGTCTGCCTGCTGGTGGCGGGCGAGCGCCTGCCGCGCGGCGCGGGCTACGTGATGCGCATCCGGCCGCTGCCGCCCGCGATGCCCGGGGAGTCCGGAGCGCAGCACATGAACCGCGCCATCGAGGGCGTGGTGCGCCTGGCGCCCGAGCAATACCTGTGGGGCTACAACCGCTACAAGACTCCAGAAGGTGCCAGCGCCCCGTCATGACGCGCCTCGTCGTCGCGCTGCTCTGGCTCCTGCACTTCCTGCCGCTCGGCGCCATCGCCGTGTTCGGCAATACGCTGGGCCGGCTGCTCTTCTGGCTCCTGCGCGAGCGCCGGCACGTCACGCGCGTCAACCTCGGGAAGTGCTTTCCGCAGATGGCGCCGCGGGAGCGCGAGCGGCTGGCGCGCGCGCACTTTCGCGCCTTCACGCGCAGCATCGTCGAGCACGCGTTGCTGTGGTGGGCGCCGCAGGAGCGGATCCGGCGCCTGATCCGCGTGGAAGGCCTCGAGCACCTGCAGGCGCCGCGCGACGAGCCGGTAATCCTGTTCGTGCCGCACTTTGTCGGCCTGGACGCCAGCGGGACGCGCCTCGCGCTCGAGCGCAATGCCGTCACCATTTATTCCACCCAGAAGAACGCGCTGTTCAACGAGCTGTTCGCGCACGGCCGAGGGCGCTTCGGCGACCAGCGCCAGCTGTCGCGTCAGGATGGCGTGCGTGCCGCCATCCGCTGCATGGTGCGCGAGAAGCGGCCCTTCTTCTACCTCCCCGACCAGGACTACGGCCCGCGCGACGCACTGTTCGTGCCTTTCTTCGGGGTGCGCGCGGCGACGGTGCCCGGGTTGTCGCGCATCGCGCGGCTCGCCGGCGCCAAGGTGCTGCCGGTGGTGACGACGATGCTGCCCGGCGGCCAGGGCTACGTGGTGCGCATCGAAGCGCCCTGGGAGGACTTCCCTACCGCCGACGCGGCGGCCGACACGCTGCGCATGAACCGCTTCATCGAACAGGCGGTGCTCGGCATGCCGGAGCAGTACCTGTGGATGCACAAGCGCTTCAAGACCCGGCCCGAGGGCGAAGCCGGGTTCTACTGACTAGAATGCGGGTATGAAGGCGAAACTGCGCGCGGCGGTGGTGGGCGTGGGCTACCTCGGGCAGTTCCACGCCGAAAAGCTCGCCGCGATGGAGGGCGTCGAGCTGGTGGCGGTGGTGGACGCCTACCCCGCGCGCGCGCAGGCCATCGCCGCAAAGCACCGCTGCGAGGCGCTCACCGACTTTCGCGGGCTGGTGGGCCGCGTGGACATCGCGAACGTGGCCGTGCCCACCGAACGCCACCACGCGGTGGCAATGCCGCTGCTGGAAGCGGGCATCCACCTCCTCGTGGAAAAGCCCATCGCCGCGACGCTGGCGGAGGCCGACGACCTCGTCGCCGCGGCGAAGAGGAAGGGCGCGCTGCTCGCCGTGGGGCACCTGGAGCGCTTCAACCCGGCGTTCCGCGCCCTTGCGCAGACGCTCAACCAGCCGCTGTTCATCGATTGCGAGCGGCTGTCGGGGTTCAAGCAGCGCGGCATCGACGTGGATGTGGTGCTCGACCTGATGATCCACGACCTCGATCTCGTGCTGTCGATGGCGAGGAGCGAGATCGGCCACGTGAGTGCCTGCGGCTTCCAGGTGATGACCGATTCGATCGACATCGCCAATGTCAGGATCGAGTTCGCCAGCGGCTGCGTGGCGAACCTGTCCGCCAGCCGCGTCAGCCAGGCCCCGGTGCGCAAGATGCGCGTGTTCCAGGCCGACCAGTACGCTTCCGCCGACCTGCAGGCGGGGAAACTCCGCGTCGTGCGGCGCGACAGCCGCGCCGACGCCATCGCCGAGGACGAAACCGGGTTCGACGATCGCGACGCGCTACGCGCCGAGGTGGAGAATTTCGTCGCGGCGGTGCGCGGCGGCCGGCCGCCGCTGGTGACGGGCGAAGACGGGCGCCGCGCGCTCGCCCTGGCGTTGGAGGTGTCGCGCCTGGTGCGCGTGCGCCTGGAGCGCTTTGCGGCGGTGGCGCGGTGAACGTCCCGATCCTCGACCTCGCGGCGGAACTGCGCGAGGTGGGCGCCGAAGTGCGCGAGGCGCTCGAGCGCGTGCTCGTGTCGGGCCACTTCATCCTCGGCCCGGAGGGCGCGGCGCTGGAGAAGGAAGTCGCCGCCCTGGTCGGCGTACCGCACGCAGTGGCCTGCAATTCGGGCACCGATGCGCTGCACCTCGCCTTGCGCGCCGCGGGCATCGGCCCGGGCGACGAGGTGGTCACGCCGGCCTTCACCTTCATCGCCACGGCGGAAGCCATTGCCTATGTCGGAGCGAAGCCCGCTTTCGCCGATGTCGACGGCGCCAGCTTCAACATGACCGTCGCGATGCTGGAAAAGGCGCTCACGCCGCGCACGCGCGCGGTGATCGTGGTGCACCTGTTCGGGCAGTGCGCCGAGATGCCGCCGATCGTGGCGCTGTGCAAGGAACGAAAGCTGGTGCTGGTCGAAGACTGCGCGCAGTCCATCGGCGCCGACTGGGCGGGGACGCAGGCCGGCGCCTGGGGCGATTTCGGCTGCTTCTCGTTCTACCCGACGAAGAACCTGGGCGCCTACGGCGATGCAGGCCTGGTCACGACGCGCGAACAGAAGCATGACGCGATGTTGAGGATGCTCCGCCATCACGGCAGCAAGGTGACCTATTCGCACGAGATGATCGGCTTGAACAGCCGCCTGGACGAGATGCAGGCGGCGATCCTGCGCGTGAAGATGAAGCACCTGGCGCGCTTCACCGACGCGCGCGGGCGGCACGCGGCGCGCTACCGCGAGCTGCTTGCCGGGGCGGAGCTGGCGCTGCCCGCCGTGCACGGCATGGGCAAGCACATCTACCACCAGTTCACCGTGCGCCTCGCGCGTCGCGACGAAGCGAAGAAAGCCCTCGCGGACGCAGGCGTCGCCAGCGGCGTGTACTACCCCATCCCGCTGCACCGGCAGCCGGTGTTCGAGAAGGACTACGGCCGCCTGTCGCTGCCCGCATCGGAAGCGGCGGCGCGCGAAGTGCTTTCCCTGCCGATCTACCCGCAGCTCACGGACGATCAGCTGCGCCACGTCGCCGGGACGCTGCGCGCGTGCCTTTGATCGCCTTCGCCAAGATGGAGGGGGCGGGAAACGATTTCGTCGTGCTGGACGGGACGCAGCAGCCCTTTGACCTCTCGCGAGAGCAGCTGCGGCGCCTGGCCGACCGCCATTTCGGCGTCGGCTGCGACCAGGTGCTGGTGGTGGAGAAACCCACGCGCAAGGACGCTGACTTCCGCTACCGCATCTTCAACGCCGACGGCGGCGAGGTGGAGCAGTGCGGCAACGGCGCGCGCTGCTTCGTGAAGTACGTGCACGGCAAGGGGATGACGCAAAAGCGCGAGATCCGTGTCGAGACGCTGGGCGGCATGATCGCGCCGCGCCTGGAGGACGACGGCGAGGTGAGCGTGGACATGGGCCCGCCGAAAATGGACTCGCCGCTGGTGCAGCCGCTCGAAGTGGGCGGCGTGCGCGTCGAACTGGCGATCCTTTCCATGGGCAACCCGCACGCGGTGCAGCTCTCGCTGGACGTGGAAGCGGCGCCGGTAGGCACGCAAGGGCCGCTCCTCGAGCGGCATCCGCGCTTTCCGCAGCGCGTGAACGCCGGCTCTATGCAGGTGCTGGACCGGCACGCCATCAAGCTGCGCGTGTTCGAGCGCGGTGCGGGCGAGACGCTCTCCTGCGGCACCGGCGCCTGCGCCGCGGTGGTCTCCGGCATCGCGCGCGGCCTGCTCGACTCGCCGGTGCGCGTGCAAACGCGCGGCGGCACGTTGACCATCGCTTGGGCGGGCGGCGACAATGCCATCCGGATGAAAGGACCCGCGAAGACGGTGTTCGAGGGAAGCATCGAACTGTAGCAGCGCAGCACAAGGCCGCCCATGACCGCAGATGAAGTCGCCCAGTTCTTCAGGACCCACCCGCAGTTCTTCGACCAGCATCCCGAGCTCCTCGAATCGGTGTTCGTGCCGCATCCCTACGGCGGCCGCGCCATCCCGCTGTCGGAACGCCAGATCCTCGCGCTGCGCGACAAGGTGAAGCTGCTCGAGGGCAAGCTGGGCGAGCTGATCCACTTCGGCGAGGAAAACGACGCCATCGGCGAGAAGGTGCACCGCCTCTCCGCGGCGCTGCTTGGCGCGCGCGATTTCGCCGCCAGCGCGCAGGCGCTGACCTTTCACTTGCGCGAGGACTTTTCGGTTCCGCATGTCGCGCTGCGCGTATGGGACAAGCCGCTGCCCGCGGGCAGCGCCGAAGGCGCTGCAGTGAGCGATGAGCTGCGCGCCCGCGTCGAGACCATGGGCGCGCCGCTGTGCGGCGCCGCCGCGGGCAACCCGTTCCTCGGCTGGTTCGGCGATGCGAAGGAACATGTGCGCTCGGTCGCCCTGATCCCGCTCGGCCAGACGAAGAGCTTCGGCCTGCTCGCGCTGGGCAGCGAGGATGCGCAGCGCTTCTACGCCGAGATGGGCACGCTGTACCTGCGCCGCATCGGCGAGCTCACCGCGGCCGCACTCGCCGCGCGTCTCTAGGTGCCCGCCACGCATCCGGACGAAGCAACGGTCCGGGACTACCTGGGCACGCTCGAGCACCAGCGGCGCCTCGCGCCGCGCACGCTGGAAATCTACCGCGCCAACCTCTCCGCGCTGCTGCAGCTCCTCGGCGAAGCAAGGCTCGCCTCGCTCGAGTCCGCGCAGGTGCGGCGCTTCGTCGCGCAGCTGCACGCGCGCGGCCTCGCGCCGCGCTCGCTAGCCGGCCTGCTCTCGGCCTGGCGCGGCCTTTTCCGCTGGCTCGCGCGGCACCGTGGCTACAAGGCCAATCCCATCGAGGGCGTGCGCGCGCCCAAGCCCGCCAGGCGCCTGCCCAAGGCGCTGTCGGTGGAGCAGGTGCAGCGGCTGCTGGAGGCCGCGCCGGACGATTCACCGCTGCTGGCGCGCGACCGCGCGATGTTCGAGCTGCTGTACTCCTCCGGGCTGCGCCTCGCCGAGCTGGTGGCGCTCGACCTGGGCGACGGCCGGCTCGACCTGAAGGAGGGCGAAGTCACCGTCACCGGCAAGGGCAGCAAGACGCGCACGGTGCCGGTGGGCGCCAGCGCCCGCGCGGCGCTGCAGGCCTGGATCACGGCGCGCGCCCTGGTCGCGTCGCCGGGAGAAAAGGCCCTGTTCGTCGGTGCGCGCGGCAAGCGCATCGCCCCTGGAGTAGTTGAACGTCAATTGCGCGCCTGGGGCACGCGCCAGGGGGTGCAGGGCAATCTCCATCCGCACATGCTGCGGCACTCCTTCGCCAGCCATGTGCTGCAGTCCTCGCAGGACCTGCGCGCGGTACAGGAGATGCTCGGTCACGCCAGCATCTCGACGACCCAGGTCTACACGCACCTCGACTACCAGTCGCTCGCCAAGGTCTACGACGCGGCGCACCCGCGCGCGCGCAAGAAATGAACGTCCTCGTCCTGAAACCGGGGCGCGAGAAATCGCTCAAGCGCCGCCATCCCTGGATCTTCTCCGGGGCCATCGAGCGCGTGGTCGGGGAGCCCAGGGCGGGTGACACCGTGGAAGTGCGCTCGGCCGACGGCGCGCCGCTGGCGGTGGCGGCCTACAGTCCGGAATCGCAGATCCGCGCCCGGGTGTGGTCGTTCGATGCGAAGGCCACCACCAACGCGGAGTACTTCAGCCGCAAGGTAAAACAGGCGGTCGCCATGCGCGCGGCGCTTCCGGCGTCGAAGCACACCAACGCGCTGCGGCTGGTGCATGGGGAATCGGATGGACTGCCGGGCGTGATCGTGGACCGCTACGCCGACGTGCTGGTGGTGCAGTTCCTTTCCGCGGGCGCGGAGCGCTGGCGCGAGGCGATCCTCGATGCGCTCGTCGAGGCGACGCATTGCGAGGCGGTGTTCGAAAGGTCGGACGCCGAGGTGCGCAAGCTCGAGGGGCTGGAGCCCCGCGTGGGTTTCGCGCGCGGCAACCGCAACGCCTCGCGCTGCCCGATCACGGAGTACGGGCTGCACTTTCGCGTCGACGTGGCGCAGGGGCAAAAGACCGGCTTCTTCCTCGACCAGCGCGAGAACCGCCAGCGCGTGCGCGAGCTGGCAGCGGGGCGCGA
>JANMUO010000244.1:0-3002 GCA_031391655.1 Betaproteobacteria bacterium
TCCAGGCTGACGAGCACCGCCGCCTGGTTGTCGGGCGCCGCCGCGGGGATCAAGCGTCCTTTTCTGGCTCCACGCCGAGGCTGACGGCGCGGGAGGGCACGACCGTGGAGATGGCGTGCTTGTAGACCATCTGCGTGACCGAATTGCGCAGCAGCACCACGTACTGGTCGAAGGATTCGATCTGCCCCTGCAGCTTGATGCCGTTCACCAGGTAGATCGAGACGGGAACGTGTTCCTTGCGCAGGGTATTCAGGAACGGGTCTTGTAGCAGCTGCCCCTTGTTGCTCATGTTTTTATCCTCACTTGCGTGGGGTGGACGGGTACTTTAATGGATTCCCGTGAGCTTTTCTACCGCGCGCTTTTCTATTCCAGCCGGGTCGGCGGCGCGACGTCGCCGCACTGCGCGCGATGGCGCAGTGCGTGGTCCATCAGAACGCAGGCAAGCATCGCTTCGGCGATCGGCGTGGCGCGGATGCCGACGCAGGGATCGTGGCGGCCGGTGGTCTCGACGCTCGCCGCCTTGCCGTCGACGTCGATCGTGCGGCGCGGCAGGCGGATGCTCGAGGTGGGCTTGAGCGCGATCGACACGGTGACCTCCTGGCCGCTGGAGATGCCGCCGAGGATGCCGCCATTGTTATTGGTGAGGAAGCCCTGCGGCGTCATCTCGTCGCCGTGCTCGCTGCCCTTTTGCTCGATCGCCGCGAAGCCTGCGCCGATCTCCACGCCCTTCACCGCGTTGATCGACATCATCGCCGCGGCGATGTCGGCGTCCAGGCGCCCGTACACCGGCTCGCCCCAGCCCACCGGTACGCCGCTCGCCACCACGTTGACGCGCGCGCCGCAGGAATCCCCGCTCTCGCGCAGGCCGTCCATGAACTTCTCCAGCTCGGCGACGACGCCGGCGTTCGGCGCGAAAAAGGGGTTGGCGCCCACCGCCGCCCAGTCCAGGAACGGGATCTTGCGCGGTCCGAGCTGCGCCAGGTAGCCGCGCACCAGCACGCCGTAGCGGCCGGCGAGCCACTTCTTCGCGATGGCGCCGGCCGCCACGCGCACCACGGTCTCGCGCGCCGAAGCGCGGCCGCCGCCGCGCGGGTCGCGGATGCCGTACTTCTGCCAGTAGGTGTAGTCGGCGTGCCCGGGGCGGAACTTCTGCGCGATCGCCGAGTAGTCCTTCGAGCGCTGGTCCTCGTTGCGCACCAGGAAGCCGATCGGCGTGCCGGTGGTGCGGCCCTCGTAGAGGCCGGAGAGGATCTCCACCGTGTCGGTTTCGCGCCGCTGCGTGACGTGGCGCGAGCTGCCGGGCTTGCGCCGGTCCAGTTCCCGCTGCAAGTCCGCCGCCGAGAGCTCCAGCCCCGGCGGGCAGCCGTCCACCACGCCGCCGTAGGCGGGCCCGTGAGACTCGCCGAACGATGTGACGCAATACAGGGTGCCAAAACTGTTGCCGGACATGCCGAAGATTCTACACGCCGCCCTCGAAGAAGCGCCGCGTCTCGAACACCGAACGCGGCAGCGCCTTGCCCTTCAGGCGCAGGCTGCGCTTGAGCACGAAATCGAACAACAGCGGGTTGTGCTGGCGTATCTCGGTGAGCACCGGCGCAGCAGCCGCCTCCAGCAGCCCGAGCGAAACGATGAATTCCACGGAGAAGATCGGCATCAGGCCGGGCAGCGGGTAGTCCGAGCCGTTGAGCAGCCGCGCATGCCAGTCCGCGCGCTGCATCACGCGCGCGAGCGTGGGGCCGGCGCGGTTCACCTGCGTCAGCGCCGAGAGGTCGCCGACCAGCAGCTTTGCGTAACGCGGCTCGTCCATCAGGCGCGCGAACAGCTCGAAGCTGTCCACGAGAGTGCCGTCGGCCCCCTGGTCGAGGTCGCGGTCCTGGCCCATCGAAGCGCAGTGCGCCACCACCACGCGCACGCCCGCATCCAGCGCGCGACGCAGGCGCAGCGGGTTGCCGTAGTCCTGGATGTCGGTGCCCATCACCGCGCGCTCGAGTCCCGCATGCGAGATGAGCGGCAGCTTCAGCCGCGCCGCCGATGCATAGAAGCGGTCGCACAGCGGCGAGCCCGGGTCCATGCCCATCGCCGCCGGCAGCCACTTCACCGCGCGCGCGCCCGTGGCTTTGGCGCGCTCCAGCGCCTCGACGCAATCAGCGCGGTACGGGTGGATCGAGGCCGCCCATTCGAACGCCTCCGGATGGGCGCGCGCCGTGTCGCGCGCGTAGGCGTCGGGTACGTAAAAGCCGGTGCGCTCCGCCAGGACTTCGCCGCGCTCGCCGTGCGCGCGATCGAACGCGAACAACACCAGCTTCGCGCCGGGACGCAGCCCGTCGACGAGGTTGCGCATGCGCTCGATGTAGGCGCGGTCCACGCCACCCGGCGCATCGTGCGAGCAACCCGCATTGAGGAAAAACAGGCGCCGCGCGTACTCGGTCGGGTTGAGCAGGCTGTTCATCTTCGGGTTCACCGCCACGCCGCCGCCCGAATCGCCGGTGCCGACGAGGTGCGCGTGGGCGTCCCACACCTGCGCGGGGTCCAGCCCTTCCCAAGCAGCGCGCACCAGCTCGTGCCCGGCGAGGCGTCGCGGCAGGCGGGCAAGGCAGGGATTCCAGACGCCCTGCTCCGGCCACAGGCGCCAGGCGGCGAGGCCGCCGGCAGCGGCGAGCGCCGCGCCGCTTAGGAGGAACTTCCTACGCGGGCCAATTCTTGATGTATCCCTTGAGCATCTTGTTCTCGAAGTCCTGCTCTTCGAGCACCGCCTTGGCGACGTCGCGGAACGAGATCACCCCGACCAGCTTGCCGTCCTGCATCACCGGCAAGTAGCGCGCGCCCGAGTCGAGCATGGTGCGGCGCAGGTCGTTCACTTCCATGTCCGGGGTGGCAGTCACCGGGTCGCGCACCATGATGTCGCCCACGCACACGTCGCTGACCGAACCGTCGCGCTGCGCGAGGCACTGCAGGATCTCGCGGAAGGTAAGCATGCCCACCATGCGGCCCTGGTCGAGCAC
>JANMUO010000410.1:0-10255 GCA_031391655.1 Betaproteobacteria bacterium
TAAACTAACCCCCCTCAATACGGCCGGTCGCCGGCGACCTGGGTGCGGCGCATGCGGCGGCGGAACGGGCCGGCGTCGATGATGGCGATATGTTTGGTGCAGCGATTGTCCCAGAAGGCGATGGAGCCGGGCTGCCAGCGGACCGCGCCGCTGCTGCTGCTCGGCTCGATCGGCCTGTTCGTGCATGCGCACGAGGCGATTCCCGACCTCGCGGGACTTGCCGCGATCTGTGCCGCCTACGCCGTGCTGCCGCGCGCGCACGAGCGCCCGCTGCTCAAGGGCGCCGCCTTCGGCGCCGCGCTGGGCCTCGCCGCGCTGGGTTCGGGCTGGATCCTGCCCGCGGCGCTCCTGATCGCCGTGCTCGCCGCGCACGCCGTGTGCACACCCTGGCGTGACGGGCGGGCGCTCCCCTTCCTCGCCGCGACCTTCGTGGCCGCGCTCCTCGTCGCCGGCAGCTGGCCGCTGGCGCTGTCGCAACGCGCGCCGGAACTGGTCGGGCCCTGGTGGTACCTCGCGACGCACACGCGCGGCGAATTCCTCCACAACCTGCGCTACTTCGCCGTCACCACGAGCTGGTTCGCCTGGCCGGCCTGGCCGCTCGCCGCCTGGGCGCTGTGGGCGCTGCGCCGGCATTGGCGCGAGCCGCGCCTGTTCGTGCCAGCGACGGCGTTTGCGCTCAGCTTCGTTGCCATCGTCATCGCCGGTCCGCCCCAGGACGTCACCGCGATCGCGTTGCTCGCCCCGCTCGCGCTGCTTGGCGCGGAAGGGGCGGGGCTGCTGCGCCGCGGCGCGGCCGCGGCGCTCGACTGGTTCGGCGTGATGACCTTCACCTTTTCCGCCGCGCTCCTGTGGTTCGCCTATGCCGCGCTGATGAGCGGCGTGCCGCCCAAGGTCGCCAATGACCTCATGAAGACCGCGCCGGGCTTCGAGGCGCACTTTTCCTTTTCCGCGCTCGGATTACTCCTGGGCCTCGCGCTGGCGCTGGGCTGGCTCTACATCGCATTCTTCACCGCACCCTCGCCGATGCGCGGCGTGACGCGCTGGGCAGCAGGGGTCGCGCTGCTCTGGGGCACTTTCGCGGCGCTGCTCCTGCCGTGGGCCGACTACCAGAAGAGCTACCGCGGCGTCGCGCTGCAGCTGCGCACCAAGATCCCGGTGGACGCCGGCTGCATCGCCGGGCAGAACCTCGGCGTGACGCAGCGCGCGGCGCTCAGCTACCACGCCGGGCTGCGCACGATGCCGCTGGAGCGCGCCATGACCAGTGCCTGCAGGTTTCTCCTGGTGCAAGGCAACCCGCGCGACGAGCGCGACGGGCCGAGCGCCGCGTGGGTCAAGATCGCCGACGTCGGGCGCCCGGGCGACAAGTCAGAGCGCTATCGCTTGTACCGGCTGGAGGCGAAGTGAGCAAGCTGCCCACCCTGTCCACCCTCTCGCCGACCGAATGTCCCGCCTGGGCCAAGCTCGCGGCGCATGCCGAAGGCTGGCGCGAGGAGAAGCTCGCGGAGCTGTTCGCCAGCGACGCGCGCCGCGGCGCGCAGTTCGTGGCACGCGCGCCGGGGCTGGAGCTGAATTATTCGCGCCAGCGCGTTGGCGCGCTCACTCTGCGCCTGCTCACGCAGCTCGCCACGGAGCGCGGCTTCGACGAGTGGCGGCGCGCGCTGTTTGCCGGCGAGCCGGTCAATGCAAGCGAAGGCCGCGCCGCGCGCCACCCCGCGCTGCGCGCGGGTGAGGCTGCGCCTGCCGAAGTGAAGAAGACGCTCGTGCGCATGCGCGAGCTGGCTGCAGGACTCGCCGGCATCCGGCGCATCGTGCACCTGGGGACCGGCGGTTCCGAACTCGGGCCGCACCTGGTGATGGATGCGTTGGGCGAATCCGCCAAGTTTGAGGTGCGTTTCGCCGCGAGCATCGACCCGCTGGACCTTTCTCGCGCGCTTGCGGGCGCGGAACCGCAATCCACGCTGGTGGTCGCGGTTTCAAAGACCTTCAGCACGCAGGAGACGCTCGCCAACGCGCGCGCTGCGAAGCACTGGCTCGGCGGCCGCGGCCGGCTCTACGCGGTCACCGCGAACGAAGCCGCCGCGCGCGCCTTCGGCGCCAGCGAAATGCTGCCGATGTGGGACTGGGTGGGCGGGCGATTCTCGCTGTGGTCGGCCGTGGGCTTCACCGCGCTCGCCGCGCTCGGCGCGCAGGCGTTCGACGAGCTGCTCGCGGGCGCCAGCGACATGGACCGGCATTTCCGCGAGGCGCCGCTCGAGCAGAACGTGCCGGTGCTGATGGCGCTCCTTGGCGTGTGGAACGTGAATTTCCTCGGCGCGCAGAGCCATGCCGTGCTGCCCTACGCGCATGCGCTGCGCCTGCTGCCGGCCTACCTGCAGCAGCTGGAAATGGAATCCAACGGCAAGCGCGTGGACCGCGCCGGCCGTGGCGTGGACTATGCCACCGCGCCGGTCGTCTGGGGCGCCGAGGGCACGCCGAGCCAGCACTCCTTCCACCAGCTGCTGCACCAAGGCACCCCGCTGGTGCCGGCGGACTTCGTCGTCGCCGGGGTGAGCGCAGAACTCGACGCCAATGCCGAAGCCCAGGCGCACGCGCTCGCTTTCGGTACCGCGGACCCGGCGCTGCCCACGCACCGGCAGTATCCCGGCAACCGGCCCTCGAGCACCCTGCGGCTGGGCAAGCTCGACGCACGCCACCTCGGGCGGCTGCTCGCCGCCTGGGAGCACAAGACCTTCACCCAGGGGGTGATCTGGAACGTGAACAGCTTCGACCAGTGGGGCGTCGAGCTGGGCAAGCAGCTGGCTGACGAAATTCTGCGGAAAAGGAGTTAGCGCATGGACCAGGAAACTTTCAACTTGAGCATCCGCAAGTTCCTCAAGATGGTGGGCGTCAACTCGCAGCGCGAGATCGAGCAGGCGGTGCAGCAGGCTCTCGCCGCGGCGCGCCTGAAGGGCGACGAGACGCTCCCGGTGCGCGTGATGCTCGAGATCCCGGGGCTCGGGGTGAAGGTGCCGTTCGAGGGCGAAATAAAGCTAAAATGACCCGATGAACAAGGCTCGGGAACTCGACCAGAGCGCCGTCGCCGAGCTGCGCGCGCTGCTCGGGGAGCGGGTGACCACCTCCACCGGCATCCGCGAGCACCACGGCAAGGACGAGTCCTACCTGCCCTACGCCCCGCCCGATGCGGTGGCGTTCCCGCACACCACAGAGGAAGTGCGCGACATCGTCAACATCTGCCGCCGCCACCGCGTGCCCATGATCCCCTACGGCGTGGGCACCTCGCTCGAGGGCCACATCCTCGCCATCCACGGCGGGGTTTGCATCGACATGAGCCAGATGAACAAGGTGCTCGCGGTGCATGAGGAGGACCTGGACGCCGTGGTGCAGGCCGGCGTCACGCGCAAGCAGTTGAACGAGTACGTGAAGCACACGGGCCTGTTCTTCCCCATCGATCCCGGGGCGGACGCGACGCTGGGGGGCATGAGCGCCACGCGCGCCTCGGGCACCAACGCCGTGCGCTACGGCACCATGCGCGAGAACGTGCTCTCGCTCAAGGTGGTGCTGGCCGACGGGCGCATCATCCAGACTTCGCGCCGCGCGAAGAAATCGGCCGCCGGCTACGACCTCACGCGGCTGTTCGTCGGCTCGGAGGGGACGCTGGGCATCATCACCGAAGTCACGGTGAAGCTGCACCCGGTGCAGGCCGCGATGTCGGCCGCGGTATGCGCCTTCGCAAGCGTGAAAGGGGCCGCGGATACCGTCATCCAGACGCTGCAGTCGGGCATCCCGATCGCGCGGAGCGAGCTGCTGTGCGCCACCACCATGGCCGCGCTCAACCGCCACAACAAGACCAGCCACAAGGAGATGCCGACGCTGCTGCTGGAGTTCCACGGCAGCGAAGCCGGGGTGGTGGAGCAGGCCGAGATGGTGCAGGAGATCGCCAAGGAGAACGGCGGGCTGGACTTCCAGTGGGCCACCAAGCCCGAGGAGCGTACCAAGCTGTGGGAGGCGCGGCACAACGCCTACTTCGCCTGCCTGCAGCTGAAGGCCGGCTCGCGCGCGATTTCGACGGATGTGTGCGTGCCGATCTCGCGCCTCGCGGAGTGCATCGTCGAGACCACCAAGGACATCGAGAAGGCCTCGATGCCGGTCCCGCTCTTCGGCCACGTCGGCGACGGAAACTTCCACCTGGTGATCCTCGTGGACCCGGCGCGCAAGCAGGACATGGAAGAGGCCAAGGCGCTCAACCTGCGCGTGGTCAAGCGCGCGCTCGCCATGGAGGGCACCTGCACCGGCGAGCACGGCATCGGCATCGGCAAGCAGGCCTACATGGTGGAAGAGCTGGGCGAGGCGGTGGACGTGATGCGCGACATCAAGCGCGCCTTCGACCCGGAGAACCTGTTCAACCCCGGCAAGGTCGTCACGCTGCCGTGAGCGCCGAGCAGCGCCTGAAGAAACTGGGCATCGACCTGGGCACGGTGTCCGCGCCGGTCGCCAACTACGTCAACGCGGTGCGCACCGGGAACCTGCTGTATCTCGCCGGCAAAGGGCCGCGCCCGGTGGAGGGCAAGCGTCCCAAGGGCAAGGTCGGGCGCGAGTACACCGCCGAACAGGCATACCAGCACGCCCGCTCGGTGGGCATGGACCTTTTGGCGGTGATGCGCCAGGAACTGGGAAGCCTGGACCGCGTGAAGCGCGTGGTGAAAGTGCTCGGCATGGTGAACGCCGTGCCCGAGTTCGAGGACCACCCCAAGGTGATCAACGGCTGCTCGGACCTCTTCGTCGAGGTGCTGGGCGAGGCCGGCAAGCACGCCCGCTCGGCCGTCGGCATGGGGTCGCTCCCCATGGGCATCCCGGTCGAGATCGAGGTGATCGTCGAAGTCGGCGCGGCGGCGAAGAAGAAGAGAAAGAAAAAATAGGGACAGACCCTATTTTTTACATCGTGAAAACTGTCCTTATTTTCAAATCGTCATGATGGTCTTGCGGTAGTACTTCAGCTCCTCGATCGAATCGAGGATGTCGGCGAGCGCTTCGTGCTTGCCTTCCTTCTTCAGGCCCTTCGCCACTTCGGGCTTCCAGCGCTTGACCAGCTCCTTCAGCGTGGAGACGTCCAGGTTGCGGTAGTGGAAGTACGCCTCCAGCTTGGGCATTGAGCGCGCAAGGAACCGGCGGTCCTGGCAGATCGAGTTGCCGCACATCGGCGAGGCGCCCGCCGGCACGTGCGGCGCAAGGAACTCCAGCATGCGCGCTTCCACCGTCGCCTCGTCCAGGCGCGAGGCCTTCACTTTGTCGATGAGCCCGGACTTGCCGTGCACGCCCCTGTTCCAGGAATCCATCGCCTCGAGCACCTCGTCGGGCTGGTGCACCACCAGGACCGGGCCCTCGGCGATGAGATTCAGCTGCGGATCGGTGACCAGCAGGGCGACTTCGATGATGCGGTCGGAGTCCGGCGCGAGCCCCGTCATCTCCATGTCGATCCAGACAAGGTTGTTCTGGTCCGCAGGCATGACGTATTCTCTCATGGCGTGATGAATGCTCTGACCTGGCTGTTCCTGGCCGCGCTCTCCGCGGCGACGCTGACGCGCATCTGGCTCGCTGTGCGCCAGATGGAGCACGTGCGCGCGCACCGCGACGCGGTGCCGCCCGGATTCGCCGACGTGATGCCCCTCTCCGCGCACCAGAAGGCGGCCGACTACACGGTCGCGAAGGGGCGCCTCGGCATGGTGGATCTGCTCATCTGCACGCTGGTGCTGCTCGCGCTTACGCTGGGCGGCCTGCTGAGCTGGATCGCCGGGCAATGGGCGCAGGTGTTCGAGCCGGGTGGCATTGCACACGGCACCGCGCTGGTGGCGAGCGTGGTGCTGCTGCTCTCGGCGATCGAGCTGCCCTCCTCCATCTACCGCACCTTCGTGGTCGAGGCGCGCTTCGGCTTCAACCGCATGACGCCGGCCCTGTTCCTCGCCGACCTCGCCAAGCACGCGCTGCTTGCCGCCGTGCTCGGCTTGCCATTGCTCCTCTTGGTGCTGTGGCTGATGCAGCGCATGGGCGAGCACTGGTGGCTCACCGTCTGGGCAGTATGGGTTGGCTTCAACCTGCTGATCCTGCTCATCTACCCGACGTTCATCGCGCCGCTGTTCAACAAGTTCACCCAGCTCGCCGATGCGGCGCTCGCCGGGCGCATCGAGGCGCTGCTGGCGCGCTGCGGATTTCGCTCCAGCGGCCTGTACGTGATGGACGGCTCCAGGCGCTCGGCGCACGGCAACGCCTACTTCACCGGCTTCGGCGCCGCCAAGCGCATCGTGTTCTTCGACACGCTGCTTTCGCGCCTCGCGCCGGGCGAAGTCGAAGCGGTGCTGGCGCACGAACTGGGCCACTTCCGCCGCCACCATGTGTGGAAGCGCATCGCGCTGATGTTCGCGCTGTCCTTCGCGCTGCTGTGGGTACTGGGCCACCTGATCGACGAGCCCTGGTTCTATGCCGGCCTCAATGCGGGCGCACCGGGGGCGGCCACGGGGCTGCTGCTGTTCGTGCTGGTAATGCCGGTGTTCACCTTCTTCCTGCAACCGCTGACCAGCCATTACTCGCGCAAGCATGAATTCGAGGCCGACACTTACGCCGCGGCGCACGCCAGCGCGGCCGAGCTGGTGCGCGCGCTGGTCAAGCTCTACCAGGACAACGCGGCCACGCTCACGCCCGACCCCCTGCATTCGGCGTTCTACGACTCGCACCCGCCCGCCGCCACGCGCATCGCGCGGCTGCAGGCCGGCACCTAGGAGGCGCCATGGAATCGCTCGCCAAGAAGAAGTGCAAGCCCTGCGAAGGAGGCGTGCCGGCCTACGACGCGCAGCAGGCGCGCGAGACGCTCAAGCAGCTGAAGGGCTGGATACTGGAGGACGGCAAGCTGGTGAAGCTGTACCCCTTTGCCAACTACCACCACACCATGGCCTTCGTGAACGCCCTGGCCTGGATATCGCACCGCGAAGACCACCACCCCGACCTCGCCGTCGGCTACAACCAGTGCCGCGTCACCTACTGGACCCATGCGCTCGGCGGCCTGTCGGAAAACGATTTCATCTGCGCGGCGAAGTGCGACGCGCTCTACGACATTTGACCCGCGTCTTCAGCTCCTTCGACCTGCTCGCGGTGCACCACGCGAAGAACCTGCTCGAAGCCGAGGGCATCCGCGCCGTGGTGAAGAACGAGAGGCTCGCCTCGGCCATGGGCGAGCTGCCGCCGGCCGAATGCCAGGCGGAAGTCTGGGTGCTGGACGCACTCGATGCGCTGCGCGCCGAGCGGCTGTTGCGCGAAGGCCGGCCGGCGGCCGGCCCGGCGTGGACCTGCCCCGCCTGCGGCGAGAAGCTCGAGCCGCAGTTCACGGAATGCTGGCGCTGCGGTCGTTAGACAGCGCGCGCCAGGACCAGCACCGCCAGCAGGAACAGCCACACCACCAGCGCGCGCCACACCAGCCCCACCACGCTGTCGAGGAAAGGGCTGTCGGCGTTCTCGCCCATGCCCAGCTCGGGGCGCACTTCGACACCTTCGATGCCCGTGAGCGGCATGCCGAGGCGCACCCCCATCGCGCCGGCGCCGGCGGCGAGCACCACGCCGGCGTCCGGATCTGCCCAACTGCCTGCCTGCGTGCGCCAGCAATAGACCGCGTCCTCGAAATCGCCCACCACTGCGAACGAGGCCGCGGTGAATCGCACGGCTGGCCACTCCAGCAGGCGGCCTGCGCGCTCGGCAAACGCACCGAAGGTGCCCAGCCCGCTCCAGCGCCGCCGCAAGTGCAGCGCCAGGCGATACAGGATCGCGCCGCTTGGGCCAGGCAGCAGCAGGAACCAGAACAGCACCCCGAACACGTGCCGGTGCGAGGCCACCAGCGCCTCCTCGATAGCGAGCCGGATCACCTCCTCGCGGCTGCGGTGCTGCGCCGGCTCCCCGCGCCAGGCGCCGATCAGCTCGCGCGCGCGGTCCACTTCGCCGGCGCGGATCGCCAGCTGCAGGTCGGTGAAGTAGTGGCTGAACTGGCGAAAGCCCAGCGTCAGGTAGAGCGCCGCCACGTTGAACAGCAGCGCGAGCAGCGGGCTTGCCCACAGCAGCAGGGTGTACGCCACTATTGACGCCGCCAGCACCGGCAGCACCGCCACCAGCCACGCGGTGGTGCCGTGGCGCGCTTCGCCGGCGTTGAAGGAGCGCTCCAGCCAGTTGGTCCAGCGCGCCAGTAGCGCGAAATAGGCCTTGCGATCCCCCAGCGGGCGCCACTGCTCCAGGATCAGCGCCGCGACGATGGCGAGCAGGCTCATGCGTCGGCGCGCGGCTGCGCGAGGAAGCGGTACAGGTTCACCAGCATGCCGGCGGTCGCGCCCCAGATGTAATAGTCATGCCAGGGGATGGCGAAGTAAGGCACCTGCCGGCCCTGGAACTCGCGCGTGTGGCGCTGGTGGTTGGCGGGATCCAGCAGGAACGAGAGCGGCACCTCGAACACTTCGTCCACCTCGTGGGCGTCGAGGCGCAGCTCGAAAGGCTCCGCCACCAGGCCCACCACCGGCGTGACGCGGAAATCGGTGCGCGTATGGTAGTCGGAGAGCTTGCCCAGCAGCTCGACGCAGCGCGGGTCGAGGCCGATCTCCTCCTCGGCCTCGCGCAACGCAGTGGCCTCGGGCGAGGCGTCATGCGCTTCGGCGCGCCCGCCGGGGAAGCTGATCTGCCCGGAGTGGTCCTTCAGGTGCGCGGTGCGGCGCGTGAACAGCACGCGCAGCTCCTCGGGGCGCTGCACGATCGGCACCAGCACCGAGGCGGGCCGGCGCGCGGCGGCGCGCACGGTGTCTGTCCC
This sequence comes from Betaproteobacteria bacterium, assembly GCA_031391655.1. GTDB lineage: Bacteria > Pseudomonadota > Gammaproteobacteria > Burkholderiales > SG8-39 > JAABQT01. The sequence continues at coordinate 8,831 of JANMUO010000410.1, forward strand.
CTGGTCGCCGTACAGCGTCTCCCCGGGCGGGAATGCGGCGGCGCCGGCGAAATGCCGCCGCAGCCAGGCGGCGTCCAGTTCGAAGGGATTGTCGTGGATCAGCGTCGCTCGCATACTTGCATCGTCCAGCCGGGATGATAATCTGTCCCCGTCGTCCAACCCGACCACGGAGAAACTCCATGAAGAAAATTGCCCTGCTCGCCGCCCTGGCGCTGTCCAGTTCGGTTGCACTGGCCAACAGCTGCCCGACGCTGATGAAGCAGATCGATGGCGCCCTCCCCGGCGCCAAGCTGAACGCCTCGCAGGCGGCGGAAGTGAAGAAGCTGCGCGCCGACGGCGAAGCGTTCCACAAGGCCGGCAAGCACAGCGATTCGGAAGCGGCCCTGAAGAAGGCGAAGGGGATCCTGAAAATCAAGTAGCGCTTCGCGCACGAATGAAAAACGCCGCCCGCGGGCGGCGTTTTCTTTTGGCGGAGCCGTTTCAGGGGACCAGGATCACCGAACCGGTGGTCTTGCGCCCCTCGAGGTCGCGGTGCGCCTGCTGGGCGTCGGCGAGCTTGTACTTCGCCGTGGTCTCGATCTTCACCTTGCCGGACTTGACCACCTCGAACAGCGCGTTCGATCGCTCGACCAGGTCGGCGCGGCTCGCGATGTGGGTGGCGAGCGTCGGGCGCGTGACATAGAGCGAGCCCTTGGCGGAGAGAATGCCGAGGTTCACCGGCGCCACCGGGCCGGAGGCGTTGCCGAAGGACACGAGGAGCCCGCGCGGGCGCAGGCAGTCCAGCGACCCTTCCCAGGTCGTCTTGCCGACCGAGTCGTACACCACCGGCACGCCCTTGCCGCCGGTGATCGCCTTCACCTTCTCGACGAAATTGTCCGTCGAGTAGTTGATCACGTGCTCGGCGCCGTGCGCCTTGGCAAGCGCCATCTTTTCCGCCGAGCCGGCGGTGCCGATGGTGGTGACGCCAAGTGCCCTCAGCCACTGGCAGGCGATCAGGCCGACGCCGCCTGCGGCGGCATGCCAGAGCACCGTCTCACCCTGCTTCACCGGGTAAGTGGTGAAGATCAGATAGTGCACCGTGAGGCCTTTCAGCATCATCGAGGCCGCGACCTCTTCGGAAACGCCCTGGGGCAGCTTCACCATGCGGTCGGCGGGCACCAGCCGCTGCTCGCAGTACGAGCCTGGCAATCCGGTGTAGGCGACGCGGTCGCCCGCCTTGATGTCGGTGACGCCCGAACCGACCGCCTCGACGACGCCCGCACCTTCGTTGCCGGCGACGGCTGGAAGCGGCGTGGGATAGAGGCCCGAGCGCTGGTACGTGTCGACGAAGTTGACGCCGATCGCCGTGTGGCGGATGCGCACCTGCCCCTGCCCCGGATCACCCACCGATACGTCGTCCAGCTGCAGGACTTCGGGCCCGCCGGT
>JANMUO010000020.1:0-8210 GCA_031391655.1 Betaproteobacteria bacterium
GCTGTTCGCGCCCTACGTCCCGAACAAGGCGGAGTACCTGATCCTCACCAACCGCCGCATCCTCGCCGACCAGATGGAGTTCCTGTGGCAGCACGTCGCGTCGCACTCGCGTTTGGTCGTCGCCCCTGCCTGACTTCTGGCGCAATAGCGGCTTCCATCTCCTAGAACGCGACCCGGCCGGGCGGCTGCGGGTCACGGACGATTTCCTGCGCGCCTACTACCTGCGGCCGGAGATCCACACGGTCGAGGAATCCTGCGATGCCGAACTGCGCCTGCACGCCGCGCTCATGCAGGCGCCGCGCCGCCAGGTGCCGGAGGCCGAGGTCGCGGCGGTGCTGGACGACGACGCGCGCCACAACTACCGCATGCTGCTCCGGTTCCGCGACCGCCTGCTGGCGGCCGGCACGGTCGAGGGCTGCTACATGGGATTGTTCAAGGGGGCCATTGAAGTTCCGCCCCTGTTTATCGAGCAGCTCGCGCACGTGATCCTGCGCAACCTGCTCGATGACTGCGACGATCCGCTGCAGCTGCGGGCCGCGGAACTGTTCTTCCGCGAGCAGAAGGCCCCGCTGCAGGACGGGCACGTGCTGCTCGCCGACCTCGAGACCGTGGAGATGCACGCGGCGGGCAACCGCTACGGCAACCTCGGCAAGCTGATCGTCGAAGCGCAGGGCGCGATCGGCAAGGTGGACCTCGATGTGCTCGACCGCACCAACGCAGCGCTCTACTGGGAGCGCGAATCGCGCCACGACACGGTGATCAGTCTCACCTATGGCCGCCCGGCGCTCGAGGCGCTATGCCGCGTCATCGAAGCCTGGGTGCTGCACTTCCACGGTGTCGAGGTGGCGGTCAAGCCGCTGCGCAAGATCGAGGAGTCGCGCTGGGCCTGGCACATCGGCCTGGACGCCGAGTCCACCGCGATCCTGAACGAACTGTGGGCCGGCGGCCAGGTGGAGCAGGGCCGCATGCGCAACATCGTCGCGCTGTTCGGCATGCAGTTCGCGCAAGCCGCGGTGATGCGCCCGGACATCGCCGGGCGCACCGTGTACCTGGCGCTGAGCGCCAACGCAGAGCAGGAAGTGCGCATGAAGCCGCAGAACCTGTTCATCAACCTGCCGCTGCATGAAGCCTGAATACTGGGACCGAGCCAAGCGCACGCTGGCACGCCGCGATCCGGCGATGGCCGCGATCATTCGGCGCCACCCGCGCGTGCACATGGCGGTGCGCGGCAAGCCGTTCCAGACCTTGGCGCGCGCCATCGTCGGCCAGCAGATCTCGGTGAAGGCAGCGCAATCGGTGTGGAACCGCGTGCTCGCGGTCGCGCCGGGCATGACCCCGGCCGAAGTGCTCGCGGTGAACCGGCCCCGCCTGCGCGCCTGCGGCCTCTCGGACCGCAAGACGGAGTACATCGCCGACCTGGCTCGGCACTTTGCCGAAGGCACCGTGCACCCGCACCGCTGGCCGCAGATGGACGACGAGGCGGTGATCGCCGAGCTGGTGGCGGTGCGCGGCATCGGCCGCTGGACCGCGGAAATGTTCCTGATGTTCAACCTGCTGCGGCCGGACGTGTATCCCCTTGGCGACCTCGGGTTGCTCAAGGCTGTGCGGGTGGCTTACTTCAAGGGGCGCAAGGTGCCGCTGTCGCGCATCCGCAAGCTCGGCCTCGGCTGGCAGCCCTGGCGCTCGGTGGCCACCTGGTACCTGTGGCGGTCCCTCGACCCGGTCCCAGTAGAATACTGACCACGTGAAAACCACCTTCCTCGAATTCGAGCAGCCGATCGCCGAGCTCGAGCAGCGCATCGAGGAACTGCGCTTCGTGCAGGACGACTCGGCGGTAGACATCTCCGAGGAGATCCAGCGCCTCACCAAGAAGAGCCAGGCGCTGACCAAGGAGATCTACGCCAAGCTCAGCCCTTGGCAAGTTGCGCAAGTGGCGCGCCACCCGCAACGGCCCTACACGTTGGACTACGTCGGCACCCTGTTCACCGGATTCGAGGAGTTGCATGGCGACCGCATGTTCGCCGACGACGCTTCGATCGTGGGCGGCCTCGCGCGTTTCGACGGACTGCCCTGCATGGTCCTCGGCCACCAGAAAGGGCGCGACACCAAGGAGAAGATCGCGCGCAATTTCGGCATGCCCAAGCCCGAGGGCTACCGCAAGGCGCTGCGCCTGATGCAGATGGCGGAGAAATTCTCGCTGCCGGTGTTCACGTTCGTCGATACGCCGGGCGCCTATCCGGGCATCGACGCGGAGGAGCGAGGGCAGTCGGAGGCGATCGGCCGCAACCTCTACGCCATGGCCGCGCTGCGCACGCCGATCATCGTGTCGATCATCGGCGAGGGCGGCTCGGGCGGCGCGCTGGCCATCGCGGTGGGCGACGTCACCATCATGCTGCAGTACGCCACCTATTCGGTGATCTCGCCGGAGGGCTGCGCCTCGATCCTTTGGAAAAGCGCCGACATGGCGCCGGAGGCGGCCGAGACGCTCGGCATCACGGCCAACCGCCTGAAGACGCTGGGCCTGGTGGACAAGGTGGTCCCGGAACCGCTGGGCGGGGCGCACCGCGATCCGCAGGCCGCCGCGCAAGCGCTGCGCAAGGCGCTCGCCGAGGCGCTCAAGCAGCTGCGCGAAAAAAAGCCCAAAGAGCTCGTCGAAGAACGTCTGGAACGCCTGATGAGCTATGGCAAGTTCAAGGAAACGGCTGAACGCTAGCCTCGCCGCGGACCTGCGCGGCAAGCACCTCGTGGCCGGTCTCTCCGGCGGCGTCGATTCGGTGGTCCTGCTGCACTGGCTGCGCGAACTCGCGCCGCGACAGGGCTTCACCCTGAGCGCGGTGCACGTGCATCACGGGCTGAGCGCGAACGCGGATGACTGGGCGCGCTTTTGCAGGAGCCTGTGCCGCGGCTGGGGCGTCCCGCTTGTCGTGCGCCGGGTGCAGGTCCGCAGGCAGGGCAAGGGCCTGGAGGCCGCGGCGCGGGAGGCGCGTCGCGCGGTGTTCTCGGGCCTCAAGGCGGATGCGATTGCGCTGGCGCACCAGCTCGACGACCAGGCCGAGACCGTGCTGCTGAACCTGTTGCGCGGCGCCGGGACGCGCGGCGCGGCGGCGATGCCGGCGGCCGGGACGCTTGGCGCCAAATTGCTGGTGCGGCCGCTGCTGGGGGTTTCCCGGCGCGAAGTCCTGACGTACGCGCGCGCGCATGCGCTGGCGTGGATCGAAGACGAATCCAACCGCGACGACGCGCTGACGCGAAACTTCCTGCGCCTGCGCGTGGGCCCGCTGCTGGCGCAGCGCTTCCCGCGCTGGCGTGAGAGCCTGGCGCGCGCGGCGCGGCATTTTGCGTCAAAGGAGCTGGATGCGAACCGCGCCCTGCGCGCCTTCCTCGAAGTGCAGGGCATGCGCGCACCAAGCGAGGCGAAGCTGCTCGAGATGCTCAAGCAATTCAATGCCAGCGGATCGCGCACACTGGTCGAGCACGACGGCAGGCAGTTGCGCGTCTTTCGGGGCAGGATGCGCCTTGCACCGGCGCGCAAGCCGCCGCCGTTCAGCGCCATCGACTGGCAGGGGGAAACCCGCCTGGCGATTCCTTCCCTCGATGGCGAATTGCGCTTCCGCCGCACGCAGGGAAACGGCATTGCCCTGACGCGCATCGACGGACGAAAACTCAGCGTCCGCCTGCGCGACGCGGGCGGGCGACTGCAGCCCGATGCGCGGCGGCCGCGGCGCACACTGAAGAATCTGTTCCAGGAAGCCGGCGTACCGGCGTGGGAACGGGAACGCTTGCCGATGCTGTTTTGCGGCAGCGAACTGGTCTGGGTGCCGGGCCTTGGCGTGGACGTGTCTTGGCAAGCGGCTGGCAGCGCGCGCGCCATCCTGCCGGAGTGGCGCCCCGCCTCTGCGTAAGCCATTGTTTTTACGCAATTCGCAGGCAGCCCATGCTAGAATCGCGGCCACACTTTTTCGGCAATCCACGGAGATTCAGGAATGGCGGTCGAACGTACCCTGTCCATCATCAAGCCGGACGCAGTCAAGAAGGACGCGATTGGCCAGATCATTGCGCGCTTCGAAAGCGCGAGGCTGCGAATCGTCGCCGCACGCATGAAGCACCTCTCGCGCGCCGAGGCGGAAGGTTTCTACGCGGTGCACCGCGAGCGGCCGTTTTTCAAGGACCTGGTCGACTTCATGATCTCCGGGCCGGTGCTGGTGCAGGTGCTGGAGGGCAAGGACGCGATCGCGAAGAACCGCGAGCTGATGGGCGCCACGGACCCGAAGAAGGCCGCCAAGGGCACCATCCGCGCGGACTTCGCCGATTCGATCGACGCCAACGCGGTGCACGGCTCGGACGGGCCGGACACGGCGCGCAGCGAGATCGGGTACTTCTTCCCGGCCAGCGAGGTATTTTCGCGCTGACATGAAGACCAATCTTCTCGGCCTGGACGCCGCCGGCCTCGCCGCGTACTTCCAGACGCTGGGCGAGAAGCCGTTTCGCGCGCGCCAGGTCCTGCAATGGGTGCACCAGCGCCGCGAGGGCGATTTCGCCCGCATGAGCGACCTGGCCAAGGAACTGCGCGCCAAGCTGGTGGCGGGGGCGACGGTGGCCGCGCCGCAGATCGTCGGCGACCACGTGGCCGCCGACGGCACGCGCAAGTGGCTGCTCAAGGTGGACGGCGCCAATGCCGTGGACGCGGTGTTCATCCCGGAAACTTCGCGCGGCACGCTGTGCGTGTCGAGCCAGGCCGGCTGCACGCTGGATTGCGCGTTTTGCTCCACTGGCAAGCAGGGCTTCAACCGCAACCTCACCACCGCCGAGATCGTGGGCCAGCTCTGGCTGGCGAACCGCCTGCTGGGTGGCGAGCGCCCGGTCACCAACGTGGTGCTGATGGGCATGGGCGAGCCGCTGCTCAACCTGGACAACGTGGTCCCCGCGTTGCGCCTGATGCTGGACGACAACGCCTACGGCCTGTCGCGGCGCCGCGTGACGGTGTCCACCTCGGGCGTGATCCCCGGCATGGACCGGTTGCGCGACGAGTGCCCGGTCGCGCTGGCAGTCTCGCTGCATGCGCCGAACGATGCGCTGCGCGACCGGCTGGTGCCGGTGAACCGCAAGTACCCGATCCGCGACCTGCTGAAGGCCTGCCAGCGCTACCTCGAGAAGGCGCCGCGCGATTTCATCACCTTCGAGTACGTCATGCTGGACGGGGTGAACGACGCCGACGCGCAGGCGCAGGAACTGGCCGGCATCGCCGCGCGCATCAGCTGCAAGTTCAACCTGATCCCGTTCAACCCGTTCCCGCAGACCGAGTTTCGCCGCTCGCCGCCCGAACGCATCCGGCGCTTCGCCGAGATCCTGCAGCGCAAAGGCGTCACGGTGACCACGCGCAAGACGCGCGGCGACGCCATCGACGCAGCCTGCGGGCAGCTGGCCGGCGAGGTTGCCGACCGCACGCGGCGCAAGAAGACGCTGCGCATCGCAGAGGTGCGCGCATGAGGCGCGTCCTGTGCCTTGCGCTTGCCCTGCTTGCCGGTTGCGCGGCGGCGCCCCCCCAAACCGAGGGCCCGCAGATCGAGTCAACTTCCATTAGCGGCAGCACGACGGACCCGCGCAACCGGGCGCGCATTCGCACCGAACTGGCCTCGCTCTACTACTCGCGCGGCAACATGAGCGTGGCGCTCGAAGAGCTGCGCCAGGCGACGGCCGCCGACCCCAGCTACGCCACGGCGTACAGCATGATGGGGCTGGTGTACATGGAGCTGAAGGAGAATGCGCTGGCGAAATCCAATTTCGAGCGCGCGCTGGGCCTGTCGCCGGACGACCCGGACATCAACCACAACTACGGCTGGTTCCTTTGCCAGACGGGCAGCGAAGCGAAATCGAACGAGTACTTCATGCGCGCGCTGCGCAATCCCCTGTACGCGACGCCGGCGCGCAGCTGGGCCAACGCCGGCACCTGCGCGCTGCGCATCGGCGACCTGCGCGCGGCCGACAACTACCTGCAGCGGGCGCTCGCGGTGGACGCGAACCAGCCGGCCGCGCTGTTGCAGCTTGCCCAGGTGCGCTACCGGCAGGGCAACCCGCTCGAGGCCCGCAAGCTCCTGGCGCGGCATGCGAAGCTGGTGGACGCGACCGCGGAGTCGCTCTGGCTGTCATTGCGCGTCGAGCGCCGCCTCGGGCAGCGCGACATCGAGCTTTCCTACGCCAACCAGCTGCGCCGGCGCTTCCCGCAGTCGAGGGAGGCGCAGGCCCTGCAGCGCGGCGCCTATGAGTGAGCTGGAGTTCGCCGCCCTGGCACGGGCCCGCGAGGCTGCCGGCATGTCGCTCGAGGAAGCGGCGCGCCAGCTGAAGTTCGCGCCGCGCCAGCTCGAGGCGCTGGAGTCCGGCCAGCTCGAACGACTGCCGGGCGGCACGTTCGTGCGCGGCATGCTGCGCAGCTACGCGCGCCTGCTGCGCCTGGATCCGGAGCCGCTGCTCGCCCAGATCGGCGACCGGATGGCGGCGCCGGACGCCGAGCGCCTGGCGCAGCGCTTTCGCCAGCCGGTGCCTTTTTCCGACGGCTCGCGCCGCTCCAACCTCGCCTATGTCGCGCTGTCGCTGGCCCTGTTGGCAGTCGTCGTGGCGGTGGTCTTGGAGTGGCGCCAGGAACGCGCCGGCGCGCCGCGGCTGGCGTTCGTTTCGGCCGCCCAGCAGCCTGCGCAGCCGACGCGCGCACCGGCGCCGCTGACCGTGGCAAGTTCGGCGCCTGCGCCCGCAGTGACGACGGGTCCGGCGGCGGCGGCGGAGGAGCGGGCCGGCGCGACGGGCTGGCGCCGCATTGCGCTGCAGTTCGATGGCGAGTCCTGGGTCGAGATCCGCAGCGGCAACGGCAAGCTCCTGGTGTCCCAGCTGCACCTGCCCGGATCCGAGCGGGTGGTGACCGGCGTGCCGCCGTTCGCGATGGTGATCGGCAATGCGCAGCACGTGCGCCTTTCCTACAACGACAAGCCCGTGGACCTGATGCCGCACGTCAAGGTCGAAGTCGCGCGCTTCACGCTGGAATAGCGATGGCCGTGCGCAGGGTCTCCAGCCGCGTCATGGTGGGGGCGGTCGCCATCGGCGGCGGCGCGCCGGTGGTGGTGCAGTCCATGACCAACACCGACACCGCGGACGCCGAGGCGACGGCGCGCCAGGTTGTCGAGCTCTGGCGCGCCGGTTCGGAGCTGGTGCGCATCACGGTGAATTCGCCGGAGGCGGCGGCCGAGGTCGCCGGCATCCGCGCGCGCCTGGACGCCATGGGCTGCGACGTCCCGCTGATCGGCGACTTCCACTTCAACGGCCACAAGCTGCTGACGCAGTTTCCGGATTGCGCCAGGGCCCTGGCCAAGTACCGCATCAACCCGGGCAACGTCGGCAAGGGCGCCAGGCGGGACGAGCAGTTCGCCACCATGATCGAGGCCGCCGTGCGCTACGACAAGCCGGTGCGCATCGGCGTGAATTGGGGCAGCCTGGACCAGGCGCTGCTGGCGCGCCTGATGGACGAGAACGCGCGCCGTCCCGAGCCGCTGGATGCGGCCCAGGTGATGCGCGAAGCGGTGATCCGCTCGGCCCTCGATTCCGCCGAGCAGGCGGAGGAATGGGGCCTGCCCGCCGGGCGCATCGTCATCTCCTGCAAGATGAGCGGGGTGCAGGACCTGATCGGCGTGTATCGGGAACTCGCGCGGCGCTGCGGCTATGCGCTGCACCTGGGGTTGACCGAAGCAGGGATGGGTTCCAAGGGCATCGTCGCCTCGAGCGCCGCAATCGCGGTACTGCTGCAGGAGGGCATCGGCGACACCATCCGCGTATCGCTCACGCCGGAGCCCGGCGGCGATCGCACGCGCGAGGTCGTGGTGGCGCAGGAAATCCTGCAGACCATGGGCATCCGCTCATTCACGCCGATGGTCGCGGCCTGCCCGGGTTGCGGGCGCACGACGAGCACGCTGTTCCAGGAGCTCGACTCGCGCATCCAGTCCTACCTGCGCGCGCAGATGCCGGTGTGGCGCGAGCGGTACCCGGGCGTGGAGGAGATGCGCGTCGCGGTGATGGGCTGCGTGGTCAACGGCCCGGGCGAATCCAAGCTTCCACAAGGCCTGGTCATAACCACCGAGCGGCGAACCGCGGTAACCGCTGATGAAACCCGCGGTGTTTTTGCCCTGCAGGGCGTCGCGCCGGCGCTGCAGCATCGGCAGCTTGACGAG
>JANMUO010000035.1:0-12362 GCA_031391655.1 Betaproteobacteria bacterium
CCATCGTCTGCAACATCGGCCACTTCGACAACGAGATCGAGGTGGCGGCGCTGGCGAAATACCAGTGGGAGGAGATCAAGCCGCAGGTGGATCACGTGATTTTTCCGGACGGCAAGCGCATCATCCTCCTCGCCAAGGGGCGCCTGGTGAACCTGGGCTGCGGCACGGGCCACCCGTCTTACGTGATGAGTTCGTCGTTTGCCAACCAGACCATCGCGCAGATCGAGCTCTACACCAACACCGCCAAGTACCCGGTGGGCGTGTACACGCTGCCCAAGCACCTGGACGAGAAGGTCGCGCGCCTGCAGCTGAAAAAGCTCAATGCGGTGCTGACCGAGCTCTCCGACAAGCAGGCGCAGTACATTGGCGTGCCGAAGACCGGGCCCTACAAGTCCGACCACTATCGCTACTAGAGGGAACACCGCCATGCTCAAGCTGCTGCTGGTGTGGGTGATCAACGCGGTCGCGCTGCTGGCGGTCGCCTACTTGCTGCCGGGCATTGCGGTCGCGGATTTCACCACCGCGCTGGTGGCCGCGATCATCCTCGGCCTGGTGAACGCCGTGATCCGGCCGATCCTGATCCTGCTCACGCTGCCGGCGACGATCATCACGCTGGGCCTCTTCATCTTCGTGATCAACGGGCTGCTGTTCTGGTTCGTCGGCTCCTACCTCGCCGGCTTCACGGTGAGCGGCTTCTGGCCCGGCGTCTTCGGCGCGATCGTCTACAGCATCGTGTCCTGGGCGCTCGCCTCGGTGCTCCTGCCTTCGCAACGCCAGGCAAAGGCGTAGGCCCATGCGCATCGCGGTGATGGGCGCAGGAGGCGTCGGCGGCTACTTCGGCGGCCGGCTCCAGCAGGCTGGCCACGACGTGACCTTCATCGCGCGCGGCAGGCATCTCGAGGCCATGCGCGACAAGGGCCTCACGCTGAAGAGTCCGCTCGGCGATGCGACGCTCAAGGTCAAGGCCGTCGCCAGCGCGGCGGAAGCGGGCACGGCCGATATCGTGCTGTTCGCGCTGAAGCTCTGGGATACCGAGGCGGGCGCGGAGCAGCTGCGCCCCGTGCTGGAAAAAGGCGGCCACGTGCTGCCGTTCCAGAACGGCGTGGAGTCCGTCGCGCGCATCGGCGCCATACTCGGCAAGGACAAAGTGATGGGCGGCGCCGCCTACATTGCTGCACGCATCGGCGAGCCGGGGACCATCGTGCAAACCGGCACCGCGGCACGCCTGCGCTTTGGCGCCGCCCTGCCCTCGCAACGCAAGGCTGCCGAGGCCTTCCACGCCGCCTGCACCGGCGCGAAGATCGACTGCGAGCTGGCCGACGACATCGAGCGCGTGCTGTGGGAGAAGTTCGTGCTGCTGGTGGCGATCTCGGCCACCACCGCAGTCACGCGCAAGACCATCGGCGTGGTGCGCGCCGACCCCGACCTGCGCTGGCTGCTCGAGACGGTGATGCGCGAAACCTGGGCCGTGGGCAGGAAGCGCGGCGTCGCGCTCGCCGACGACCTCGTGGCGAAGACGCTCGCGCAGGCAGATTCGTTTGCACCGGAGATGCGCGCCTCGATGGCGGCCGACCTCGAGGCCGGCGGCAGGCTCGAAGCGCCCTGGCTCAGCGGCGCGGTGGCGCGCATGGCGAAGGAAGCCGGGCTCGAAGCGCCCGCGAACCGCAGCGTGTTTGCCGCGCTGAAGCCCTACCTCGATGGCCGATAACAGCTTCGAGTTCTTCCCGCCACGCTCGCCGGAGGGCAAGGCCAAGTTGCGCGCCGTGTGGCAGGAGCTTGCCGTGCTGAAGCCGCGGTTCTTCTCGTGCACCTACGGCGCGGGCGGCTCGACCCAGGCGGGCACGCTCGAGACGGTGCTCGAGATCATGCAAGCGGGCCACCAGGCGGCGCCGCACCTTTCCTGCGTCGCCTCGACGAGGAAGGACATCGCCGAGCAGCTCGCGCGCTACAAGGCCCACGGCATCCGCCACGTGGTCGCGCTGCGGGGCGACCTGCCTTCGGGCCTCGCGGCCTCGGGCGAGTTCCGCTACGCCAGCGAACTGGTCGCCTTCATTCGCGAGCAAGCGGGCGACTGGTTCCGCATCGAAGTGGCCTGCTATCCGGAATTCCACCCGCAGACGCGCAATGCCGCGGACGAGGTGCGGAACTTCAAGAAGAAGGTGGACGCAGGCGCCAACGCCGCGATCACCCAGTACTTCTACAATCCGGATGCCTACTTGCGCTTCGTGGACGATTGCCGCAAGGCCGGGATCGCGTTGCCGATCGTCCCCGGCATCATGCCGATCGGAAACTACAGCCAGCTGGCGCGGTTCTCGGATGCCTGCGGCGCGGAAATCCCGCGCTGGATGCGCATCAAGCTGGAAGGCTTCCGCGACGATGCGGCGTCGATCCGCGCGTTCGGCCTCGACGTGGTGACCGCGCTGTGCGAGAAGCTCATCGCGGCCGGGGCGCCGGGGCTGCACTTCTACACCCTGAACCAGGCGGCCCTGTCCGCCGAGATCTGGCGCCGCCTGAAGTTGTGAGGCGACTCCTCGCCGCCTTTGCCGCCGCGGCGCTCGCACTCGCGGCGCTGGAGATCTTCGCCGTGCACCTGCTGCAGCCGCTGGAGAACCGGCTGCTCGATGGCTTCACGCGCTGGCATGCGGCGCGCCTCGCGCCCGATCCGGACATCGTGCTGGTGGACATCGACGAGCGCAGCCTCGCAGCGATGCAAAACGAGGCCGGGCGCTTCCCCTGGCCGCGCGAGGTCTACGCCGAGCTGCTGCGCGGGCTGATGCCGCAAAAGCCGCGCGCGGTGGTGTTCGACATCATGTTCTCTGAGCCGGACAAGTTCCGCCCGCAGAGCGACGCAGCCTTCGCCGAAGCGGCGGCGCCGCATCGCGAGCGCCTCTACTTCCCGTACCTGATGCTCGATGCGCGCGACCAGGCGGCGGGCGCCTCAGCCGCGGAACTCGCGCCGCTCCTCGGCCTGGTCCGCCGGCCCGAGTCGGACCCGCAGGCGCGGATCGCGCTCGTGCCCCCGATGGCGCTGCCCAGCGAACTGTGGCGCGGCGGCACCATCAACTTCCTCGAGGACGAGGATCACGTCGGGCGCCGCTACGCGCTGCGCACCACGGTGCGCGGCTGGGACATTCCATCGCTGCCCGCGCGCGTCGCCCTGGACCTCGGCTACGGCGTGCCCGACACGGCCGACCTGCGCCTCGCCTGGCGCAGCACGGCACGGGGCCTGCCCGCCGTGTCCTTCAGCGACCTGTACGAGGATTTCGGGCGCTCGCAGAAAAAGCGCCCCTCCGACGAGTTCAAGGGAAAGATCGTGGTGGTCGGCGCAGCCGCCGCGGGCCTGGGCGACCTGCGCGTGACGCCGCTCTCCGGCACCCAGCCGGGCGTGGAGATCCTCGCCACCGCCATCGAGAACCTGAAGAACGGCCGCGCCATGCGTGCCTGGCCGGCCTGGGTGCCCGCCGGCGTGGCGCTCCTGCTCGTCGGGCTGCTGTACGCCGCGTTCGCGCGCAACGTCGGCGCGAACCGGATCGCAGCAGGCCTCGCCGCCGCCACCGCGCTGCTCCTCGCATTCAGCTGGTTTCTCGCCGGGCGGCTCGCGCTCCTGCCGCTCCTTGCGCCGCTGCTTGCCGCGTGGCTGTTCTACTTCGCAGCCGCCATCGCCGCCTACCTGAAGGAACGCCGGGCGCGCGAGGAGGCGATCGCGATGTTCTCTCGCTTCGTCAATCCCCACGTCGTGCGCCAGCTCATGGAACGGGGCGGACTCGAAGGCGAGGGCCGCAGCCGCGAAGTCACGCTGCTTTTCTCCGACATCCGGGGCTTCACCACGCTGTCCGAGACCCGGCCGCCGGCCGAAGTAGTGGCGCTACTCAACCGATATTTCACCCTGCAGGTGGACGTGATCTTCCGCCACGGCGGGTCCCTGGACAAATTCATCGGCGACGCCATCATGGCCTTCTGGGGGGCGCCGCTCGATGACCCGGAGCACGCGAAGAACGCCGTCGCCTGTGCACTGGAGATGGCCGACACGCTGCTCGCCTTCAAGGCGGAGCTGGGGGGGGATTTCGACGTCGGCATCGGCATCCACTCCGGTCCGGCAGTGGTGGGCCTGATCGGCTCGGAGAAGCGGCGCGAGTACACCTCCATCGGCGACACCGTGAACCTCGCCAGCCGCATCGAGGGGCTGACCAAGGAGGCCGGGCGGCGCATCCTGGTCTCGCGCGAGACGATGGACCGCTGCGCGGGGGCCTTCGATTTCGTATCATGTGGCACCTTCCACGCCAAGGGCCGCGCCCAGCCCGTGGAATTGTTCGAACCGCAGAGGAAAAAGTGAAACTCGCAGCGATACTGCTTCTCGCGCCTGTGCTGTGCCTCGCCGAGCCGGCGACGGTGATCCGCGCCGCCGACCTGAAGCAGGCCCCCGCCACCGACGCCGCCACGACCGGCCGGCTCGTGGAGAACGCGCAGGTGGACGCGCTGGAGAGGAATGGCGGCTGGACGCGCGTCAAGGCCGCTGGCGGCGTCGAGGGCTGGGTGCGCATGCTCGCGCTGCGCTACGCCGGCGCGGGCGAAGCGAAGCAAGGCGACTCCGGCGTGTCGCAGCTGCTCAACGTCGCGCGCAGCGGCACCAGCGGCACGCAAGTCACCACTGGCGTGCGCGGCCTGGATGCCGACCAGCTCGCCAACGCCCGCCCGAACCCCGCCGAGCTGAAGAAGATGGAGGGCTACGCCGCGAGCAAGGAAGGCGCCGAGGGCTTCGCCGGCAAGGGCAAGCTCCAGCCGCAGCGCGTGGACTATCCGAAGGACGGCGGATGAACCGGCTCGCGGCAGCCGTGCTGGTCGCGCTCTGCCTGGCGACGCCCGCGCAGGCGCAGTTCAACATCAACATCAACAAGCTGCTCGACGCCGCCAAGAACGTCGGCAAGGCGACCGGCGAGATCGGCGAAAAGGAAGAGATCGAACTCGGCCGCGACATCGCGTCCAAGCTCCTGGGCGCGGCGCCGTTGATGCCCAATGACGCCGTGCAGCGCTACGTCAACAACGTCGGCCGCTGGCTCGCCTCGCAGACCGAGCGGCCCGACCTGCCCTGGCACTTCGGCGTGCTGGAAGCACCGCAGCTCAACGCCTTCGCCACGCCCGGCGGCAACATCTTCATCACGCGCGGCCTGTTCGAGCGCATGAAGAGCGAAGCGGAGCTGGCGGGCGTGCTGGCGCACGAGATCGCGCACGTGCTGAAGAAGCACCACCTGAAGGCGATCCAGAAAGGCGCGCAGCTGGAGCTCGCTGGCACGGCGGTCTCGACTTTGGCGCGCCAGGACCGCAACACCGCCAACCGCGAGAAGCTGCTCGGCGCGAGCACCGAGCTTTTCTCGCGCGGCCTGGACAAGTCCGACGAGCTGGAAGCCGACCGCCTGGGCGTGGTGATCGCCGCACGCGGCGGCTACGACGCCTACGGCCTGCCCTCGGTGCTGCAGACGCTGCAGGCGATGAACCCGCAGGACTCGGGCGTCGCGCTGATGTTCAAGACCCATCCGGCGCCCGCAGAGCGGCTCGATGCGCTGGAGAAGATGCAGCCCACGCTGGACGCCTATGCGGCCCAGCCGCAGCTAGCGGATCGATTCACGACCTACCACGGGAGGAAATGACATGCGATGGCATCGAATGAATTGCGTCAATGCAGCAATCGCATGTGTGGCGTTCGCGTCGTCGTTGGCCGCAGCGGCACCCGCATTCGCGCAGGCAACCCAGGGCAGGGTTTTCCTCGGCGTGAGCGCCGGCTCGACCGACATCGGTGCCGGCATCACCGACGGACTCATCAATCCCGGCTCGGGAACGGTCGACGGCAAGGACACCGGCCACAAGATCTACGGCGGCTACCAGTTCCACAAGAACTTCGCCGGCGAGATCGCCTACGTCGACCTTGGCGAGCTGACCTACCAGGGGACCTTCGGCACGGTGCCGGTCACCAATGGCCGTATCAACGTGACCGGGTTGAACTTTGCCTTGCTCGGGATCGTGCCTGTCTCCGAGAGCTTCAGCGTGTTCGGCAAGCTGGGATTTTTCGCCTGGGAGTCCGACGCGCGGGACGTGACCGGAGGCTTTCCGTTCCAGCAGACCATCGACGGAGCCGACATCTCCTTTGGCATCGGCTTGCAGCTGAACATCACCAGGAACATCAGCCTGCGCCTCGAGGCGGAGAGCTTCAACATCAACTCCGACGCCGCCACCCTGTTCTCCGGCGGCGCGTTGGTGCGCTTCTAGCCTAGAAGTTCTCGCGGAAGAAGATGAAGTTGTTCGGCTGCGAGCCGTACAGGCCGAACGCCGCGCCGCACACCGGGTTGTCGTCGTAGGACGTCGTGGCGTCCGCATCCGGGTTCGCCGCCGACCACGACCCCAGCAGGTAGTTGCGCCCCGCGGCGATCAGACCAACGGTCACGTCGAGCGCACCGCGATAGTCGCCATCCCCGCCCGAGGGCTTGGGCAGCAGGATGCTGCCCACCCCGTTCGCAGGGGCAGTGACCGTCGGCGCCCCGAGCTCGGCCGGCGCGAGATTGTTGCGGAAATTGCCATAGCTCACGTTACCCGCGACGAGTGGTGTGCAACTGTCCAGCGTATTGGTGGCGAAGGTGGTCCCGTTCCAGTACTGCGCCGACAAGGGAATGGGCAGCGCTGAGGCTTGCGAGCCAAAGGCGTTCTGGCAACTCAGCCGCCCAAAACGCAGTTCGGTGGTTGCGCCGATCAGCTTGTGGTCGTTGCCGCCGGCATTGTCCACATCCAGGTCGAAAGTGTTCAACTGCACGCCCCCCGCCAGGTTCGGATCGCCGTCATTGGGCGCGATGCCGAACTGCGTGCCGGTGTAGGGACCGTCGGCGGCGTCCGGCGAAGCGCGCCGGATGCCGGTCCGGGCCACGAGGGCGGCAACGCCGTTTGCAAAGCTGCCGCTCGGCACCAAGGTAGAGTCCACGCGCGGCGTGAGGTTGGTCGCGCCGCTGCGCGCGCCGATCCCCAGGCTCGCTGCAGTCGCCAGGTCCAGCTTTGCATAGGTTCCGTTGTAGTTCTGCGTGATGGCGTTCTGCGTATTGCGCGCTTCAAGCGAGAAGCCGAGAGACATTTCCTCGTTCATGTAGGTGAAGGTCGAGGCCGGCGCGCAGCTGAGCGTCGAGCGGTTGGTACGGGTCAAGGTGCCGGCGACGCCGAAGTACTTCGGCTTGAAGCGTCCCACGTAGCCGTTGGCCGCACCGGTGCCGTCCATGCCGCTGTTGCCCGCGATGTCCGCGTCCGTCGAGCCAAGGTAGTCGTTCACTGCGGCATTGAGGAATACGTTGCCCGCCTCGCTGTAACACCAATCGGAGGCGGTGGCCGCCCCGCCCCCGACGATTGTCAGATCGATGGTCGCGGCACCGCCGCACCCGACACCCCGCGAAACGGCGCCGGTGGCGACACCCGGGAGGTTCGCGCTTGCGCTGACGGTGGCAGTCGCAGCGAAATTCGGTACCGTGGCGTTGTTGGTGATGTTGACCCCCGCATCGGGAATGCCGTCGTTGTTCGCGTCCTCGCCCGAAACCCATTGGTAGGCCCGCACGGTCATCGAGAAGTTGTCGCCTGCCGCGGCGAGCACGCCGCTTGCCGCTGTCGTGGCGTGCGTGACACCGGGGAACGCCAGGCCGAACGGCCGAACGACAAACGCGTTGGACGAGCCCACCGCCTCGAAGCCCGCCACCGGGGGATCGAGGTCGTAACGCGCGTGGAGCGAAATCTGGCCGGCGTCCGTGTACGTGATCACGGTGTCGGCCTCAGAAGCGGCGTTGAACGCGAGCGGCACTGGCGTGTAGTTGCTCGCTCCCGCGCCGCCGTTGCTGTCGCTGGTGGCAATCGCCGTGGCAACGGTACCGGCGACGACGACCTGCTGGCCCTGGCAGGTTGCCGGGTTGTTGCACTCGGCACCCAAGTCCACGCTACGCGTCTGGCTGCCGAAGAGGCCGACGCAGGAGCCGGTTGCCGTGTCGGTGCGGATCGCCTGGACGCGCAGTGTCTTTGCGTTCCACCCGGTGTCGGACGGCTTGCCCGAGATCTGCGTCGGGATGGTGGTGTTGTTGTACGTCACGTTGCGGAAGCGGAATCCCGCCTGCGACATGAGGAACGGCGGGTCGTCGCTGGCGTTCGCAGCGTTGCTGGTCTCGGAGAAACCGCCGCCCACGACGTTGAAGTTGAACGTTTCACTGGTCGCCACCAGGTCGGCATAGCGGAACCCCAGCTGCACCGAGTTGGAGCCCACGGCGAACTGGTAAGTGGCCACCCCATCGCCCGCCGTGACGTCGTTCAGCGTGCCGCCGCCCGCGAGGATCCCGGTCCAGGTGCCCTTCGCGTTGCTGGTGGAAAGATTGACGAAGGTGGCATTGGCGTCCACCGGGGAGTGGCTCGCGTCGTGCGCGGTAATGGTGATTTGTTGCGTGTCGCAGGCAATGCCGGGCCCGACAATGCTGATGGAGAAGTGGTTGATCGACGCCGGGCAGACCCGCGTGGTGTTCATGTACTGCGCGATGCGCCCGGCCCCCAGCGCCTGGCGGAACACGCGCACCTCGTCGATCTGCCCGGGGAAGTTTCGCCCGGCAAAACCCTGGTCGGCGCCGACCTGGAATGGCATGGCGTTGGCGACGAGGGCGACGTTCGCATTGGCGCCGCTCGCATCCAGCACTCCGTTGAGGTAGATGCGCTGGAAGCCGCCGGCGCGGGAGTACACGAGTGTCACATGGGTCCATCCATTGAGTGGCAACGTCCCGACCGAAAACAACTCCTGCGCGCCACCGCCCCACCACCAGTCCACCAGGCCGGCGGAGGTGAGGTGTGCCTCGTAGTTGCCGTCCTTCGACATCCAGGACTTGAGGTTGCCCCCTGTCGGATACGCAGTCGGCCGCAGCCAGGCCATCACCGTCAGCTCGTCCGTGATGTCCAGCAGGGCGTTGTCGGCGACTTGCAGGTAATTGCCATCGTTGCCGTCGAACGTGCCGTACCGGCAGGTGCCCGGGGTGCCGGCGATTGCCGGGGCAAGGTTGGCGTTCTGCGCAGTGCCGAAAGACTGCCCGTGCAGGGCGCTGCCGCTCGAGTCGAGAATCTGCAGCGCAGCGCCGGTCCAGGTGCTCTCGTCCATCACCCACTCCAGCACCGGGCCAAGCGCGTTGGGCCGCAACGCGAGGATCTGCGCGACGCCCGAGTCGCCGTCCAGCAAGATGCTGGAGAGCTTGTTGCCGGTGGCGCCCGCGTTGACCTGCGGCGTGTCGTTGATCGACAAGGAAATGCCGGCGGCGCCCGCTGCCGCCGACAGAATGTCGGCGCGCTCGATGATGGTGGTGGGCGTCCAGGGCCGCGCAGAGGCGACGCTGTGTGTGGTGACAACCAGCGTATCGGGTACGGTGGTGGTGACGCCGGTGGCACGGTGCTGCAGGCTCGTATCGGCTCCCGCCGGCGTGGTGTTGCCGGCGACGATGTCCACCGGTGTCGTCGTATCCACGTCGGTGTAGGTGGCGATGGCGCCGACGGCGCCTGTATGCGCCGCACTGAACGTCCAGGTGTAGTTGGCGGGCTCCGCGCCGACGACCACGCGCGTGTAGATCGCCTGGCGGCTCGCGTTGGCGGCGGCCTGGACGGTAGTGTTCTGCAGCGTCCAGCCGGTGGGTGTGTTGATCGCGGCGGCGGCGCCGGTCACGGCAACGGCGGCGACCATCACATCGCCGGTCGTGGTCCCCGCCGGAACGTTGACCGTAAGGGAGTTCGCCGCCGTTGGCAGCAGCGCAATCGTCAGGAACGCGTTGATCGAGCTGGTCACGGTCGCGGTGGTGTTGCCGGTTGCGCCCGCCGTGGCCTTGACTCCATCCCAGACCGCAAAGCCGCCACCGTTGTTCGAAACCGTACCCGCATCTGCCCGCTCGGCAATACCCGTCAGCGTGCCGTTCGCCTGCGCGCTGAACGCCGCCGCCGCCGAATCGTTGTCCCGCGCGACCGCCTGAACGACACGTGTGTTGTCCACAGTGGTGGTCACGCCGGTCACCGACACGGCCGCGCTGGCAGGGGTCTTCACGCCACCAGCCGTGACGTCCCAGGGATTGCCGGCCGCGATGACGTTCCTGTAGGTGAGGATCTGGGCGTACACGTGATCGCCGGGGTCGGCCACCGTGGGCGCGGCCATTGCGCCCGAAGTCGCGCGCGCCCAGAACACCGTGATTCGGGTCCCTGCAGTGCCGGCGCCGGTTGCCTGGGGACTGTTCGCTACGGCGGCGAATCCCGCGGTTGTGGACAGCGTCGCCGCCTGGCCGCCCGCGCTCTCGACGAAAAGCAGGGCCACATCGCCGGCAACGTGCGCCGGCCAAACCGGCGAGACGGCTCCAGTCCCGGTCAATGCGGCTCCAGCTGCCTGGAACGCCGGCGTTGGCGGGCTCGCCGCGACACCCGCCGAAGCCGCGGCGCGGAATCCGATCATCTGCCCCCACGCCGGCGCGCAGGCGAGCAGCGCGGCAAGGAGCAGGAGAACAGGGCGAAGAAGGTTCATTTTCGGACCAGCGGATAAGCTAACACCGAGTGCGGGAAGCTGCCCCGCCGGTCATCGGAGCCTGCCGCGCGTTCGGCGCACAGACCGTGATTTTGTGTGCAGAACCGGCTCAATCTACTGCTTTGCGGCCTCCGGCGCCCAGGCGCTCGAAGGCGCGCCACGAGCCCGTCGCGCTCTCCCGACAGGCGCCGTACTGGAATGGCATCCACTCCCGGCCCGGGTTGGCGAAGCGCAGGTCGATGAACCACACGCAGCCGTCCTCGGTATGGCCGTCCAAAGCCGGCAGTTCGGCGAACCAGCGCAGGAACGCGAGGGACGGCGAATCCCATGCCTCGCGCGCGACCTTCTGCTGTTCCGCGCTGCCGTAGCGCGTGCGCGTTTCCCACCGCGCCAGCGCGAGCGGCTGGAACGCCGCGTCCATGCGCCCGACGAAATCGTGCGCGGCCGGCAGCGGCTCGATGCGCTGCAGGTTCACGTGCGCGAACCGGTGCGCCAGCTCGTCGCTCGCGTACACGGTCCAGTTGAATGGCGAGACGGCGCGCGGAATCGCCGTCAACTCGACCCTGTGCAGCCCCTGTGCGCGCGCGTATTCGCGCGCGAAGTCGAGCGCCCGCTCCTTCAGCACTGCCTGGAAGCCGACGTAGGCGACCAGCACCACGACCGCCGTCATGGCCGGCGCGCGCGTCCTGCGCCAGAGCGCCGAGGCGAGCAGACCGGCGAGGATGATCCCAGTGAACCACAGGTCGATGATGAACGTGGTGCCCCAGGCGAACCTCGTATCGGAGTACGGCGCGAGGAAGATGGTGCCGAAGCTGGTGATCAGGTCGCCGAGGATGTGCAGGCCGATGCCCAGGGCGGTCACGCCGTAGAGGGCGCGCCAGCCGCGCTGTTCGCGCAGGACCTTCGCCAGCAGCCACGACAGCGGCAATGCCCAGAGCGGCAAGAGGAGAATCGAGTGCGTGGGGCCGCGGTGCTGCTCGAGGTAGAGCAGCGGCGAGATGAAGCCGAGGACGAAATCCAGGTCCGGCGCTGCCGCGGCAAAAAACCCCGCGGCCACCTGCCGGGGCGTGGAGTGCGGCAGCGCGCGCGCGACCAGCGCGCCCGACAGCGCGTGCGTCAGCGTGTCCATAAATTAGGGACAGACCCTATTTGCCGCATCGTGAAAATAGGGTCTGTCCCTATTTTCAGGCGGCGCGCTTCTTCCTTTGCGCGTCCTTGACGTGCATCTGGGCGTAGGCGCCGTGCGCGGCGGATTCCGCATCGCCCACGTGTACCGGGTAGCCCATATCCTCCAGCACCGAGCCGAGCGCCGACAGGCACAGCATCACATTGTCTGCGCGGCAGGAATAGCCCATCAGGCCGAAGCGCCAGATCTTGCCCTTCAGGGGGCCGAGCCCCGCGCCGATCTCCAGGCCGAATTCGGAGAGCAGGCGCGAGCGCACCTGCGCCTCGTCCACGCCCTCGGCGCAGCGCACCGCGTTCATCTGCGGCAGCTGGTATTCCTCCTTCACCAGGAACTTGAGGCCCATCGCCTCCAGCCCCGCCTTGAGCGCCAGGTGGTGGCGCGTCGCGCGCGCCCAGGCGTTTTCCAGGCCTTCCTCGCGGATGAGGAGCAGCGCCTCATGCAGCGCGAAGAGCGAATTCGTCGGCGCGGTGTGGTGGTAGGTCCTCGCGCCTGCGTTCCAGTAGCCCAGCAGCAGGTTCATGTCCATGAACCAGCTGTGGATCTTGTCCTTGCGCGCTTTCACCCGCTCGACGACCTGCTCGGAGAACGACACCGGCGACAGGCCCGGCGTGCACGAAAGGCATTTCTGGCTGG
>JANMUO010000172.1:0-3544 GCA_031391655.1 Betaproteobacteria bacterium
GGGCCGCAGACCCGGAGGGCTTTCTGGTACGCCCTTTGGCGCGGCATGTTCCCCATGACCACGCTGATGGTGTTCGTGCTTGGATCGATCTTCGCCGGCTGGGCGACGCCTACCGAGAGCGGCGCCGTGGGCGTGCTCGGCGCCATGTTCATCGCCGCGTTGAACAAGAAACTCAAGCTGAAAATGATGACCGAGGCGATCTATTCGACCTGCCGCGCCAACGGGCTCGTGTTCATGATCTTCCTTGGCGCGACTGGTTTCTCCTACGTGTTCCGGGTGCTGGGTGGGGACGAGCTCATGATCTCGACGCTGACATATATCGGCGTCGATACGAAATGGGAGATGCTCGCCTTCGTCATGGTGCTGATCTTCCTGCTCGGCTTCCCGTTCGAGTGGATCGAGATCTGCCTCATCGTCCTGCCGGTGTTCGGCCCGATCCTGCTGAAGTACGACTTCTCCGACCACGGCGTTCCCCCCGCCGCGCTGATGACCTGGTTCGGCACGCTGGTCGCGGTCAACTTGCAGACCGCGTTCATGACCCCGCCATTCGGCGCCACGCTGTTCTATATGAAGGGCACCGTCCCGCCTGGCGTGAAGATGAGCGACGTGTTCGCCGCCATGTATCCATTCGTCGCCCTTCAGGTGCTTGGTTTGATGTTGTGCATCTACTTCCCCGGCATCAGCCTTTGGCTGCCAAGATTGGCCGGTTTCCTCGAGTAGGCGCTCGCGGATGAAGATCGTCCGCGTCGAAGCGATCCCGCTTTTGATCCCCTGCCGCTATGGCGCCGAAGGCTGGTCGCTGGGTGCAGGCGGCTGGAAGGCGCTCGATATCTGCCTGGTGCGCCTGGACACCGACGCGGGCATCACCGGCTGGGGCGAGGCGTTCTCGTACTCGTGCCGGCGCGCGGTGGTCGCCGCAGTCCGCGACATGATCGCGCCGCTCGTAGTGGGACGAGAGGCGGGCCGCGACGCGGCGGACATCGCCGGGCTGCACGCGGAGATCCAGAAGCGGCTGCACATCTTCGGCCGCTTCGGCATCACCGCCTTCGCGCTGTCGGGCCTGGATATCGCGCTCTGGGACATCGCCGGCAAGGCTGCCGGCAAGCCGCTGCATGCCCTGCTCGGCGGCGCGAAGCGCGGGCGGCTCGCCTGCTACGCGAGCCTCTTGCGCTATGCCGACGAGGCTCTGATCGCGCGCTACTGCGCGCAGGCGCTGGCGGAGGGCCATGGCGCGATCAAGCTGCACGAGGTCAGCGAGCCGGTGATCGCGGCGGCACGCGCCGCGGTGCCGCGGACTGCGTCGTTGTTGCTCGACGTCAACTGCGAATGGAACGTGCAAGAGGCCATCGCAATCGGCCGGCGCCTCGCGCCCCTGGGACTGGACTGGTTCGAGGAGCCGGTGTTTCCGCCCGAGGACGGCGCGGGCCTGCGCGCGGTGGGCGACGCCTGCGGCATTCCGATCGCGGCAGGCGAGAACTGCTGCTTCACTTCGCAGTTTGCGGCACTGTTCGACGCCGGCGCCGTGCAGGTCGCTCAGCCGTCGGTGACCAAGGTGGGCGGGATCACCGAGTTCCGCAAGGTGGCGGCCCTCTGTGCCGCGCGGGGCATCAAGCTTGCGCCGCACTCGCCGTACTTCGGCCCGGGCGCCCTCGCGACGCTGCATCTCATCGCCGCGCTGGCCGGGGAGGAGGCGCGCTTTGAGTATTTCTATCTCCAGGTCGACGCTGCGTTGTATGGTGACCTGCTGAATCCCCGGCGCGGAGAACTCACGGTGCCGCAGGGGCCGGGGCTCGGCGCCGATCCGGACCCGGAGGTGGTCCGGCGCTACCGCACTGAATAGGAGGACTGGCATGCGTGGTGCAGTGTTTCTTGGCAATCGCAACATCGAGATCCGCAATTTTCCCGACCCGACGCCGGGACCGGGTGAGGTGGTGATCCGCATGCGGGCGTCCGGCATGTGCGGCAGCGACCTGAAGTTCTACCGCCCGGCGCCCGGCGAAGCGCAGAAGGCGCTCGGATTGGGCGGCAACGCCGAGCCCTTCATCGGCGGGCACGAGCCCTGCGGCGAGATCGTCGCGCGCGGCGCCGGCGTCTCCGAGCGCGAGGCGCCGGCCGGCCAGCGCGTCATGAACCACCACTACGCCGGCTGCGGCGTGTGCGGCCATTGCCGCGTGGGATGGTCGCAGCTGTGCAAGGCGGGCATCGTCGTCTATGGCGTCACGGGGAATGGCGGACACGCGGAGTACCTCAAGGCGCCGGCACGCACCATGGTGCCGCTGCCGGAGGAAATCTCGTTTGCCGAAGGGGCGGCGGTTTCCTGCGGCACAGGCACGGCTTACGGCGCGCTGCGCCGCATGCACCTCGCCGGCGGCTCGACGCTCGCCGTGTTCGGGCAGGGGCCCGTGGGCATCAGCGCCACGCTGCTCGGCTCGAAGATGGGCGCGCGCGTGATCGCGGTGGAGGCCAACGCCGAGCGCCTCGCGCTCGCCAAGCAGTACGGCGCGGACGCGCTCGTCGATTCCTCGAAAGTGGATGTCGAGAAGGCGCTCAAGGACCTGACGCGCGGCGAGGGCGTGGATCTGGCCCTTGACTGCACCGGCGTTGCCGCGGCGCGTCTGGCCGCGGTGCGCTCGGCGAAGACCTGGGGCACGGTGTGTTTCGTCGGCGAGGGCGGCGACGTGACGCTTGACGTTTCGCGCGACATGCTGCGAAAGCAGTTGACGCTCATCGGCTCCTGGACTTTCAGCGCCATGGGCATGGGCGAGTGCGCGCGCTTCATCGCCGACAACCGCATTCCGCTGGAGAAGATCTTCACGCACCGCTGGAAACTCGACCAGGTGCAGGAGGCCTACCGCGTCTTCGACGCCCAATCTTCCGGCAAAGGCGTCATCGAGTTTAAATAGGGACAGACCCTATTTTTCACGATGCGATAAATAGGGTCTGTCCCTATTTTTATCCAATCCCTTGCGTGTTGACGTAGAGGCTGTAGAGCGAGGTGCTCGCCGCCATGAACAGGCGGTTGCGCTGCAGGCCGCCGAAGCAGACGTTGGCGCAGCGCTCGGGGAGGTCGATCCTGCCGATGAGCTTGCCCGCCGGATTGAATACGTGCACGCCGTCCAGGCCCGCTTCGCCCATGCCCCAGCCGCACCAGAGGTTGCCGTCCACGTCCACGCGAAAGCCGTCGGGCGTGCCCTTGGGGCCGGCGTCGATCAGCGTGCGCCGGTTCGAGAGGGTCTTCCCGCCCACCACGTCATACGCCAGGATCTTGCGCGGCACCGAGCGCGACTCCACGATGTAGAGCAGCTTCTCGTCGGGCGAAAAGGCGAGGCCGTTGGGCTGATTGATGCCCTCGGCGACGACGCCCAGCGCGCCCGAGGGATCGATGCGGTAGACGTTGGTCGGCAGCTCGGGCTCGGCCTTGGCGCCCTCGTACCAGCCGAGTATCCCGAAGCTCGGATCGGTGAACCAGATCGAGCCGTCCGGCGTGCACACGATGTCGTTGGGCGAGTTGAAGCGCTTGCCCTGGTACGAATCCGCGAGCGTG
>JANMUO010000230.1:0-3172 GCA_031391655.1 Betaproteobacteria bacterium
CGCGAGTTCCGCGAGGAAGGCTTCTACGAGCGCTTCGCCGCCAAGGGCGAAGTCGAGCGCGTGGCGCGCGTCCAGAAGGACCTGGCGCGCGCCGCGGGGATCGAGATCAGGAAGGGCTGATCGCGCCGGCGGCGGCGAGCCGCTCGATGTCCTTCACCGCGTAGCCCAACTCAGCGAGGATTTTCCGGCTGTGTTCGCCCAGGGCGGGCACCGCGTCCATGCGTGGCTCGAACCCGGAAAGATTGAAGGGCGGCTTCATTGCCCGGAGCGGACCGGCGGAAGAGCCGACCTCGGTCCAGCGCCCGCGCGCGGCAAGCTGCGGGTGATCCCAGAATTCCTGCACGTCGTTCAGGCGCGCATTCGCGATCTCGGCTCGCTCCAGGCGCTCAACCACCTGCGGCGCAGAGAGCTTGCCGAACACTTTTCCGATCTCGGCATGCATCGCTTCGCGGTTCTGCAGCCGCGCCGGGCCCGATGAGAACCTGGCGTCTGTTGCCAAGGCCGGGTTCTCCAGCACCCTGTCGCAGAAGCGCGCGAACTCGCGTTCGTTCTGGATGCTGAGGAACACCGTGCCACCGTCGCCGGCCTTGAACGGTCCATAGGGCACGATCGTGGCGTGGTAGGCGCCGGAGCGCGGTGGCGGCGCGCCGCCGTAGGCGCCGAAGTATGCCGGGAAGCCCATCCATTCGCCCAGCGCCTCGAACATGGTGATGTCCAGCGTCGCGCCTTCGCCGTCGCGCCCGCGGCGCAACAAGGCGGCCAGGATCGAGGTCAGCGCATACATGCCGGCGGCAATGTCGGCGACCGGGATGCCAGCCTTGGACGGGGACTCCGGAGTACCGGTGACCGACAAGAGGCCGGCTTCGCATTGCACCAGCAGGTCGTAGGCTTTCTTCTCGGCGTAGGGGCCGGCTGGCCCGTAGCCGGAGATGCCGCACCACACGAGCCTGGGATTGCGCGCGCGCAGTTCGGCGGCGCCCAGGCCCAGGCGCTCTGCAGCGCCGGGGGCGAGGTTCTGCACGAACACGTCGGCCTTCCCCAGCAGGCGCGCGAGGACCTCCCTGGCCTGCGGATGCTTGACGTCCAGCGCGAGGCTCTCTTTGGAGCGGTTGGTCCAAACGAAATGCGAGGACAGGCCCTTGACCGTGCGGTCGTAGCCGCGCGCCGCATCGCCACCGTCGGGCCGCTCGATCTTGATCACGCGCGCGCCGAGCTCGGCGAGCTGCCGGGTGCAGAACGGCCCGGCGATCACCTGCTCGAGCGCCACCACGGTGACGCCCTCCAGTGGCCGCATCACTTGAATTCGATGGTCAGGCCCGGCAGCGGAACGCCGTCGAACACGGTGCTCCAGGTCTCCCCCGGCTTGACGGGGTGGGCGTCCGTCAGGGTGCCGGTGGTGACGATCTCCCCGGCGTGCAGTTGGTCGAACTCTGGTTGCATCGCCAGCACCTCTACCGCGTGCGACAACGCAAACAGCGGACTGTCGAGCACGTTCTCGCCGATGCCCTTGTCGATCGCTTTCGCGCCCTTGCTCAGCGTCACGTGGGCCTTGGGCAGGCGCCACTCCAGTCCGCGCAGCTGCGACACCGGAATCTGCTCGCCGAGGACCAATCGACCGTGCAGGCCGTTTGCGGCCGTGGCGTCGGGCAGGGTCACCTTCCATTCCGGGTGGAAGCACTGCACGATCTCGACGGCGTGCGCCACCCACTCCACCGCGGCGAGGATGGCATGCGGGTCGTGAGAGCGCGGCGGGGGCGCCTTGAGCCCGAAGCAGATCTCCGGCTCGATGCGCGGCTGCGCCAGCCCCTCCAGCTCGACCTGGGCGCGGTTGTCCTTCGCGCGGATCAGGGTGTGGTCGTAGACGAACCCCCAGATCGGCCGAGCCACGCCGTAGCGCGCCCAGATGTTGCGATTGGTAAAACCGATCTTGCGACCCACCGGATGCCAGCCGATCGCCAGGCGGTGCTGGTGCAGCCGCAGCATGGCGCGGTAGCCCATGTCGGCATCCAGCTTGGGGTGGCGTGCCGTGAAGGGCGGCGCCGTATGCCCGCTCGCGGCCAGTTCAATCAACTCCTCGGACACCGCGCGCAGGGTGGAATCGTGCATGCCGAAAATTCTACCCCCCGGCGGCGGTTGCGCCGGGGCGTTTCGCGTGCAAAATACCCGGCATGGACGCCTACCTCCTCTGGCTGCTGCTCGGTTTGGCGCTGGTGATCGTGGAACTGCTCAGCGGGACCTTTTATCTGCTGGTACTGGGGGTAGCCGCATTCGCCGCCGGTACGGCTGCCTGGTTCGGCGGCGGCTTTGCGGTGCAGTCGATCGCTGCGGCGGTCGTCGCGCTGGTCGGCGCCTACCTGGTGCACGCTTACCGTGCACGCAATGCGGCCCAGCAGATGACCTCGATCGATGCCGGCCAGCCGGCGAATTTCGAGAGCTGGGTGGATCAGGCCGCAGGCCTGGCGCGCGTGCGCTACCGCGGCGCGAGCTGGGACGCGCGCCTCGATGGCGGGGCGGGGCTGCAGCCCGGCGCGCTGGTCTACGTGCTCGCCGCCGAAGGCAACACGCTCAAAGTGAGCGCCAGGCGTCCCGCCTGAGGCGCTGCCAGCAGGAGGAGGGTTTCCATGTTCGTTAAGCTGATCGTCGCCGTCGTGCTTGCCGGCGCCACTTTCGCGTTGACCAAGACGCCAACCTACGCGGTGTGGGTGTTCCTCATCGCGGCCGCGGTGGCCTTCGTGCTGGAAGGCGTGCGCGTGGTACCGCAGCAGAGCGCCTTCGTGGTCGAGCGCTTCGGCCGCTACTTCTCCACGCTCGAGCCGGGCCTGAACTTCATCGTGCCGGTGTTCGACCGCATCGCCTACCGGCATTCGCTGAAGGAAGTGCCGCTCGACGTGCCTGAGCAGGTCTGCATCACCAAGGACAACACGCAGCTCGGGGTGGACGGCATCCTGTATTTCCAGGTCACCGACCCGCGCCTGGCCTCCTACGGCTCGTCGAACTACATCGCCGCGATATCGCAGCTCGCGCAGACCACGCTGCGCAGCGAGATCGGCAAGATGGAGCTGGACAAGACCTTCGAGTCGCGCGAGGAGATCAACAAGCAGATCGTGCATTCGCTGGACGAGGCGGGGCGCAACTGGGGCATCAAGGTGCTGCGCTACGAGATCAAGAGCCT
>JANMUO010000257.1:0-15413 GCA_031391655.1 Betaproteobacteria bacterium
GTTCAGCCAGGCCACCCAGGTCCCGGTGGTGTCGGTGAACTTGTCGATGACCCGCACCAGGCGGATGTGATTCGCGACTGCTTCAGCCATTCCTTCGCCCTTGTCCTGTCAGCCCAGCGTCAGGGACGCGGCCCCCCAAACGAAAAACGGGGGCGGTGGTCCGCCCCCGTATCCAGTGCTATCGCCTTACTTCTTCTTCGCCGCCGGCTTCGCGCCCGCTTCCGGCCAGTAGTAGTTGGCCGCGAACGAGTAGGGCGGGAAGTAGAAGCGCTTCGCCGGCACCACGACTGCGGCGTAGGCCCGCTGCGAGTCATGCACCTTCTTGAAGAACGGGTTCTTCGCGCCCTCTTCGGCGGCGATCGTATCCCAGGTCTTCAGGAACTCCAGCAGGATGTCCGGCGGGGTGCGCAGGATGCGCACGCCGTGCTTTTCCTGCAGTTCCTTCAGCGCGTCGGAGTTCTGCTTCTGCCATTTCGCCCACCAGATGACGAAGGTCTCGCTCGCCACCGTCTTCATCAGCTCGCGGTGCTCGGGCTTCAGCGAGTTCCACACGTCCATGTTCATCAGCACTTCGCCGATGGTGACGTTCTCGTGCATGCCGGGCGTGTAGTGGTACTTCCAGACGTTCTGGAAACCCAGGCGCATGTCCTCGACGCCGCCCACCCACTCGGCGCAATCGATCACGCCGCGCTGCGCCGACGGGATGATCTCGCCGCCGGGCATGTTCACGGTGGTCATGCCCATGCGCTGCCAGACTTCGGCCGCCATGCCCGTCTGCCGGCATTTCATGCCCTTGAAGTCCGCGAGGTTCTTGATCGGCCGCTTGAACCAGCCGAAGGCCTGCGGGCCCGAGGGCAGGATCGGGATCCAGTGCACGTTGAGCTTGAGTTCCTTCTGGAAGAACTCGTTGCACAGGTCGATGCCGCCGCCGTGGTGCATCCAGCCGAGCGCATCGATCATGTCCATGCCGAACGTGCCGCCGGGACCGCCGGTGCACAGGATCGCGGTCTTGTTCTTGCCTACCCAGTAGCCCGACCAGGCGTGCGCGCCGTCGAGGACCTTCTTGTGCGTGGCGTCGAGCACCTCGAAGGCCGGGACGACCTGGCCCGCGGGCATGGCGTCGATCTTCAGCTGCCCGGCCGACACCTTCTGGATGCGGTCGGCGAAATAGGTGAAGTTCTCATACAGCGTCAGGCTGGCCGGCCAGGTGGCCTGCATCTTCAGCGTGGTCTGCGCCTGAGCGCCCGCAGTGAATGCCGACAGGGCCGCGACGGCCACAGCCGAACGAACGAATTGCCTCATGACTTCCCCTCCTCCAAGTTGATTTCGCAAGGCGAAACCAAGACTACACGCTCGACTGCGCAATGGTCAACCGGATAAGCAGGGGGCGGCCGCAGCCACCCCCTCTCGCGCAATGCACCTGTTCGAGGCGCGCTACTTCTTGCCCTTCGCCGCCGGCTTGGCCTCGGGGAAGTAGTGGTTGGCCGCAAAGGAATACGGCGGATACATGAAGCGCTTGGCCGGCACCACCTTGGACGCGTAGTCCCGCTGCGAGTCGAGGACCTTCTTGAAGAACGGGTCCTTCGCGGATTCCTCGGCCGCCATCTTGTCCCAGGTCTTCAGGAACTCGACGAGGATCTCGGGCGGCGTGCGCAGGATCTGCGTGCCGTGCTTGGTGCGCATCTCGTCGATCGCGTCGGCGTTCTGCTTCTGCCAGCGCACGCCCCAGCGCATGAACGTCTCGAGGGTGGCGGAGCGCACCGCCTCCTGCTGCTGCGGCGTGAAGCCGCTCCAGACGTCGCGGTTCAGAAGCACTTCGAGCATCGAATTGCTTTCGTGCATGCCGGGCGTGTAGTGGTATTTCCACACTTGCGGCAAGCCGAGCTTCAGGTCCTCCACGCCGCCCACCCACTCGGCGCAGTCGATCACCCCGCGCTGCGCCGAGGGCACGATCTCGCCGCCCGGCATGTTGACGGTGGTCATGCCCATTTTCTGGAAAATCTCGGCCACGATGCCGGTCTGGCGGCACTTCATGCCCTTGAAGTCGGCGAGGTTCTTGATCGGGCGCTTGAACCAGCCGAAGGCTTGCGGGCTGGAACCGCCGACCGGCCAGGCCACCACATTCAGCTTCAGGATGTCGCGATAGAACTCCCAGTACAGGTCCATGCCGCCGCCTTCGTACATCCACCCAAGGAAGTCGGAATGGTCCATGCCGAAGGGGCCGGCCGGCGTCGCGGAAAACAGCGTCGCCGCCTTGTGCTTGCCGACCCAGTAGTAGGCGACGCCGTGCCCGCCGTCGATCACCTTCTTGTGCGTGGCATCGAGGATCTCGAAGGCCGGCACGACCTGGCCGGCAGCCATCGCCTCGATCTTGACCTGGCCGCTGGTGAGCTTGTCCATGCGGTCGGCGAACATGCGGAAGTTGTCCTGCAGCGTAAGGCTGGCGGGCCAGGTGGATTGCATCTTCAACGTCTTGACCTGCGCGTGCGCCGGCCCTGCAACGGCCAGCGCGGCAGCGATGGCGCTCAGTGCAAGCGCCTTGCGGAATGTGGTTCGCATTGGATGTCCCTCCTCATCATGCGGTTGTGCTGCGGGAAACGGCGATGTTAGGAGCCCGAATTCGGGGTGTCAATCCAACCTGGCAACGATTCCCTCCAGGCCTTTCGCCGGCGCGGGATAGCGGGCCAGCACCAGCGGGTCGTGCCCCGGGATGACGTGCGCCGCCGAATCGGCCAGCGCGTGGGCCTTGCGCCAGCCCTCGACCATGTCGCCCACGTTGTAGACGATGGGAAACGGCCTGGCCTGTTCCATGTTGGCGTAGTAGTGGCTGGCGTCCGAAGCGAGCACCACCCAGCCGCGCCGCGTCGCCACGCGCACGATCTGCAGTCCCATGGTGTGGCCACCGACGTGGTGCAGCGTGACGCCCGGCGCGATCTCGCCGTCGCCGTCGTGAAAGCGCACGCGCCCCGCGTACACGCGCCGCACCATGCCGACCACGTCCTCGAGTTCGTAGGCGTGGCGCATCGCCTCGACCGCCATACAGCGCCCCGTGGCGTACTGCATCTCCAGGTCCTGCAGGTGAAAGGCGGCAGCCGGAAACAGGTCGAAATTGCCCACGTGGTCGTAGTGCAGGTGCGTGATGGCCACGTCCTTCACGCCGGCGACGTCCACGCCCATCAGCGCCAGGCCCTTCTCCACCGGCAGCGTGACGCGGCGGCCGCGCTTGGTCGCGATGGGCACGTTGAATCCCGTGTCGACGACGATCTCGCGCCCCTGCCCGCGGATCAGCCAGACGAAATAGTCCATCGGCATCGGCCCGTCGTGCGGGTCACCGCCGAGGAAGTTCTCCTTCGCGCTGCGCGCGTGGTGCGCATACTTGATTGCGTAGACCTCGTACTGCGGGCTGCTCATGTGATCTTGATCCGGGCGATCTTCAGCTTGCCGACCTGCACGAGGTAGGTCTCCCCCGCCGCAAACACCATCTTCCGATCGGCGAGGCGCTCGCCATTGACCTTCACGCCGCCTTGCGCGATGAGTCGGTCCGCCTCCGATGAACTGCTGACCAGTCCCGCCTGCTTCAAGGCCTGCGTGGAGGCCAGGCCGCCGGGCGGCGCCTTCAGGCTTTGCTCCGGAATCTCCGTCGGCAGCGCGCGATCCCGGAACCGCGCATTGAACTCGTCTGCGGCGGCCTGCGCCGCGGCCTTGCCATGGAAGCGCTCGACGATCTCCTGCGCGAACGCGAACTTCACGTCGCGCGGGTTCGCGCCGCCGTCGACGGCATGCTTCTTTGCCCGGATCTTCTGCATCGGCTCGAACGACAGCAGCTCCAGGTAGCGCCACATCAGCTCGTCGGAGATGCGCATCAGCTTGCCGAAGATCTCTGCCGCGGGCTCGGCGATGCCGATGTAGTTGCCGAGCGACTTGGACATCTTCTCCACCCCGTCCAGCCCCACCAGCAGCGGCATGGTCATGATGCATTGCGGCTCCTGGCCGTAGTCGCGCTGCAGTTCCCGCCCGACCAGGAGGTTGAACTTCTGGTCCGTGCCGCCGAGCTCGATGTCCGCCTTCATGGCGACCGAGTCGTAGCCCTGCATCAGCGGGTAGAGCAGCTCGTGCACCGAGATCGGCCGTCCCTGGCGGTAGCGCTGGGCGAAATCGTCGCGCTCCAGCAGGCGCGCCAGCGTGTAGCGCGAGGCGAGTCGGATCATGCCCTCCGCGCCTAGCTTGTCCGACCACTCCGAGTTGAACATCACCTGCGTTCTCCCGGCGTCGAGGATTTTGGACATCTGCGCGCGGTAGCTCTTGGCGTTCTCCAGGATCTGCTCGCGCGACAGCGGCGGCCGCGTCTGGTTCTTGCCGGTCGGGTCGCCGATCATCCCGGTGAAGTCGCCGATGAGGAACTGCACCTGGTGGCCCAGCTCCTGGAAATGGCGCAGCTTGTTGATCACCACCGTGTGGCCGAGGTGCAGGTCCGGCGCGGTCGGGTCGAGCCCGAGCTTGACGCGCAGCGGCGAGCCGCGCTTCAACTTGCGCACGAGTTCTTCCTCGACGATCAGTTCCTCGCTGCCGCGCTTGAGCAGCTCGAGGGCTTCGGCGATCGTCGGCTTTGGCGCTTGCGGCACGGGGGTTCTTTGCTAAACTGATGCAGGCATCTGAATATCAATGGATTCTAGCCGATGATGCAGCGTTACACGCCTTTGGCGCGCGCCCTGGCGCTTGCCGCACTGGCCTTGTCCAGCGCGGTGGCGGCGTTCGCGACCATGGCGCCCGAGATTCCTGCGCCGGGTCCCTTGGGCGCGACGATCGAGCCGGTTGAGTTGCGCACGGGCGATTCCCTGCTGCCAGCGCCCGCCGCATTCCTGCGCGAAGAGCGCTTCCAGCGCGGCGACACGCTGGCGGGCACGCTCGGGCGCCTCGGCATTGCCGACGCAGAGACGCTAAAGCTCGCGCGCACCCCGGCGCTGCGCCTGCTGCGGCCCGGGCACACGCTCGCCGCCCAGGTAGGCGCGGAGGGCGAGTTGCTGCGCCTGAGCTTCCTGTCAGGCCGCGGCACGCTGACCACGGTGGAGCGCGCCGGCGACGCGTTTCGCGTCATGGAGGGCGCGGCGCCCCTGCGCATCGAGCAGCTCATGCGCACGGGGGTCATCAGCAGCTCCCTGTTCGTTGCGGCCGACGCGGCCGGCGTGCCGGACTCGGTGGCCGTGCAGATCGCCGACATCTTCGCCGGCGACATCGACTTCGATCGGGAACTGCGCCAGGGCGATCGCTTCGCAGTGGTGTTCGAGCAGTACTACCTCGACGGGCGCCCGGTGCACGCGGGGCGCGTGCTGGCGGCCGAGTTCTCCACTCGCGGGCGGACATTGCGCGCCCTGCACTACACGAGTGCGCAGGGCGGCAGCGGCTACTACGCGCCGGACGGTGGCAACCTGCGCAAGGCATTCCTGCGCTCGCCGCTCGAGTACACGCGCATCAGTTCCGGCTTCGGCATGCGCCGGCACCCGTTCCAGCGCAGCTGGCGAGCGCACAGTGGAGTGGATTTCGCGGCGCCCAACGGCACGCGCGTGCGCGCCGCCGGCGACGGCGTGATCGAATTCGCGGGCCCCAAGGCGGGCTACGGCAACATGGTCGTGGTGCGCCATCGGGGCCTGTACTCGACGGTCTACGCGCACCTTTCGCGCTTCGCCCCGGGCGCGCAGCGCGGCGCGCGCCTCGCCCAGGGCGACGTGTTGGGCTTCGTCGGCCAGACCGGCTGGGCCACCGGCCCGCACCTGCACTACGAGTTCCGCGTCGGCGGCCAGTCGCGCAACCCGTATGCGATCGCCATGCCGGCAGGTGAGCCGGTGCCGGCGGCGGAACTCGCTGCCTACCGGCGCCACGCCGAGCCCCTGCTCGGCCGACTCGCGCTGCTCGCCGCCAATCCGATCGCCCTGCTGGAGTGAGCGGTGAGCTCTATGCCGGCCTCATGTCGGGGACCAGCCTCGACGGGGTCGATGCAGCCCTGGTCGATTTTGCGGGCGCCGCGCCGCGCATCCTTGCCTCCGCGCACCGCCCGTTCGATCCCGCGCTGCGCGCCGAGCTGCTCGCGCTGAATTCCGCCGGCGGCAGCAACGAGCTCGAACGCGCCGCGCTATGCGCCAACGCATTGGCGCGCCTCTATGCAGCGGCGGTGGCCGAAGCGCTGGCGCTGGCGTCGCTGCCGGTTTCCCGCCTGCGCGCCATCGGCTGCCACGGGCAGACCGTGCGCCACCGGCCCGGCGTGGGCTACACCATCCAGCTCGGCAACGGAGCACTGCTCGCGGAACTCAGCGGCGCCCGGGTAGTGGCGGATTTCCGCAGCCGCGATGTCGCTGCGGGTGGCCAGGGCGCGCCCCTGGTCCCGGCTTTTCACGCCGCTATGTTCCGCTCCAGCAGCGAGGACCGCGCGGTGCTCAACCTCGGGGGCATCGCCAACCTTACCTCGCTACCTGCCGGCGCGTCGGTGACCGGCTTCGATTGCGGACCCGGCAACTGCCTGATGGACCGCTGGGCCGAATTGCACCTTGGCACGCCGCTGGATCGCGATGGGGCCTGGGCCTCCGGCGCGCAGGCCGACGACCCGCTGTTGCAGCGCCTGCTCGAGGAGCCCTACTTTGCCGAAACCCCGCCCAAGAGCACGGGGCGCGACCTGTTCAACGAGCCCTGGCTGCGCGCGCGCCTGACGCGCGTCGTCGCGCCGCAGGTCGTGCAGTCGACGCTGCTGGAGCTGACGGCACGCAGCGTTGCCGACGCATTGCAGCGCCACTGCGCGGGTGCGCGACGCGTGATCGTGTGCGGCGGCGGCGCGCACAACGGGGCGCTGATGGCGCGGCTGGAAAAGCTGCTTGCGCCCATCGCCGTCGAATCGAGCGCGCGGCACGGCATCGACCCGCTGCTGGTGGAGGCGGTCGCCTTCGCCTGGCTGGCGCGGCAGGCGCTGGAAGGCAGGCCGGCCAGCCTTCCGGCAGTCACCGGGGCGCGCGGCGCGCGCGTCCTGGGGGCGATTTACCCGCCCTAGAAACGACCAGGGGGACCGAAGTCCCCCCAGTTGGTCACGCGGTGTTGTCGGATCAGGCCGAGAAGGAAGAGCCGCAACCGCAGGTGGAGGTGGCGTTCGGGTTCTTGATCACGAACTGCGCGCCTTCGAGGCCTTCCTGGTAGTCGATCTCGGCGCCCGCCAGGTACTGGTAGCTCATCGGATCGATCAGCAACGTCACGCCGTCCTTTTGCATCGCGGTGTCATCTTCGTTCTGCACTTCGTCGAAGGTGAAGCCGTACTGGAAACCGGAGCAGCCGCCGCCGGAAACGAACACCCGCAGCTTGAGCGCCGCGTTGCCCTCTTCCTCGATGAGTTGCTTGACCTTGGAGGCGGCGCTGTCGGAAAAGACCAGCGGCGCCGGCATTTCAGTGACTGCTTCGGTGACTGCGTTCATGCGATGCTCCGTTGTACCCGCGTACTGATTTAGCGCGGCTTGTCGGTGATCGACGCGAGCTTGAGCTCGACGTTCTTCAACTCGACGCCGCCGTGGTGCACGAGGCGCCCTTCCACCACCGCGCCCTGCTGGATCTCCAGGCTCTTGTAGTGTACGTCACCTTTGACCCGCGAACCGGCCTGGAGTTCGAGCGTTTCGGCCGCGTGCACCGGCCCGTGGATGGTGCCGTTGACCACGATGTGCGACGCCGAAACCTCGCCGTCGATGCGCGCGTGCTCGGACACCACCAGCGTGCCCGGCTGGTCGGGCAACGCCGCGACATTGCCGCGCACCCCGCCGTCCACGCGCAGGCCGCCGCTGAAGAACACGTTGCCCTCGATGCGCGTGGTGGCGCCGATCAGGCTGTCGATGCGGCTCTGCGGCTTCACGGTCTTGTTGAACATGGCCCGACCCTCCTGCTCTGCTTCAACCGGGCGCCGCGCTGTGCGCCGCCCTTACTTGGTCCGATCCCGACTCGTAGACCCGCACCTGGACGCTCTCGACTTTGGCCTTCGGATCCACCCGGAAAATCCCCTCGACCCGGTGGAAGTGCCTGAAAGTCAAACGAAAAGCAGTCGCGCTGGGGTCTCCAGTTTCAGGGAAGGTCATCATAGCATTTTTGCCCCCCTCCGTCAGGCTGACCACCAGCTCGAGACGCCCCTGGAAATCGCGGTCGCGGCGATTGCCTGGCGCGAGCAGCAGCAGCAGGCGATAGCGGTACTCCCCCGGGAGCACGTCCGGCACCACCTTGAAGCGGTTGATCGACAGCGGGTTGGCGGCGCGCGATTCGGCCGACAGCATGCTCTCGAAGATCGCCAGCTCCTCGCGCAGGCGCGCGGTTTCCTGCTCCAGCCCGCGGATCTGCTGCGCGAATTTCTGCTGCGCCGTGCGCTCGATGGAGAGCCGCGAGTCCGCCGCGTTGGCCACTGCGCGCACGCCTGCGAGCTCGGCCCGCGTGACTTCCAGGTCGCGGCGCGCCTCCGCGAGCGCCGTCTCCACCTCGCTGCGGTCGAAGCCTGCGAAGCGGCGCCCTGCGTCGTACATCCACGCCGCCAGCGCCGCCGAACAGGCGAGCACCAGGATCAGGCCCACCCAGCGCAGGTACCACGCCACCTCGGAGCGCACCGCCACGCGCGGCGCGGCAATGCCGAAGCGCTGGCGCAGCTTGAGGAGCTTGGCGGTCAGGTGCACGGCGCGATGATGCATCCGCTGTGCGCAAAAAACAAAAAGGCCGCCCGCGGGCGGCCTGGTGCGCGTCCGGCAGAGGGCCGGGTGTTCAGCGCTTGGAGAACTGCTTGCGGCGGCGTGCCTTGTGCAGGCCGACCTTCTTGCGCTCGACTTCGCGCGCGTCGCGCGTCACCATGCCGGCGGCGCTGAGCGTCGGCTTCAAGCCGGCGTCGAATTCAATCAGCGCGCGCGCGATGCCGTGCCGCACCGCCCCGGCCTGGCCGTTCTCGCCGCCGCCGTAGACGTTGACCATGATGTCGAAGCTCGCCGCGTGCTTGGTTGCCTCGAGCGCCTGGCGCACGATCATTCGCCCGGTCTGGCGCGAGAAGAACTCGTCCACCGGCTTGCCGTTGACAACGAACTGGCCCTTGCCGGGCTTGAGGAACACGCGGGCCACCGCGCTCTTGCGCCGCCCCGTGCCGTAGTAGTAGTCGCCGACCATGTGATTAGACCTCGAGTGCCTTGGGCTGTTGCGCCGTGTGCGGATGCGTGCCCGCGGGATAGACCTTCAGTTTCTTCAGCATCGCGTAGCCGAGCGGGCCTTTCGGCAGCATGCCCTTGACGGCTTTTTCCAGCGCGCGCTCCGGATGGCGCGCCTGCATCTTGGCGAAATTGGTTTCGCGGATGCCACCCGGATAGCCGGTGTGGCGGTAGTACTTCTTGTCCAGCGCCTTGCGCCCGGTGACCCGGATCTTGGAGGCGTTCACGACCACGATGAAGTCACCGGTGTCCACGTGCGGGGTGTATTCGGGCTTGTGCTTGCCGCGCAGGCGCGCGGCGATCTGCGAGGCGAGCCTGCCGAGCACCTTGCCATCGGCATTCACCAGGTACCAGCCATGCACGACTTCGTGTGGTTTAGCCGTAAACGTTTTCATGTGCCAGCGAGTCGAGAAAAGCTGCGGATTCTATGGGACCCCGGGGTCAAGGTCAAACCCTTGTTGCAGTTAAAAAAAAGCGCAACTCCGGAGAGTTGCGCTGAATCCACCAAAGGAGGAGGGTGGAGGAGACAAACTGCAGGGCGCCACCAGCAAGGCGCTACACTGGGAAGGATTATGCAGCATCATTTGCTGCATTGCAATATTTCTCTCGGTATTCACAACTTCATGATTTTCAGGAGATTTTGAATGGAATGTACGATCCGCTGGTCCGGCACGGGCATGTCGTTCATCGCCGAAACCGGCAGCAACCACCTCATCGCGATGGACGGGGCGCCCGACGGCGGCGGCCGCAACCTGGCGCCGCGGCCGATGGAAACGGTGCTGGCCGGCGCCGGCGGCTGCACCGCCTATGACGTGGTGGTGATCCTGAAGAAGAGCGGCCAGGCCGTCACCGGATGCGATGTGCACCTGGAAGCAGAGCGCGCGGAAACGGACCCGAAAGTGTTCACGCGCATCCACTACCGCTTCACCGTGCGCGGCACGAACCTCAAGCGCAACGTGGTCGAACAGGCGGTGCGCCTCTCCCACGAAAAGTACTGCTCCGCCACCGCCATCCTGGAAAAGACCGCGCAGATTACGCGCGAACTCGAGATCGTCGACGCCTAGAGGCGGTAGGCGACGGTGGTCATCACCTTCGACATGGCGCGCATGGCGGATTTCACCGGTTGCGGCAGGTCAGCAGCGCCGAGGCTGACCGCGGTCTGGCGATGCCTTGCTTCGTCGGCGCGCATTGTCGCTACGACGGCGCGCGTGCGCGCGTCCTCGGGTGCCAGCCGGTCGAGATGCCCGGCAAGGTGCGCCTCGACCTGGCGCTCGGTCTCGGCGAGAAACGCCAGGTTCCAACGGTCACCCAGCGCGCCAGCCGCTATGCCAAGTCCGAACGCGCCGGCATACCAGAGCGGATTGAGCAGGCTGAGCCGTCCGCCCAGTTCCTCGATGCGTTCCGCACTCCAGGCAAGGTGGTCCTCTTCCTCGCCTGCCGCGCGCTCGAGCGAGGCCCTGACCGACGCATTGCGCGCGGTCAGCGCCTGCCCCTGGTAGAGGGCCTGGGCGCAGACTTCACCCACGTGGTTCACCCGCATCAGCGCGGCGGCCTGCTCGCGCTGCCCGGGACTGAGTTCGGCGTCGGGTATTTCCCCGGACGGCGAGGCGCGCCGTGCTGTGTGCACGCCGGCTACCGCGCGCAGCGCGGCGTCGAAGCCGGCGATCAGTCGGTCGAGGGGATGCATGGCGGCAAGTATAGGCAAAAAAAACGGGCGCCCTGAGGCGCCCGTTCGATGCTGCTAACCGCGAAACGCGTCTTAGAACGCGTGGCGGACGGTGAAGGCGATCAGCGTCGCATCTTCGCCAGCCAACTGCGCGGACCCCGTGCTGCCCAGGGAGCCGGTGTTGGTGAAGAAGCTGTAGTTGGCTTGAGCGCTGTTGTCCAGCTTGGCGTAGGTCACGCCCACCGAGGTGCGCTTCGACAGGTCGTACACGTAAGCCACGGCAAACATCTTCGCGTCGGTGGCGCCCGCCATGATGTCGTCGTCATCCGCCTTGGTGTAGTGGGCGTAGAAGTTGTGCGCGCCGGTCGTATAGCTGATCGGGATCGTCCACGCGGTGCGGTCGCTGGTATCCGCGCCGGCCGCGCTGGTGATCGTCGAGCTGTTGAGCGCCGCGCCGACCTTAAAGCCGCCAAAACGCATGAAGCCGTAGACCACCATGCCGTCCTGCTCACCGCCGACCCCCTCGCCCTTCGAATTCCAGAGGCTTGCGCCGAGCTGCCAGTTGGACGCCGTGAACGCCGGGTTAAAGTTGTAGGCATTGCCCTTGACCGTCCCACCGAGGTCCCCTTCGGTCGCCCCAACACTCGTCGAGTAAGCGGCCGTCATGGTGAACCCGCCCCAGCTGGGCGAATCCCAGCGCACGACGTTCGCGGTACGGCTGGTGACCGCGATCGCGGTACCGCCGCCACCCGCATAGTCCATCAACGAAACCGCGGCGGCCATCAACGCGCCCGCCTTGGAAGCGATGTCGTCCGGCTGCTTGCCGTAGTGCAGGTCATGGCGACCCAGGGTCATTGAGCCCCAGCTGTTGCTGCGCAGGCCGACCCAGGTATTGCCGCTGTTGCTCATCGAGGCTGCCGAATCCATCGGAGCGCGCACATCCCACTGGCCGATCGCGGCCAGGCCGCCGCCCAGATCTTCGGTGACAGTGAAGATGACCCTGGAGGAGTTGTCCGTGATGCGCATTTCGTTCTTGTTGCCTGCGCGAGCAGAATTGTTCAGCTTAAATTGGTCGATGCCGACCTTGAAGACCCCGCTGATCGTCACCTGCGCAAGCGCGGTGGCGGGGGCAGCGAGAACGGTTGCTACCGCGACCGCAAGTAGTTTCTTGTTCATGCAAATGTCTCCCGTTGATTGAACACCGGGCATCCTAGGAATGCCCGACCAACCTCTCTAACCTGAGAAGTTGGATGAGATTCTGCCAAAGCGCGTATCGCAACAGCACCGGAAGGTGGAACTTATGCTCACTTGTGCACTGCAATCGTTGCGAAATCGCAACACAATACTAACTAATTGAAAATAAACTATTTTATCTAATAAAAGAGCGCCTTTAGCGCTTTTCCCGGGTCCGTCGCCCGCATGAAAGCCTCTCCGACGAGGAAAGCACCGACGCCAGCCAGCCGCATGCGCTGCACGTCCGCAGGCGCCAGAATCCCGCTTTCAGTGACCACTAACTTATGTTTTGGAACTCGCCCGAGAAGATCCAACGTGGTTTCCAGACGCGTCTCGAAAGTGCGCAGGTCGCGGTTGTTGATGCCTAGCAGCGACGTCTTGAGCTGCAGCGCGGCGTCCAGTTCACCTGCGTCGTGCACTTCGACCAGCACCGCCATGCCCAGGCCGTGCGCGAGTTGCTCCAGCCCGCGCAGGTCGCCGGGGGCGAGCGCGGCCGCAATGAGCAGGATGCAATCGGCGCCCATTGCCCGCGCTTCGTACACCTGGTAAGGCTCGACCATGAAGTCCTTGCGCAGCACCGGCAAGGCGCAGGCCGCACGCGCCTGGGCGAGGTGCTCGGGGGCACCCTGGAAGTACTCGCGATCCGTCAGCACCGAGAGGCACGCCGCTCCGGCCGCGGCGTAACTGCTAGCGATCGCCGCCGGATCGAAGTGCTCGCGCAACAGGCCCTTGGACGGACTCGCGCGCTTGATCTCGGCGATCACCGCCGGCTGGCCGGCAGCGAGCTTCGCGCGCAGCGCGCCCGCGAAATCCCGCGGCGCTGGTTCCGAGCGAGCGCGGCGCTCGATCACCTCCAGCGGCACGCTCGTCCGGGCCGCCTCGATCTCGGCGCGCTTGGTCGCCAGGATGCGCCGCAGGATGTCCGACATGCCTAGTCCTTCGGCTTGAAGTGTTGCGTGAACGCCACAAATTCGTCCAGCTTCTGCTTCGCCTCTCCCTTGGCGACTACGCGGCGCGCGCGGTCGATCCCCGCCTGCAGGGAGTCGGCGGCCCCCGCGACATAGATCGCCGCCCCTGCGTTCAGCAGCACGATGTTGAGCGCAGGGCCGGGCTGGTTCTCCAGCACCGCCTGGATCATCTGCCTGGACTCCTCCACGGTGTTCACCTGGATGGCGCGCCGGTCATAGAGCTCGATGCCGAACTGCTGCGGGTGGACGGTGTATTCCTGGATCTCGCCGTTGCGCAGCTCGCCCACCATGGTCTCGCCGGAAATCGAGATCTCGTCCAGGCCTTCCAGCCCGAACACCGTCATCACGTGCTTGGAACCCAGGCGCTGCAGCACGCGCACCTGGATGCCGACCAGGTCGGGGTGGAACACGCCCATCACCTGGTTTGGTGCGCCCGCCGGGTTGGTGAGAGGTCCCAGGATATTGAAGAGCGTGCGCACGCCGAGGTCTTTCCTCACCGGCGCGGCGTATTTCATCGCCGCATGGTGTGCCGGCGCGAACATGAAGCCGATGCCGAGCTTTTCGATGGCCTCGCCGGTCTGCTCCGGGGTCATGGCGATGTTGGCGCCCAGCGCTTCGAGCACTTCCGCGCTGCCCGAGGACGAGGACACCGAGCGCCCCATGTGCTTGGCGACGCGCGCCCCGGCCGCGGCGGCGACAAACGCCGAAGCCGTCGAGACGTTGAAGGTGTGCGCCGCGTCGCCCCCGGTGCCGCAGGTGTCCACCAGCCGGCTGGCATCCGCCACCCTGACCGGCGTGGCGAACTCACGCATCACCTGCGCGGCCGCCGCGATCTCGCCGATGGTCTCCTTCTTCACGCGCAGGCCGACGACGAAGCCGCCGATCTGCGCCGGCGAGAGTTCGCCGCGCATGATCTGGCGCATGATGTGCAGCATTTCGTCGTGGAACACCTCGCGGTGCTCCACCGTGCGCTGGATCGCCTCGGCGATCGTGATCTGTTTCATTGCGTCCTCCCCTTGAGGAAATTGTCCAGCATCTTGTGGCCATGCTCGGTGAGCAGCGCCTCCGGATGGAACTGCACGCCTTCCACCGCCAGCTCGCGGTGCCGCAGGCCCATGATCTCGCCATCCTCCGACTCGGCGGTGACGGCGAGCGCCGCCGGCAGGCTCGCGCGCTCCACCGCCAGCGAGTGGTAGCGCGTGGCGACGAAATCCTCGGGGACGCCGGCAAACACCCCGCGCCCGTCGTGCCGGATCCGCGACACCTTGCCGTGCATCACCTGTTGCGCGCGTACCACCCTGCCGCCGAAGGCCTGGCCGATCGCCTGGTGGCCGAGGCATACGCCGAGGATCGGCACCCTGCCCGCCAGGCGCGCGATGAGGGCCAGCGAAATGCCCGCCTCGTTCGGCGTGCACGGACCGGGCGAGATGACCACGCGTTCCGGCCGCAGCGCCTCGACCGCCTCCAGCGACAGTTCGTCGTTGCGGATCACCTTCACCGCCGCGCCCAGCTCCCCCAGATACTGCACCAGGTTGTAGGTGAAGGAATCGTAGTTGTCGAGCATGAGGATCATGGCGCCTCCCCGGCTGCCAGCTCCGCCGCCCTGAGGATAGCGCGCATCTTGTGCTGCGTTTCGTTGTACTCGGACTGCGGGTCCGAATCCGCGACCACGCCGGCGGCCGCCTGCACGTGCAGCTTGCCGTCCTTCACCACCGCGGTGCGGATGGCGATGGCCACGTCCATGTCGCCGTTGAAACCGAGGTAGCCCACCGCCCCGCTGTACACGCCGCGCTTCACCGGTTCGAGCTCGTCGATGATCTGCATCGCCCGCACCTTGGGCGCGCCAGTCACGGTGCCCGCCGGGAAGCTCGCCTTGAACACGTCCAGCGCATCCACGCCGGGGGCGCAGCGCCCTTCCACGTTGGAGACGATGTGCATGACGTGGGAATACCGTTCGACCACCATCTTCTCGGTCACCTGCACGCTGCCCGTGGCGGCGACGCGGCCAACGTCGTTGCGCCCCAGGTCGATCAGCATCACGTGTTCGGCGCGCTCCTTCGGGTCGGCCAGCAGCTCTTCGGCGATGCGCGCATCGTCCTGCGGCGTCGCGCCGCGCGGCCGGGTGCCCGCGATCGGCCGCAGGGTGATTCTGTCGCCTGCGACGCGCACCATGATCTCGGGCGAGGCGCCGACCACGTGGTGGTCGCCGAAATCGAAATAGAACATGTAGGGCGAGGGGTTGAGCGAGCGCAGCGCGCGGTACAGCGTGACCGGCGGCGTGCGGAACTCGCGCGTGATGCGCTGCGACACCTGCACCTGCATGCAGTCGCCGGCGTAGATGTATTGCTTCGC
>JANMUO010000261.1:0-5206 GCA_031391655.1 Betaproteobacteria bacterium
GCGGATATCGCCGGCCTGCGCTCTGCCGGACTGGGAACCGCCGACTAGTGCCCTTGGTGCGCGGCGGGCTTGCGCGCGCCCAGTTCCTCGACCGTGAGCTCCAGCTTCAGCTCGCCGCCCTTTTCCAGCTTCAGCGTCAGCGGCAGTTTCTCGCCTTGCTTCAGGGGGCGCTTCAAGTCCATCAGCATCAGATGCGCGCCGCCGGGCTTGAGTTCGAACGTCCCGCCCGCCGGCACATCGAAGGCCTTCACCTCGCGCATCCGCATCACATCGCCGTCGCGAATCGTGACGTGCATCTCCACGCGCCCCGCCACCGGCGAGGACGCGCCGACTACGCGATCGGCCGCACCCTTGTTGCGCAGCTGCATGAATCCCGCGCCCACCTTCGCCCCGGGCGGCGTGGCGCGGGTCCAGGGCTTCTCGACGCTCACCTGGGCCCACGCGGGCAACGCCAGGAACGACAGCAAAATCAGGCTACGCCGCATCGCTTGTTCTCCTCTTCCTGGAG
Source organism: Betaproteobacteria bacterium (assembly GCA_031391655.1). GTDB lineage: Bacteria > Pseudomonadota > Gammaproteobacteria > Burkholderiales > SG8-39 > JAABQT01. The sequence continues at coordinate 509 of JANMUO010000261.1, forward strand.
TTTCCGCCAGAACACCTTGCCCGTGGCGGTCTTGGGCAGTTGCTCGACGAATTGGACCACGCGCGGATATTTGAACGCGGCCATGTGCTCCTTCGCCCAGGCAACCACGTCCTCTTCGCGCACCTTGCCGCGCGCGGCCGCCTTCAGCACCACCACCGCCTTCACGGTCTCGCCCCGGTGCGCATCCCGGGTGCCGATGACGCAGGCCTCCTGGATATCGGGGTGCGCGTAGAGCATGGCTTCCACTTCCGCCGGCCACACCTTGAAGCCCGAGGCGTTGATCATGCGCTTCAGGCGATCGGTAATGAAGAAGTAGCCCTCCTCGTCGTAGTAGCCGAGGTCCCCGGTGCGGAAGAATTTCTTGCCGTCGTGCTCGATGAACGCGTCGGCAGTGGCCCTGGGCTGCTTCCAGTAGCCCTGGAACACCTGCGGGCCGTGGGTGATGATCTCGCCGACCTCATTGGGACCGAGCTCCTTGAAGGTGGCCGGGTCGACGACGCGAGAATCGGTGTCGAAGTACGGGATTCCCGCGCACTGGCGCTTGGGCCGCTGCGGCGGGTTGGCGTGCGAGGGCGCGGTAGTCTCGGTGAGGCCGTAGCCTTCGAGGAACGGCAGGCCGATGCGCCCCTGCAGCTTCGCCGCCACCGCCTCGGGCATCGAGGCGCCGCCGCCGCCGATGCGGGCGAGCGACGACAGGTCGTACTTGCCGAGGTTCGGGTTGGCAAGCAAGTCCACGATCATGGTGGTGATGCCCGTGATGCCCGTCACGCGGCAGCGCTGGATCAGTTCGCCGGCCATGTCGCGGTCCCAGCGCGTCATCAGCACCGTGGTGCCGCCGAGCTGGATCGGGATGTTCATGTTGCCCTGCATGCCGGTGACGTGGAACAGCGGCAGCACGCCGAGCGCCACCATTTCGCTCGAAGACTGGATCCAGGCGCAGCCGCCGGTGCTGGTGAAGAGCAGGTTGCCGTGCGAGAGCATCGTGCCCTTGGGCCGGCCCGTGGTGCCCGAGGTGTAGGGCAGCACCGCGAGGTCCTCGCGCCGTGCCGTGTGCGCACCCGGCACATGGCCGGCGGCAAGTGCCTGGGTCCAATTCGCTGCGGAAATGCGCGGCGCGCGCACGAAATCCGGCACGTTGAGGTCGGTGGCTTCGCGCAGGTAATCCGAGTAGGCGCCGAGCACGAAATGCGCGAGCCCCTTGCCCAGGTGCGGCTCGAGCTCCGGGAACACCTCCTGCGTGCAGATCGCCGTGCGCGCGTCGGAGTCCTCGATGTAGTGCGCGAGCTCGTCGCGCTTGTTCATCGGGTTGACCGGCACCACCACCGCGTCGGCGCGCGCAGGATGGCGTAGTACCCGATGATGAATTGCGGGCTGTTCTGCGTGTAGAGCAGCACGCGGTCGCCCTTGCCCACGCCGCAGGCGCGCTGCAAGTACCCGGCCAGCGCCTCGGCGGACCGGTGCAGCTCGGCGTAGGCGAGGCTCGTGCCGTAGTAGGAAATGGCGGCCTTGTCCGGGTAGCGGCGCGCGCTCACCTCGAGGTTGTAGTACAGGCTCGTATCGGGCACCGGCAGCGACTTCGGCACGCCCGGCGGCCAGTGCGGGTAGTGACGCGTGAACATCACAGCGAGTGGCGCGTGACCGCTTTCTCGTCCCAGCGCATGCCGATGCCCGGCCGGTCGGGCACCAGCACGTGGCCGTCCTTGAGCTGCACCGGTTCCTCGAGGATCGGGTCGGCCCAGTCCACGTATTCGAGCCAATGGCAGGTCGGCGTCACCGCGAGCAGGTGGCAGCTCACCTCGGGGAAGAGGTGGCTCGACATCTCCATGCCGGCGGCCTGCGCCAGCGCCGCGGCGCGCATCCAGCCCGTGACGCCGCCGATCCTTTGCGCATCCGGCATCGCGTAGTCGCAGGCTTGCGCCGCGAGCGCCTGCGCCATCTGCTCCGGGCCCATGAAGTTTTCCCCGATCTGGATCGGCGTGGCGATCTCGCGCGCGATGCGCGCATTGCCGGCAAAATCATCCGCGCGCACCGGTTCCTCGATCCAGTGCACGCCGCCCTCCTCGTCGATCAGGCGGCCGCGCTCCAGCGCCTGCGCCACGGTCAGCCCCTGGTTGAAATCCACCATCAGGGTGACCTTCGGGCCGATCGCCTTCTTCACAGCGCGCAACGCTTCGAGGTCTGCCTTCGCTTCCGGGCGGCCGAGACGCAGCTTTACCGCGGCGAAGCCTTCCTCGACGAGTTCCACGGCCTCCTTCACCAACGGCTTCAGGGGCTGGATGCCCAGGCCCTTGGAGTTGTAGGCGAGCACCGGCCGCGGCGTTCCGCCCAGCAGGCGCGCGAGCGGCTGCTTCATCGCCTGGCCGATGGCGTCCCAGGCTGCCATGTCGATCCCCGACATGGCGAACAGCACGATGTTGTGCACGCCGAGCAGCGTGTAGCGCTTGCGCAGCTTCGCCTCGATGTCGAAAGGCGACAGCGCGTCGCCCTTCAGCATCTGCGCCATGGCTTCCACCAGCGCGGCGATCGGCTTGAGATTGTGCTGCCCGATGCCAAAGAGGTAGGAGCGCCCGACGATGCCGCCGTCGGTCTGCAGGTCGAGGAGCAGCAGCGGCGAGACGGTGAGCGAGCCGGTGCTCGTGGCGAGCGGGCGCTTCATCGGCGCCGCCACGGCGCGCACGTGAATTTCCTTGAGGCGAAGTTTCATCGTCCCTCGAAGCGCGGCTTGCGCTTCTCCATGAAGGCCCGCCTGCCTTCGCGGTAGTCGGCGCTCTCGGCGCAGCGCCGCATGGCGGCGCGCATCGCATCCTGGTCGGGCGTTCCCCCGGACTTCACGTACTCCTCCAGGATGGTCTTGGAGTTCGCGATGGCGAGCGGCGCGTTCTCCAGCAGCGTGGCGAGGATGCCCTCCACGTAGGCGTCGAGCTCCGCGTCGGGCAGCACGCGGTGCACGAGGCCCATGGCGAGCGCCTCCTGCGCGCCGTAGCGCCGGCCGAGGAACATGATCTCGCGGGCGCGCGCCTGCCCGACCGTCTCCAGCAGCCGCTTGTGCCCTTCCACGTTGTAGGCGAGGCCCAGCTTCGCCGCGGGAATGGCGAATTGCGCCGACGTCCCGCAGTAGCGCAGGTCGCAGGCCAGCGCCACTTCCAGCCCGCCGCCCATGCAGATTCCGTGGACCAGCGCCACCGAGGGCTTGCGCGAGTCCTGCAGCGAATGCAGCACGCGATCGAGCAGGCCGTCGTACTCGCCGACCGCCTGCTGCCCGTCGCGGATCTCCTCGAACTGGGAAATGTCCGCGCCGGCGGCAAATGCCTGCGTGCCCTCGCCGCGCAGCGCCACGCAACGCACCTCGCGATCGGCGTCGAACCTCGCCATCGCCTCGGGCAGGCCGCGCCACATGGCGTCGTTGATCGCGTTCATCTTCGCCGGCTGGTCGAACACGATCCAGCCCACGGCGCCGCGCTTTTCCACCCTCAGCCGCCCCGCGCTCATGCCCAGCGCCCCGCCTCCACCTGGCGGAAGAAATCCTCGACCACGCGGTTGAACAGGCCGGGCTCCTCCAGGTTGAGCGCGTGGCCGCTCCTGGAGAACACGGCCAGCCCGGCGTGCGGGATGGTGCGCTTCATCAGCAGCCCGGGCTCGAGCGTGGCGTCGTCCTCGTCGCCGGCGATGACGATGAGCGGCGCGGTGATGCCGGCCATCTCGGCCTTGAGGTCGTAGAGCGAAGGGCGGCGCGCCTGGTAGCCAAGCATGGTATTGGCCGAGCCAAGCGCCGAGTGCTCGGAGAAGTTGCGCACGAAGCGCTCGAAGCCGCGCGGGTCCTTGGCCTTCAATTGCAGGCGCGCGGCCCGGTGCCCGTAGGTGGCGGCGGTTTTCGCCATGCCCTCTGCCAGCATCTGCTTCGCGTTCGCCCGCGAATCGCGCTGGAACTCCTCCTTCTGCCCCGGCACGGCGCCGTAGCCGCAGCCGGCGACCACCAGGCCGAGCGCCCTCGCGCTGTAATTGATGCCGAAATGCAGCGTGGCGAATCCGCCCATCGACAGCCCCACCACGAAAGCGCGCTGGATCCCCAGCGCGTCCATCACGGCGAGGATGTCGTCGCGCGCGTTCTCCTGCGAGTAGCGCTCGAAACTCTCCGGCACATCCGAAGGCGGGTAGCCGCGCGCGTTGTAGGCGATGCAGCGGTAGCGCCGCGAGAAATGCGAGATCTGCGGCTCCCAGCTGCGGAGGTCGCCGGCGAATTCGTGCACGAACACCACCGGCACGCCGCTGCCGCATTCCTCGTAGTGGAGTTTCACGCCGTCTGCGGTCTTGATCTGGGGCATCTTGCTAGACTGTCGGGAAATGGACCTGAAGCTTAAAGGAAAGCGGGCGCTGGTGACCGGCGGTTCGAAAGGCATCGGCCGCGCCTGCGCCGAGGTGCTCGCCGCCGAGGGCTGCACGGTGCTTGTGGCGGCGCGCAATCCCCAGTCGGGGCCCAACGCCAAGGCCATCGACCTGTCGCAGCGCGGCGCGGCCGAGGCGCTGGCCGCCTGGGCGGGCGACCTGGACATCCTGGTCAACAACGCCGGCGCGATCCCCGGCGGCGACCTGTTGCGCGTGGACGAGGACACCTGGCGCCGAGCCTGGGACCTGAAGATGTTCGGCTACATCAACCTCACGCGACAGGTGTATGGGCGCATGAAAGCAAGGAAGGCCGGG
>JANMUO010000266.1:0-5137 GCA_031391655.1 Betaproteobacteria bacterium
GTCGTCACCCACGACCGCGCCTTCCTCGATCGCGTGTGCACGCGCATCCTGGAGCTCGATCGCGGCATGCTGCGCTCCTACCCCGGGAATTACTCCGCCTACGAGACGGTGAAAGCGGCCGACCTCGCCACCGAGGCCACGGCGCAGAGGAAGTTCGACAAGTTCTGGAAAGAGGAGGAAGTCTGGATCCGCAAGGGGGTCGAGGCGCGGCGCACGAGGAACGAAGGCCGCGTGCTGCGCCTGGAGCGCCTGCGCGAGGAGCGCGCGTCGCGGCGCGAGCGAATCGGCTCGGTGAAGCTCTCCCTCTCCGCCGGGCAGCGCTCGGGCAAGCTGGTGGCCGAATTGAAGGAAGTCTCCAAGTCCTTCGCCGGGCGGCCCATCGTGAAGGATCTCAATTTGCTCATCAGCCGCGGGGATCGCCTCGGCCTCGTGGGCGCCAATGGCGCGGGGAAGACCACGCTCATCAAGCTCATCCTCGGGACGCTCGCACCGGATGCCGGCACCGTGCGCATTGGCACCAACGTGCAGCCCGCCTACTTCGACCAGATGCGCGAAGCCCTGGACCCGGAGAAGACCGTCGCCGAGACCATCGCCCCGGGCTCGGACTGGGTGGAGCTCGCGGGCGGCAGGAAGCACGTCATGAGCTACCTCGGGGACTTCCTCTTTCCGCCACGGCGGGCGCAGTCGCCTGTGCGCATGCTCTCGGGCGGGGAGCGCAACCGCCTGCTGCTCGCGCGCCTTTTCGCCAAGCCCGCCAACGTGCTGGTGCTGGATGAACCGACCAACGACCTGGACATCGAGTCCCTGGAGCTGCTCGAGGCGGCGCTGCAGGACTACGACGGCACCCTGCTCCTCGTGAGCCATGACCGCGCGTTCCTGGACAACGTGGTGACCCAGACCCTGGCGGCAGAGGGCGGCGGCGCCTGGAAGGAATACGTCGGCGGCTACACCGATTGGGTGCGCCAGCGCCCAGCCGCCGTCACCGAGGAAAAGGCCGGCTCGAAGGCGGCGGTGCGGGAGAAGGGGAAGGTGAAGTTGAGCTACAAGGAGCAGCGGGAGCTGGAGGCATTGCCGAAGGAGATCGAGAAGCTGGAGGCGGAACAGCAGGCGCTGGCGGCAAGGATGGCCGCGCCCGAGTACTTCAGGCAACCGCCCGGCGTGCTGCGCGACGACCAGCAGCGCAGCACCGAAGCTGAAGCGCTGATGATGAAAAAGCTCGAGCGCTGGGAGGCGCTGGAGGCAAAAGCCAAGGGCGCGCCCGCCTAGCGGGCGGCTTGCCCGGGCGCCCGCGCGCCTTTGGGGCGGCCGCGCGGACGGTGGCGGCTGACCGCTCGCGCCGACACGTCGTACTGCCCCGCAGGCTCGCCGACCGATAGCGCGAACGGGCTGCGCACGGTCAGGCTGCCGAGCGCCATGCCGTCCTGCAGGTCCTCGGTGAGCAGGAGCGCGCAGTCCTGCAGCTGCGCAGCGGCGACAATCATGCTGTCCCACCAGGACAGGCGGTAGCGCTGCTCGACCTCGCGCGCGCGGCGCAGCAGGATTTCGTCGACGGGCAGGGGATTCCATCCGAAGTAGCGCTCCGCCTCTTCCCACGCGGTGCCCGGCGCAATCTTCAGCTTTCGGGTCGCCACCGAGTAGAACTCGGAGAGCGCCTGCGCGCTCGTGCGGCCCAGCCGGGTGCGCCACAACTCGTCGAGCCACTCCCCCACCCGCCGGTGCTTGCGCGGGTCGCGCGCATCCTGCGCGTAGACGAAGACGTTAGCGTCGACGAAACACGGGCCGGTCATACAGCTCCTCGCGCTTGGGGTAGGGCTGCGCCGGCCCCTTCAGGGGGAAGGGCTTCCTGGCGCGCCAGGCGCGGTACGCGGCTTCGTACTCGTCGTCGTGGCGCAGCTCCCTGCGCAGGGCCTCGCCGATGAAGCGCGACAGGCTCATGTCGCGCTCGGCAGCGCGGATGCGCGCCAGTCGCGCCGTTTCCTCGTCCAGGGTGATGGTCAGGTTCTTCATGGCGCGTAAAATACACGGGTTTCCTGTATTTAGCTACGCCCTGCTTGCTGTGACAATGGGGCTGCATGGCATTCCTCAACGCCGCCGCAATCCTGTTCGTGCTGGCTGCGCTGTTCAGCTGGCTCAACCACCGCTTCGTGCGCCTGCCCTCCAGCATCGCGCTGCTGCTGCTGTCGCTCGCCACCTCGCTCGGGGTGGTCGCGCTGGGCATGATGGGCCTGGATGCGCAACGCGTCGCCAAGGAGGTGCTGGACAAGGTCCAGCTCGACCAGGCGCTCCTGCACGGGATGCTGAGCTTCCTCCTCTTCGCCGGCGCGCTGCAGGTGGACCTCGGCGACCTCGCCGGGCGCAAGTGGGCGGTGGGGTTCCTCGCCAGCCTTGGCGTGGTGCTCTCCACCGTGCTCGTCGGCGGGTTCATGTGGGTCGTGTTCAAGCTGCTCGGGCAGAACGTGCCGCTGGTGTGGTGCCTGCTCTTCGGCGCGCTCATCTCGCCCACCGACCCCATTTCGGTGCTCGCGATCCTCAAGCACGCGCGCGTGGAGAAATCCCTCGAGATGAAGCTCGCCGGGGAGTCGCTGCTCAACGACGGCTTCGCCGTGGTGCTGTTCGTGCTGCTGCTCGGCATCGCGGTCGGCGGGGAGAAGGCCACCGTCGCGCTTGTGGCGGAGATGTTCGTGCGCGAGGTGGTCGGCGGCGCGCTCTTCGGCCTCGCCGCCGGCTACGCCGCCTACCGCATGCTCGCCTCGGTGGACGACTACCAGGTGGAGATCCTCGTCACGCTCGCGCTGGTGACCGGCGGCTACGCGCTGGCCAGCGAGCACGGGGTCTCGGGCCCCATCGCCATCGTGGTCGCCGGGGTGCTGATCGCCAACCACGGCCGCAAGTACTCCATGCCCGCCACCAGCCGCGGGCGCATCGACAATTTCTGGTCGCTCATCGACGAGATCCTGAACGCGGTGCTGTTCGTGATGATCGGGCTGGAGCTGCTGCGGCTGGACTACGACCCCCGGTTCGCCTGGGCGGCGGCGGCGGCGATTCCCGCGGTGCTGCTGGCGCGGCTGTTCTCGGTGTCGATCGCCGCGCTGGTGCCGGGGCTGCGGAAAGAGTTTCCGCCTTACGTGATCGGGATCCTGACCTGGGCGGGGCTGCGCGGGGGGGTGTCGGTGGCGCTGGCGCTTTCGCTGCCCAGCAGCCGGTTCCGCGACGCGCTGATTACGCTGACTTATGCGGTGGTCGTATTCTCGATCGTGGTGCAGGGATTGACGCTGGCGCGGCTCGTGGGGCGGCGGAGGGCCGCGAAGCAGCAGCCTGTTCGCGCTCCTTGACCGCCGACCACCAGGTCGTAATCCAGTGGGAATACAGGCCCGGAACCGAAGTCGGGAATTGTTTCATCGTTCCATGCTCTGCCCCGGCCTGGGGTCGGTCTGTGCGTTACCGAACGAGCCTTTCCAGGCTGTCCTCGAAGGCGGCATCCAGGATCTCCAGGAGCCCCGCCCGCGGGTCAGGGAGCGCCAGGATGTCGGTGGCGGGCGCCACCGCGCCGACGAAGTCCTTGGTGTGCCAGCGGCCCCCCGGCGGTAGCTGCGGGAGGTCCGCGGTGCCGGGATTCGGATAGGGGCTGAGGTAGAAGTACGGCTGCGCGTAATAGCCGTCCCCCGGAGAGAGCCCGATGCCGATCGAGCGCTTCTTTCCCAGGTCGAACAGCGTGGCGATGTCGAAGTGGTGCGGCCAGCAGCGCGCCGGGCCGGGGTTGTGGCGCTTGTGCTTGTGCCTGAGTTCTTCCAGCACTTCCGCCCCGGCGGCGAACCAGACCGAGAGCGTGGCGAAGTTCCGCGCTTCCTGCGCGGGCCGGGCGAAGTGCGACTGCGGCTGGTCGTAGGGGAGTTTCGCGCCGCTGGCGGGTTTCAGGCCTTCGGCGGCGAGGTGCGCGTCGAGCCACGTTCCGGCTTCGCCCTCAGCGCGGCCGATCATGGCAAACGTCTCTGTGCGCTGGCCCTTTTTGAACGCCAGTTCGTGCGTGCCCACGTGCAGGCCTACGCGGGCGCCACCTTCCAGCGGCTGGCCGACGAGCGCTGCCATGCCGGGGTCCCAGGCGAGGCTTGTGTGGCTGTCGTCCGGGAGGGGTTTAAGGTTGGCCAGCGCCGCTCGCGCGGGCCACTGGACAGCGCGATGGGCGAGCATGCGCGCGGCGGCGAGTGCCGTCGGCTCGGGCATGCTCAACATGGACCAGGCTACCTGCATCAGTTATCTCTGATGCAGATAGTAGCTTTACCACCGCGCGTTCCAGCTTACTTACGTTTTTTGACTTTCGCTGTGCGACTCGCCTTGCTCTTCTTTGCCGGCGCGGCCTTCTTGGCTCGCGGGGTCGGCACTTCCTTCACGTTGCCGCCTTCGTCTTCCCATTCCTGCACGGGGGCGAGCTTGGCGGCCTTGCCGGCCGGGGTCAGGGCCGCGGGGTCGGGCTGGTTGCCTAGGAGCATCGACCAGCCGATGGTGGTCATTTCAGTGAGTGTCGTCAGGGGTGTTTTCATGGGCGCATGGTCGGGGATTCGAAGCGGGCCTTCTGTGCGTCAGCACACTACCGGATGATTTGTCCCGCCTGCGCCGCCAGCACGTCCGCCACCGCCGCCGTGAGCTTTTTCGCGTACTCGATATCCAGGAACTCGTTCGGCCCGTGCGCGTTGGAGTGCGGGCCCAGAACTCCGGTGATCAGGAACTGCGCCTGCGGGAACTTCTCCCCCAGCATCGCCATGAACGGGATCGTGCCGCCCTCGCCCATCCACATCGCCGGCTTGCCGAAATTCTTTTGTGAAGCGGCGTCGATCGCCTTCTCCAGCCAGGGCGCGGTGATCGGCGCATGCCAGCCGGTGGCCGCCTGGCCCGCCTCGAAACGCACGCGCGCGCCGTAGGGCGGATCCGCCTCCAGAATTTCCTTCAGCTTCGCCGCCGCCTTGTCGCCATTCACCGTGGGCGGGATGCGCAGCGACAGCGCGAGCGACGTCCGGGGGCGCAGCACATTGCCCGCGCTCATTGGCAGCGGCAGCCCCTCGGCGCCCGTGACCGACAGCGCCGGGCGCCACGTCCTGTTCAACACCAGCTCCTCGAGCCCCTCCGCCATCGGCCGCATGCC
>JANMUO010000274.1:0-5026 GCA_031391655.1 Betaproteobacteria bacterium
TAGAATTCGCGCCCTTCGACGGTCCGGCCAGGCCGGACCGCAACCACCCCGTACGGGGTCCAAGACTGCCCGCATTGCGGTGCACGTTGGATGGAGAGTTACCGATGATTCAGATGCAGTCGATTTTTGACGTTGCCGATAACACCGGCGCGCGCTCGGTCAAGTGCATCAAGGTGCTCGGAGGCTCCAAGCGCCGCTACGCCACCATCGGCGACGTGAACAAGGTGAGCGTCAACGATGCCGCGCCGCGCGGACGCGTGAAAAAGGGCGAGATCTACGACGCGGTGGTGGTGCGCACGGCCAAGGGCGTGCGCCGCGCCGACGGCTCGCTCATCCGCTTCGACAGCAATGCCGCGGTACTGCTGACCCCCAAGCACGAGCCGAACGGCACGCGCATCTTCGGGCCGGTGACGCGCGAGTTGCGCACCGAGCGCTTCATGAAGATCGTCTCGCTCGCGCCGGAAGTTCTCTGAGGAAACCAGCCATGCAACGCATCCGCAAGGGCGACGAGGTCGTCGTCATTACCGGCCGCGACAAGGGAAAGCGCGGCACCGTGCTGCGCCGCGTGAGCGCCGACTTTGTCGTGGTCGAGGGCGTCAACCGGGTGAAGAAGAACACCCGTCCCAACCCCATGAAAGGCGTGACCGGCGGCATCGTCGACAAGGACATGCCGATCCACGTCTCGAACATCGCGCTGTTCAACCCAGCGACGCAGAAGGCCGACCGCGTGCGAGTCAAGCAGCTCGACGACGGCCGCAAGGTGCGCATCTTCAAGTCGAACGGCGAACAGGTCGACGCTTAAGGGAAACAGGATGGCCAAGGACAAGAACCCCCAGACAGACAAGGCCGACAAGGCCGCCAGCGCGGCCAAGGCCGAGAAAGCCGGCCGGGCGGCCGACAAGGCCGCCAAGGCGAAGGCGGCAGAGCAGGCCGCCGACAAACCCGCCAAGTCCGCTCAGCCTGCGCTGCCCGTGCCCCCGGCGCGCCTGGCGGCGCACTACCGCGAGAAGGTGGTGCCGGAGCTGGTGAAGAAGTTCGGCTACAAGACCACCATGCAGGTGCCGCGCATCCGCAAGATCACGCTCAACATGGGCGTGGGCGAGACGGTGGGCGACAAGAAGACGCTGGACAACGCGGTCGCCGACATGGCCAGGATCGCCGGGCAAAAGCCGGTGGTCACCAAGGCGCGCCGCTCGATCGCCAACTTCAAGCTGCGCGCGGGTTTTCCGATCGGCTGCATGGTGACCCTGCGCGGCGCGCGCATGTACGAGTTCCTCGACCGCCTGGTCAACATCGCCATCCCGCGCATCCGCGATTTCCGCGGCGTATCGAACCGCGCCTTCGACGGCCGCGGCAACTACAGCCTGGGCGTCAAGGAACAGATCATTTTCCCCGAGATCGAGTACGACAAGATCGACGCGCTCCGGGGCATGAACATCGCCATCACCACGACGGCGAAGACGGACGACGAAGCGAAGGCCCTGCTCGCGGCGTTCCGCTTCCCGTTCAAGCACTGAGGGACCGCACATGGCCAAACTTTCCGTCGTACTGCGTGAGAAGAAACGCCGCCTGACCGTCGCCAAGTTCAAGGTGAAGCGCCAGGCGCTGCTGGACGTGATCCACAACGCCAAGGCCGCGGACGAGGACCGCGACGCGGCGCGCGCCAAGCTGCAGAAGCTGCCGCGCAACGCCTCGCCCACCCGCCTGCGCAACCGCTGCGCCATCACCGGGCGCCCGCGCGGCGTGTACCGCAAGTTCGGCCTGGGCCGCAGCAAGCTGCGCGACCTGGCGATGCGCGGCGAGGTGCCCGGCGTGATCAAGGCGAGCTGGTAAGGAGATCCGCGCATGAGCATGACCGATCCGATCGCCGACATGCTGACCCGCATCCGCAATGCCCAGATGGTGGGGCACACGGAGGCGGCGATGCCCTGTTCCAGGCTCAAGATTTCCATCGCCCAGGTGCTCAAGGACGAGGGCTACATCGAGGACTTCGCGGTCCGCGACGACGGCACGCACAAGGAATTGCGCATCGGCCTGAAGTACTACGCCGGCAAACCGGTGATCGAGCGCATCGAGCGCGTCTCCAACCCCGGGCTGCGCGTGAACAAGCGGCGCGACGCCCTCCCGCGCGTGATGAACGGGCTGGGCGTGGCGATCCTGTCGACCTCGCGCGGGGTGATGACAGACCGCAAGGCCCGCGCCGACGGCGTCGGCGGCGAAGTGCTTTGCATCGTGGCGTAAGGAGCGAACAATGTCCCGCATCGCCAAGAACCCGATTGTGCTGCCCAAGGGCGTCGAAGTGACGCTCGCCACGGGCAGCATCTCGGTCAAGGGCCCGCTCGGCACGATCGCGCGCCCGACCGACCCGAACGTCGGCGTGCAGAAGGAAGGCGACGCCCTGGTGTGCAAGGCGCTCGGCAACTCGCGCCATGCCAACGCCATGTCCGGCACGCTGCGCGCGCTGGTCGCCAACATGGTGACCGGCGTGACCAAGGGCTTCGAGAAGAAGCTCTCGCTGGTCGGCGTCGGCTATCGCGCGCAGGCGCAGGGCGACAAGCTGAACCTGACGGTCGGGTTCTCGCACCCGGTCGTGCACATGATGCCCAAGGGAATCAAGGTGGCCACGCCGACGCAGACTGAGATCGTGGTCAGCGGCGTGGACCGGCAGCTGGTCGGCCAGGTGGCCGCGGAGATCCGCGACAGCAAGCCGCCCGAGCCCTACAAGGGCAAGGGCGTGCGCTATTCCGACGAGCAGATCGTCATGAAAGAGACGAAGAAGAAGTAACGCCGGGTAACCGGATAACGGAGCCGACATGCTCGACAAGAACGCATCCCGCCTGCGCCGCGCGCGCCAGACGAGACTCAGGATCCGCGACAACGGCGCGGTGCGCCTCACGGTGCATCGCACCAACAGCCACATCTACGCCCAGATCAGCACCTCGGGCGGCGACAAGGTATTGGCGACCGCTTCCACTGCGGAGAAGGAAGTCCGCGCCCAGCTGAAGAACGGCGGCAACCGCAAGGCCGCGGAACTGGTGGGGGCGCGCATCGCCGAGAGGGCCAAGCAGGCCGGCATCGAGACGGTTGCATTCGACCGCGCCGGATATCGATACCACGGGCGCGTGAAGGCGCTCGCCGAGGCTGCCCGCGCGGGCGGTCTGAAGTTCTGAGGATAACGACATGGCAAAAATGCAGCCCAGGATGCAGCAGAGCGAGGAACGCTCGGACGGCCTGCGCGAGAAGATGATCGCGGTCAACCGCGTGACCAAGGTGGTGAAGGGCGGCCGCGTGCTCGGCTTCGCCGCGCTCACAGTGGTCGGCGACGGCGACGGCGGCATCGGCATGGGCAAGGGCAAGGCGCGCGAAGTGCCGGTCGCGGTGCAAAAGGCGATGGAAGAGGCGCGGCGCAAGCTGTTCAAGGTCAAGCTGAAGAACGGCACGCTGCACCACACCGTCATCGGGCGCCACGGCGCAGCCACGGTGCTGATGCAGCCCGCGCACGAAGGCACCGGCATCATCGCCGGCGGCCCGATGCGGGCGGTATTCGAAGTGATGGGCGTCACCAACGTGCTCGCCAAGTGCTTCGGCTCCACCAACCCCTACAACGTCGTGCGCGCCACGCTGCAAGGCCTGCAGGCGATGAATACGCCGGCGGAGATCGCCGCCAAGCGCGGCAAGAAAGTCGAAGAGATCCTCGCGTAAGGGATGGCCATGGCGAACAAGAAGATCAAGGTGAAGCTGGTGAAGAGCCCCAACGGCTGCAAGGCGGGACACCGCGCGACGGTGCGCGGCCTCGGGCTGAAGCGGCTCAACCACACGGTCGAGCTGGTCGACACCCCCGCGGTGCGCGGCATGATCGAAAGAGTTTTCTACCTCGTCCGAATCGAAGGCTAACCAATGCGCCTCAACACGCTAAAACCCGCTCCGGGCTCGAAGAAGTCGCGGCACCGCGTCGGCCGCGGCATCGGCTCCGGCTGGGGCAAGACCGCGGGCCGCGGCCACAAGGGGCAGCGCGCGCGTTCCGGCGGCTACCACAAGGTCGGCTTCGAGGGCGGCCAGATGCCGCTCCACCGCCGGCTGCCCAAGCGAGGCTTTGCCTCGCCGACGCGCGCCCTGTACGCCGAGGTGCGCCTGTCCGACCTGCAGAACATGAAGATCTCGGACATTGATCTTGGCTCGCTGAAGGCCGCAGGGATCGTGCCGCGCGACGTGGTCGACGCGAAGGTCATCCTGTCCGGCAAGCTTTCGCGCAAGGTCATGCTCAAGGGCATCAAGGTGACCAAGGGTGCGCGCGCGGCCATCGAGGCGGCCGGCGGCAAGGTCGAGGACATGCCGCAGCCGGCCCCGAAAGCGGACAAGGAATAAGCGGGCTTGGCTACCACGCTACCCAATGCCGGCAAGACCGGGCGCTATGGCGACCTGAAGCGGCGGCTGTTGTTCCTGCTCGGGGCGCTGGTGGTGTTCCGCATCGGCGCGCACATCCCGGTGCCGGGCATCGACCCGAACGTGCTGGCCGACCTGTTCAAGAGCCAGCAGGGCGGAATCCTGGGCATGTTCAACATGTTCTCCGGCGGTGCGCTGTCGCGTTTTACCATCTTTGCGCTGGGCATCATGCCCTACATCTCGGCGTCGATCATCATGCAGCTGATGACCGCGGTGAGCCCGCAGCTCGAGCAGCTGCGCAAGGAAGGCGAGGCGGGCCGGCGCAAGATCACGCAGTACACGCGTTACGGCACGTTGGTGCTGGCCCTGTTCCAGGGCACCGGCATCTCGATCGCGCTCGAATCGCAGGCCGGCCTGGTGCTCGATCCCGGCCTGATGTTCCGGCTCACCACCGTGACCACACTGGTCACCGGGACCATGTTCCTCATGTGGCTGGGCGAGCAGATCACCGAGCGCGGCCTGGGCAACGGCATCTCGATCATCATCTTTGCGGGCATTGCCGCCGGCCTGCCGCAGGCAATCGCAGGCACGCTCGAACTGGTGCGCACCGGAGCCATGCATCCGCTCACCGCGCTGCTCATCG
>JANMUO010000297.1:0-6335 GCA_031391655.1 Betaproteobacteria bacterium
GCTGTGGGACGTCTGGTCGCACACGGGCCTGGCCGCCCGGTGGGAGCGGGCCAGCCACGAGGGCGGCTACGCGGGCCTGGCAGCCGACCGGGACCTCGACGCCGTGGTCGCCCTGTTCGAGACGGCGGCCCGGTTCTGCGCCGTCACAGCCGGTCTCGCTCATCATCCGCAGGGCGTCCTCGCCCGACCAGATGTCACCGTTGCCGAGCACCGGCGAGAGCCTGGCGTTCGCCGACGAGATCGTCATCGTCGACTCGGCCTCCACCGACCGCACGCAGGAGATCGCGCGCGAGCGGGGCGCGCGCGTGGTGCAGAAGGAATGGCTCGGCTTCGGGCGGCAGAAGCAGTTCGCCGTCGAGCAGGCGCAGCACGACTGGGTGCTGTGCCTGGATGCCGACGAACGGGTCTCCACCGAGTTGCGCGCGAGCATCGAGCAGGCGCTCGTTGCGCCCGCCGCGCCGATCTACCGCATGGCGCGCTGCAACCGCTTCCTCGGCCGCTGGCTGCGCCACGGCGAGGGCTATCCCGACTGGAGCCCGCGCCTGTTCGACCGCCGCATGGCGCGCTGGAGCGACGACGCGGTGCACGAGAAGGTCCTCTACGCGGTCACCCCCGGCACGCTGGCGGGCGACCTGCTGCACGAGTCGGCCGAGAACCTCGCGCGCTACCTGGACAAGCAGAACCTCTACACCACGCTCGCCGCCGAGCAGCTCTACGAGCGCGGGCGCAGCGCGGGGGCCTTCGAGCTGCTGGCCTCCCCGGTGGTGCGCTTCTTCAAGTTCTACGTGCTGCGCCTCGGTTTCCTGGATGGGATCGCCGGGCTGGTGCACATCGGCATCGGCTGCATGAACAGCTACCTGAAGTACGCCAAGCTGATCGAGTTGCGCCGCTCGCGCAAAGGACAGTGAAGGTCCTCGTCACCGGCGCCGCCGGCTTCATCGGCATGCATTGCGCCGAACGGCTGCTGGAGCGCGGCGACGAGGTCACCGGCGCCGACAACCTCTCTCCCTATTACGCGGTCGAGCTCAAGCGCGACCGCCTGCGCAGGCTCGAAGGGCTCACGGGCTTTCGCTTCGAGCAGACCGACCTCGCCGATGGCGCGGCTCTGGAGGCGCTGTTCGCCACCGCGCGGCCCGAACTGGTGCTGCACCTCGCGGCGCAGCCCGGCGTGCGCGCTTCAATTGAACGGCCGGCGGTGACGGTGCAGGCCAACATCGTCGCCTTTGCCAACCTGCTCGAGTGCTGCCGGCGTCATCCGCCTCGCCACCTGGTGTACGCCTCGAGCTCCAGCGTCTACGGCAACAACGCGAAGCTGCCCTGGTCCGAAGGCGACAACGTGGACCACCCGGTCAGCCTGTACGCGGCGACGAAAAAGTCCAACGAATTGATGGCCCACGTCTACAGCCAGGTGCACGGCCTGCCCGCCACTGGCCTGCGCTACTTCACGGTATACGGCCCATGGGGCCGGCCCGACATGTCGCCGATGCTGTTTGCCAAGGCAATCATGGAAGGAAAGCCGATCCAGGTGTTCAACCACGGCGACATGCAGCGAGACTTCACCTATGTCGATGACATCGTGGAGGGCACGCTGCGTGTGCTTGACCAGCCGCCCGGCGGGTCGCCCGCGCACCGACTGTTCAACATCGGCAACCACCAGCCGGTGCCGCTGCTCGAGTACATCGCGGCGCTCGAGCGCGCGTTCGGCCGGGAGGCGAAGAAAGAAATGCGGCCGATGCAGCCCGGCGACGTGAAAGCCACCTATGCCGACACCCGGGCGCTGGCAGCCGCGGTCGGTTTTGCGCCCTCCACGCCGCTGGCAGAAGGCCTGGCGCGCTTCGCCGCCTGGTATCGGAGCTACTACCGAATCTAGTGACGCGCCGGTGCGTACTCCGGCACCCAAGCGCGCAGCCGCTCGCGCACATCCCCGGCGCCCGGCGCCGCCAGCCAGGCAAGCACTTCCTCCAACTGCACGTTGCTTTGCTGGGCTCGCGCCACACGCAACTTCGGATGCGGCGTGGACAGCGTGTGCTCCGCGTCGGCCAGCAGTTCCTCGTAGAGCTTCTCTCCGGGGCGCAATCCGGTGAACTCGATGCGGATGTCGTTCTCCGCAAATCCCGACAGGGCGATCAACTGCCGGGCAAGGTCCACGATCTTCACCGGCTCGCCCATGTCGAGCACGTAGATCTCCCCCCCCTTGCCCATCAGCGCCGCCTGCAGCACCAGCTGCGTCGCCTCGGGAATGGACATGAAGTAGCGCAGCATCCTCTCGTCGGTCACTGTCACCGGGCCGCCGCGCGCGATCTGCTCGCGAAAGCGCGGAATCACGCTGCCCGTAGAGCCGAGCACGTTGCCGAAGCGCACGATGACGAACTGCGTGCCCCCGGCTTGCTGCAGGCACTGGCAGGCGATCTCCGCGAGGCGCTTGGAGGCGCCCATCACGTTCGTCGGATTGACTGCCTTGTCGGTGGACACCAACACGAACTTCGCAGCGCCCGCCGCCTGTGCCGCGCGCGCCACTTCTACGGTGGACAGCACATTGTTGGCCACTGCCTGGAACGCGTTCTCGCCTTCCATCAGCGGCACGTGCTTGTAGGCCGCGGCGTGGAACACCACCTGCGGGCGGAAACGCTGGAAGACCTCCTGCACTCGCGACGCCGACTTGGCGTCCCCGATCACCGCGGCCACCGCCACTCCCGGCAGCCGGTCGCGGAACTCCTGTTCGACCGCGTACAGCGCGTACTCGGAGAGCTCAAACAGCACCAGCCGCGACGGCGAAAAGCGCGCGACCTGACGGCAGAGTTCCGCGCCGATGGAGCCCCCGGCGCCGGTGACGAGGACGCACCGGCCTTCGATTAATCCACGCAGCCCGGCGTCATCCAGCGTCACCGGGTCGCGGCCAAGCAGGTCGTCCAGTTCGATGCTGCGCAGGGCGGACACGCTGACCCTGCCCGAAACGAGGTCGGCATAGGAAGGCACCGTCATCACTTGCAGCCCCGCCGCCGTGCACAGATCGACGGCGCGCTTGCGCTGGCCGTGCGTGGCGCCCGGCATGGCGATGATCGCCTGTACCGCCCCGAAGCGTTTTGCCGCCGCCCCGGCCTGGTCCAATCCGCCGAGGATTTTCACGCCCTGAATCTCGCTGCCGCGCTTGCCGGCATCGTCGTCGAGCAGCGCGACCACGCGCCACTGATTGCTGTTGGCGAGGTCGCGCAGCAGGCTCGCCGCCTCAGTGCCGGCGCCCAGCACCAGCACCGGGCTCGCTTCCGGATGGCGCACCATGCCAAGCAGCGTCTGTTCCTTCCACGCGCGGTACAGCAGCCGGCTGCCGCACATGGCGCCGATCAGGAGCACGGGCATGATCAGGTACACCGAACGCGGCGGCGGCGTGTCGAGCGGGACCAGCGTGAACAGCGCGGGCACCGCAAGCGCCGCGCCGGCCACCGCCACGAGGATGCGCTGCAGGTCCGGCAGGCTCGCGTAGCGCCAGAGCCCCCGGTACAGGCCAAAGCCCCAGAAGGCCAACGCATGCACTGCCAGCACCGCGGGGAGGGTAGCCATGGCGACCCGCAGGAACTCGGGCGGCGGCAGCACGAGTTCGAAGCGCAGCCAGAAGGCGGCGAACCACGCGACGCCTGCGGCGACCACGTCGTGCGCGAACGCGAGCGCGGCGCGCGCGAGGAACTGGCGGTCGAGCTTCATTGCACGCGCGCCCAGCGCAGGTCCACCCAGATCGCGATGCCGATCAGCACGGCTGCCGCCCCGGCCAGCGCCATCGCCTGCACCGCAGAAGGCTCGCGGCGCGCCAGCAGCGCGGTTGCCGCGCATCCCGCCATCACCGCGTACTCGATGAAGGCGGTGCCGCGATGGCCGACGCCCATGCGCACGAGGCGCTGGTAATAGTGCTCCTTGTGCGCCTGCCACACGCGCTCGCGGCGCAGCGCGCGGCGCAGCAGCGTGAGGGTGGCGTCGCAGACGAAGGGCGCGAATACCAGCAGCGGGAACCAGAGCGGCCAATGGCCGCGGCTCCAGCCGACGATTCCCAGGGCGCCGGCGAGAAAGCCAAGCGGCACCGAGCCCACGTCGCCCATGAACATGCGCGCCGGATGGAAATTGAACACGAGGAACGCCGCCGAGGCCGCGGCGACCGACGCGCACAGGGCGGCAAAGGACTCCGCGCCGGAAAGATGCGCCGCCACGGCGTAGGCGCCGAAACCGATCACCGCCATGCCGCCCGCCAGGCCGTCCGCGCCGTCCATGAAGTTGTACAGGTTCGCGTACCAGGTGATGGCGAGGACGAAGATCGCGAACAGCACCGGTTCGGCGTAGCCGAGCTGGAAAGCCACGACCGCGGCCGCAGCGGCAAGCTGCGCGGTAAAGCGGAGGAACGCAGGCAGGCCGAAAAGATCGTCGGCGAAGGACACCGCCGCAAGCGCCAGCGCGGCGCCGAGCGTCACGCCCAGCCCGGGCCAGGAAAGCGCGGCGGCAACCATGATGCCGACGGCGATGGCGATGCCGCCGGTGCGCGGCACCGGCTGCCCGTGCAGCGAGCGCTCGTTCGGCGTGTCCAGCGCGAGTTTGCGGCCCGCGGGCGTGAGCAGGAGCCGAGCCGCAAGCAAAGTGGCCAGGAATGCGGCTATCGGCGCCAGCGCGAGCATGGCGCGCATTCTAGCCGCCCCGGTTGCGGTACCACTCCGCCGTAGCGCGCAGGCCCTGCTCGAAACTGAACGGCGCCCGCCAGCCCAGATCGGCGCGGATGGCGCGGTCGTCGGCTTCCTGCGATTGCGCGAGCCGCGCGAAGGAAGGCGCGAGGCGCAGCAGCGCGGGCGGGAACGGGAACAGGCGCGCCGGGCGCCCGAGCGCGTGCGCGATGGCGCGGCATAGCTCAGGCGTGGAAACCGCCGCGCCGTCGCTCACCGCGTAAGTCTTTCCCTGCGCCGCGCCCTCAAGGCAGCGCAGGATCGCATCCGCCAGGTTTCCGGCGTAGATGAGGCTGCGGCGATTCTCGATGCTCGCCAGCGGCAAGGGCCAGCCGCGGTCGATGGCGCGCAGCAACGCGAGGAAATTCGCCTTCACGCGCGCGCCGTAGACCAGCGGCGGGCGCAGAATCACCGCCTCGAGGCCTTCGAGTTGCAACAGGGCCTGCTCCGCGATGGACTTGGCGCGGCCGTAGGCGTCATCGGGCTGCGCCGCCTTGGTCGAGCTCAGGTAGACGAAACGGTGCGCGCCCGCGGCAAGCGCTGCCTGCGCCTGCGCAATCGTGCCTTCCACGTTGACCCGGTGCAGCTCGGCGGCGCTGGCGGACACGTGCGCGATATTGGCGAGGTGCACGACCGCATGGCAGCCCTGCACCGACGCACGCAACTCGTGGCCCGCGGCGGCAAGCGCCGGGCAGAGGTGGCTGCCGATGAATCCCGAGGCCCCGGTGACGTGGACGCGCACTGCGTGCCAGTCTAGCCCAGCACCTTGCGGTATACCTCGAGCGTGCCGCGCGCCATTGCCTCGACGGTGAACACGCTGAAGGCGCGCGCACGCCCTTGCTCGCCGAGCCGCGCGCGCAGCGCCGGCTCCTGCGCCAGGCGCTTGAATGCCTCGGCGAGCGCGGCCGGGTCGGCCGGCGCAACGACAAGCCCCGTGAGCCCGTCCTGGTTCACCCAGGTGACCCCGTTGCGCAGCTCGCAGCACACCACCGGCCGCCCGCTCGCCATGGCCTCGATCTGCACGATGCCGAATCCCTCGGCCGGCTCGACCGAGGAGAGGCAGAAAGCATCGCAGGCGTGGTAATACGCAGGCAGATCGGTTTCGGCGATGCGCCCGATGAAATGCACGCGGCCGGCGACACCCGCGTCCTGGGCGACCTGCCGCAATTCCTCGGTGAGCGGGCCCTGCCCGCCCAGCAGGAGCGCCGCCTCCGGCATCTGCGCCAAGGCGCGGATGGCGAACTCGAAGCCCTTGTAGTAGACGTGCCGGCCCAGCGCAAAGACGAGGAACGGCGCGCTGTAGCGCCGGCGCAGCTCGTCGGCAAGCGCCGGGCGCTCGCGAAAGCGCGACAGGTCGAAGCCGTAGGGCACCACGTGGAGCCTCGAGCGGTCCTCGACCGCGTCGAGCTGCTGCGAGGAACTGATGTGCGCGGGCGTGGCGGCGATGATGGCGTCGGCCGAGCGCACCAGCCGGTCGAGGAAGGGCCGGTAGAACGCGAGGAGCTTCTGCTGGCGGATGATGTCGCTGTGCCAGGAAATGACGCGCTTCACGCCGTGCGGCAGGAGCGCGCTGGACAGATGCGCCATCGGATCGGCGGGGAACTGCAGGTGCACCAGGTCGAAAGGCGCGCGGCGATG
>JANMUO010000302.1:0-2249 GCA_031391655.1 Betaproteobacteria bacterium
CCTCGCCGCCGCAGCCGTCGCGAACGTCTACGTGTTCGGCTCCATCGTCTGGGGGATGGGGCTGATGATGGTGCTCGACCCGATCGTGAGCCAGGCCGTCGGCGCGGTCCCAGCCGAAGAACAGCTGCAGGAAATTGTTCGCCATCACCAGCATCAGCATGGAGAAGGTGAACAGCGAGATGTAGGCGAAGAACCGCTGGTAGCCCGGGTCCTGCGCCATGTAGCCGATGGTGTAGATGTGCACCATGAGGGACACGAACGTGACCACCACCATCATCAGCGCCGTGAGGCGGTCGATGAGGAAACCGATCTCCAGCTTCACCCCGCCGCTGGTCAGCCAGGTATAGACGCTGCCATTGAAGGTATTGCCCTGCAGGACGTCGGCCAGCACCCAGCAGGAGCCGGCAAAGGACACCAGCACGCCGAGGATCGTGACGCAATGCGCGCCGGCGCGCCCCAGCGCGCGGCCGAACAGGCCCGCGAGTATCGCGCCCGCCAGGGGCGCCAGCGGCACCAGCAGGTAGACGGCCTTCATCATCCCTTGAGCGAATCCAGGT
Source organism: Betaproteobacteria bacterium (assembly GCA_031391655.1). GTDB lineage: Bacteria > Pseudomonadota > Gammaproteobacteria > Burkholderiales > SG8-39 > JAABQT01. The sequence continues at coordinate 558 of JANMUO010000302.1, forward strand.
CTTCGACATTGATGGTGGCCAGGTTGCGGAACAGAACCACCAGGATCGCCAGCCCGATGGCCGACTCGGCCGCCGCCACCGTGAGGATGAAGAACACGAACACCTGCCCCGCGAGGTCGCCCAGGAAGTGCGAGAAGGCGATGAAGTTCAGGTTCACCGCCAGCAGCATCAGCTCGATCGCCATCAGCAGCACGATGATGTTGCGCCGGTTGAGGAAGATTCCCACCACGCTGATGGCGAACAGCAGCGCGCCGAGCACGAGGAAGTGATTCAGCGTCAAACTTGCGGTCAGCGCGCCGGTCACTGCTTCTTCTCCTGCGGCATGGAAACGATGCGCACCCGGTCCTCGCGCCGCACCGCCACCTGGCGGGCCGGGTCCTGCGACTTGGAGTCCTTGCGCCGGCGCAGGGTGAGCGCGATGGCGGCGATGATGGCCACCAGCAGGATCACCGCCGCGATCTCGAACGCGTACACGTACTGCGTGTAGAGCACGCGCCCCAGTTCCTTGGTGTTGCTGTAGTCCGCCGGCATCACGCGCGTGCGGGTGGGCACGCCGAAGTAGCGGCCCGCCAGCACCGCCACCATCTCGAAGGCCATCACCCCGCCGACCACCGCCGCCAGCGGCAGGTTCTTCCAGAAGCCTTCGCGCATGCGCTCCAGGTTGATGTCCAGCATCATCACCACGAACAGGAACAGCACCATCACGGCGCCCACGTACACCAGCACCAGCGTGATGGCGAGGAACTCCGCGCGCAGCAGCAGCCAGATGGCCGAGGCGGTGAAGAACGCCAGCACCAGGTACAGCGCCGCATGCACCGGGTTGCGCGCCGTGACCACGCGCACGGCGGCGAACAACAGCACCGCCGCAAAGGCGAGGAAGATCCAGGTTTCCAGCATTGTTCTTGTCGCCTACCGGTACGCGGAATCGGCGGCGCGATCCTTCGCGATCTGCTCCTCGTAGCGGTCCCCGACCGCCAGCAGCATCGGCTTGGTGTAGTACAGGTCGCCGCGCTTCTCGCCGTGGTACTCGAGGATGCGCGTCTCGACGATGGCGTCCACCGGGCAGGCCTCCTCGCAGAAGCCGCAGAAGATGCACTTCACCAGGTCGATGTCGTAGCGCGTGGTGCGGCGCGTGCCGTCGGCGCGCTGTTCGGACTCGATATGGATCGCCAGCGCCGGGCATACCGCCTCGCACAGCTTGCAGGCGATGCAGCGCTCCTCGCCGTTCGGGTAGCGGCGCAATGCGTGCAGGCCCCGGAACCGCGGGCTCATCGGGGTCTTTTCCTCGGGGAACTGCACCGTGATCTTGCGCGCGAACAGGTGCCTCCCGGTCAGGGCCATACCCCTGAACAGCTCGAGCAGCAGGAAAGACCTGAAAATTTCGAATATCCGCGTCATTTCCAGGGATTCCAGGGCGTCTGCATCCAGGCGCCGATGACCACGATCCACACCAGCGTCAGCGGGATGAACACCTTCCAGCCCAGGCGCATGATCTGGTCGTAGCGGTAGCGCGGCAGGGTCGCGCGGATCCACAGGAACATGGACACCACGATGAAGATCTTGCCGAGCAGCCAGAAGACCGGCGGAATCCACGCGGTCAGCGCGCTGTCCCAGATCGGCAGCCAGCCGCCGAAGAACATCACCACGGTCAGCGCCGCGATGAGCCACATGTTCATGTACTCGGCGAGGAAG
>JANMUO010000316.1:0-4452 GCA_031391655.1 Betaproteobacteria bacterium
CGACGAGAGGAACGCTCGCAATCGAGTGCTCGCGTATTGGTCGGACTGGTCGGACATGCAAGTGCATGCATGGCTCGCTGAGCATTACCCGCGTGGGCTGACATCAGCGGGTCTCAGAGAAATCGACGAGACATTACTAGAAGTAGCAGCTTAACGACCTTGGATGAAATTTAGAAAGGACGAGTAGCGGTGAGAAAAACTGCCAAGCATTTCCTGTTGGGACTCCTGATGGGGATCATTCTACACCCGTCAACAGCGCAAGCGCAGTGGACGGTCTTCGATCCTGTCCGACCCTGCGCCCTGTTCGGTCATGAACATCGCGCCCTGCGTGAGCGCATCGAGGTCCTGTTGCGTGAGTCCAGGCAGGTAGCGCGCCACCAGCGCCGGGTCACCGAACTTTCGCAGCGTGCGCGTGAGCGAATCCGTCATGGACAGCGGGCAGCAGGCGCCGAACTCGGCTTGCACGTAGAGGTAGGTAAGGGCGTATTTGGCGATCGGCGGCAGGGGCGCGGGCCAGCCGAGCACTCCGCCGCGGTGCGACATCGCCGCGAGGCCGTATTCGCCGAAGGCGACTTCCTCCAGGCGGCGGTAGGCCGGGTGCTTCTCGATCCACTGCCGGTCCTCGCCCGAGCGCGTGCGCTGGTGCAGGACAGGCGGATTGCGATCTGCCGTGGCGGCGAGGAGATCCAGTTCGTCGCCGGCAATCGCGCCCAGGCGCTCGAAATGCGGCAGCAGGTGCGCGTAGAGCTTTGGTTCGAGGTAGTGCTTGAGCAGCCCGGCGTAGTCCGGGTCGGCGTGGAACAGGTTGATCCCTCGGCTGTCGGGCAGCGCAGCCTGCGCCACCGGATCGGCGGGCTTCATTACTCCCGGAACGAAGGATCGCGCCGGTCGAGCATGCGCAGCAGCGCCGGCCACTCGAGCTCGGTGATTTTGCGGCGCTGGCCCGGGGGCGTAGCGCTCGTTGGTGGTGCGGACCACGTCCGCCCCGGGATGGTTGAGCTCGGTGTTGCAGGCCATCGCCATCACCTGCGCCTGGCAGGCGCGCTCCAGCCAGTGCAGCACGACGAAGGCCTCGCACACTGTGCGGCCCGCGGTGAGCAGGCCGTGATTGCGCAGGATCATCGCCGAGGCGCTGCCCAGATCCCTCACCAGGCGCTGTTGCTCGTCCAGGTCGATCGCCGGGCCTTCGTAGTCGTGGTAGGCCAGCTCGCCGAAGAACATGGCGTTCTGCGTGAGCGGCAAGAGGCCGCACTTGAGCGCGGACACCGCCATGCCCGCGGGCGAATGCGTGTGGATGACGCAGCCCACGTCCTCGCGCCCGCGGTGGATCGCGCTGTGGATGACGAAGCCCGCCTGGTTGATGCCGTAGCCGGTGCCAGAGTCGAGCACGGTCTTGCCGTCGAAGTCGATCTTCACCAGGCTGGAGGCGGTCACCTCTTCATAGGCGTAGCCGTAGGCATTGATGAGGAAGTGGCCTTCCTCGCCCGGCACGCGCGCAGTGGCATGGTTGTAGATGAGGTCGTTCATGCCGAAATGCGCGATCAACCGGTAGCAGGCGGCAAGTTCCACGCGCGCCTGCCATTCCGCAGGGGTCACCTGGGAGCGCAGCGAGGGGATCTTCAGGTTCGACAGGTCAGTCATAGCGTTACCTCCGTTCCGAGCAGCGCGGTGATCTGGCTCGAGAGCACCCCGCCGTTGCCGTGCGCGAGGGCCACCTGCGCGTCCTTCACCTGGCGCGCGCCGCCTTCGCCCCGCAATTGTCGCACCGCTTCGACGAGAAGGAACATGCCGTACATGCCCGGATGCACGCAGGACAGGCCCCCGCCGTTGGTATTCACGGGCAGCTTGCCGCCGGGGGCGATCCTGCCCCCCGCGACGAAGGCGCCGCCTTCACCCCTTTTTGCAGAAGCCCAGGTCCTCGAGGAACAGCAGAGTGTTGATAGTGAAGGCGTCGTAGAGCTCCAGCACGTCCACGTCCTCGGGCCCCAGGCCCGCCATCTCGAAGGCGCGCTGTCCGGATTCGGTGGCTGCCGTGACGGTGAGGTCGGGCATGGAGGAAATCTGCCGGTGCCAATGCGCGGCGCCGGCGCCCAGGAGGTAGGCGGGCTTTTTCGCCAGGTCCTTCGCGCGCTCGGCGCGCACCAGCACATAGGCCCCGCCGCCGTCGGTGACCAGGCAGCAATCGCGCACCGTGAGCGGATCACAGACCATGCGCGACTTCAGGACGTCCTCCACGCTGAGCGGTTCGCGCGAAAAGGCTTCGGGATTCAACTGCGCCCACTTGCGCGCCGCCACCGCGATCTCGGCCAATTGCTCCCGCTTCGTGCCGTACTGGTGCATGTGCCGCGCCGTGGCGAGCGCGTAAGCGGTCGGGGGATTGAAAGGTTTGTAGGCCTGCTCGAAGGGCTGGGGATCGAGCGCCGCCTTGTACTTGCCGGCCTCGGCGCGTCCGACCCCGGTGCGCTGGTTGGAGCCGTAGGCGACGAGCACGACGTCGCACAGGCCCGCGTTCAGCGCGAGGGCGGCGGGAATCAGGTGCCCGACGAAGGACGATCCGCCCACCATCGAGGATTCGGTGAACTTCGGCCGGATGCCGAGGTGCTCGGCAAGCGCCAGGCCCGACATGAAGATGTTGGTGCTGGCGATCACCACGCCATCGACGTCCCGCGTCGTGAGCCCCGCGTCGTCGAGGGCGCACTTCGCCGCCGCCGCCGCGATCTCCATCTCGGTCCAGCCGGGCGCCTCGCCGCAACCGGCAAGGCCCACGCCTGGGATGGCCACCGAGCCCCTCATGCGGGAATGAACTCCACGAGGCCTTCGGCAATGTCAATGCGTGCCGTGACCGGCATGCCGATCTTCACCTGGTCGGGCGCGAGGCCGGCGACGCGGCTCATCATGCGCGGGCCTTCGGCGAGGTCCACGAGGCAGACGTTGTAGTCGCCGCCCTCGGCGCTCTTGCGCCGCACGACGGTGGTGGAATAGACCGTGCCGCGGCCGCTCGCTGTTACCCAGCCCAGGCGCTCGCTGCCGCAGTGCGGGCACAGCACGCGCGGATAGAACACGTGCTTGCTGCAGCCGGCGCACCGCTGGATGTCGAAACTGCCGGCGGCAAGCCGGTCGAAGAACTGCTTCTCAGGTCCGGATGGTGGCGACATGCTGGCCTTCCTCGACCTGGTCGCCCTCGGCGACGTGCAAAGCCTCCAGCAGGCCCGCGGCGGGCGCGGGAACCGGGATTTCCATTTTCATGCACTCGATGAGCAGCAGCGTGTCGTCGGCGGACACGCGCGCTCCCGCTTGCGCCTCGATGCGCACCACTTTCCCGGCGATTTCGCAGCAGACCTGGACAGACGGCATGGGCGGCCGATTATTGCAGAACTCCTGTGCAACAATCGAGCCGGAAGTCGAAATGAACACGAATCCCTCCCCGATCGTGCGCGGCATGCTGTGGATGGCCGCCACGGGCGTGCTGTTTGTATCGATGAACACGATCATGAAGTGGCTCTCGCAGGACCTCGATCCCTGGCTTGTCGGTTTCCTGCGCTACCTCCTGGGCGCGGCGGTCATGCTGTGGCCGGTCATGCGGCTGGGGACACGCGCAGTCTGGCCGAAAGCACCGAAGCTGCAGTTCGTGCGCGGGCTGTTCCACGCGGGCGGCATGATCCTGTGGTTCGCCGCATTGCCGCTGGTGACGCTCGCTGAGCTGACGGCGATCGGGTTCACCGGCCCCCTGTTCATCTGCCTCGGCGCCGTGCTGTTCCTGAACGAGCGCATGACGGGGGCGCGCTGGGCCGCGGTGCTGGTCGGGTTTGCCGGGGTGGTGCTGGTGGTCAAGCCCTGGGAAGGGGCGGGATTCGCCGGCATCTCCACGGGCATGCTGCTGATGCTCGCCTCGGCGCCGGTGTTTGCGGGCTCGTTCCTCACCGCCAAGGCGCTGACCCGCTACGACCGTGCGGAAGTCGTCGTGTTCTGGCAGCACTTCTGGGTCTCGGTGCTGTTGATCGGTTTCGCCATCGCGTACTGGGCGAATCCCTCCCCCGTGCAATGGGCGCTCCTCGTGCTGTGCGGATTTCTCGGCGCAGGCGGGCACTACTGCATGACGCGCGCTTTCCGGGCGACGGACATCTCCGCGGTGCAGCCGGTGAAGTTCCTCGAGCTGGTCTGGGCGGCACTCCTCGGAGTCCTGGTCTTCGGCACGGTGCCGGCCGGCGCCACCGTGGTCGGCGGCATCGTGATCCTCGCCAGCACGCTGTTGCTCGCGCGGCACGAGTCCCGCGTCGCCGCGCCTGTGAAAGAATCCGCCGGGGAGGCGAGATGAGCTGGGAAAAGGAGATGGAGGAGCTCGCGCGGCGCAAGGCGCTTGCGGCGCAGCTGGGCGGCGCGGAGAAGGTGGCGCGCCTCAAGGGCCTGGGCAAGCTCACGGTGCGCGAGCGGATCGACGGTCTGGTCGACGAC
>JANMUO010000359.1:0-3265 GCA_031391655.1 Betaproteobacteria bacterium
TAATTTTTGTAGTTTTACTTATACATAATTCAGGGATATTATTGAGAATATTTAAAAACCTGATCCTCGCCACGCAGCGGCCCTCGGTGGACGTGATCACCGGGCTGATCAAGGCCAACATTCCGACGCGCATCGCGTTCCAGGTGGCGAGCCGCATCGACTCGCGCACCATCCTCGACCAGCAGGGCGCCGAAGCGCTGCTCGGCCAGGGCGACATGCTCTACCTGCCGGCCGGCTCGGGCCTGTCGCAGCGCGTGCATGGCGCTTACGTCGCCGACCACGAGGTGCACAAGGTGGTCGAGCACCTGAAGTCGCTCGCCTCGCCGGAGTACATCCAGGACATCCTGGAGCCGGGCATCGGCGAAGAGCTCGGCGGCAACGGCGCCTGAGGAGAACCGACCGGCGAGAAGGATCCGCTCTACGACCAGGCGGTGGAGATCGTGCTGCGCACGCGCCGGCCTTCGATTTCTCTGGTGCAGCGCCACCTGCGCATCGGCTACAACCGCGCCGCGCGCCTCATCGAGGACATGGAGCGCGCCGGGCTCGTGTCGGCGATGCAGTCCAACGGCAACCGCGAAGTGCTGGTGCCGGCGAAGGCGGAGTAGGGTGCGCGGCCTGCTGCTGGCGGTCCTGCTGGCGCCGGCGCTGGCGCCCGCCTCCGGCGTCGAGCGCTTCCAGGCCTACCTGCGCACCACGCAGACGGCGCGTGCCGACTTCGAGCAGAAGGTGTTCGACCGCGACAAGAAGCTGGTGCAGCAGTCCAAGGGCAGCTTCGCGTTCCTCCGCCCAGGGCGTTTCCGCTGGACCTACGCGCAACCCTACCCGCAGCTCATCGTCGGCGACGGCACGCGCGTGTGGATCTACGACGAAGACCTCAACCAGGTGACCGTGCGCGCCATGGCGCGCGCGCTGGGATCGACCCCTGCGGCGCTGCTCGCCGGCGCCGCCGACGTGGAGCGCGCCTTCGAGCTGTCCGACGCGGGGGTGCGCGACGGCCTGGAGTGGCTGGATGCCAAGCCGCGGGAAAAAGAGGCGGGCTTCGAGCGCATCCGCCTGGGCATGGGAACGACGGGCGTGCAGGCGATGGAGCTCACCGACCATTTCGGCCAGACCACCGTGCTGCGGTTCTCGAACATCACGCGCAATCCGCAGATCGACCCGGCGACATTCCGCTTTACGCCGCCCAAGGGTGCGGATGTCCTCGGCGAGTGACCTGTTCGCGCCTCCTGCGCCTGCGGCGCGCGAAGGAGCGTCGCCTGCGGCGCCGCTGGCCGAACGCCTGCGGCCGCGCTCGATAGACGAAGTCCTCGGCCAGAAGCACCTGTTGGGGCCGGGCAAGCCGCTGCGCCTCGCCTTCGAGTCGAGGAAGCCCCACTCGATGATCCTGTGGGGCCCGCCCGGCACGGGCAAGACCACCCTCGCGCGCCTGATGGCGCAGGCCTTCGACGCGGAGTTCATCTCGCTGTCGGCCGTGTTCTCCGGCGTGAAGGACATTCGCGACGCCCTGCAGATGGCCGAGGCCACGCTCGCCTCGAGCGGGCGGCACACGATCCTGTTCGTGGACGAGGTGCACCGCTTCAACAAGGGACAGCAGGACGCCTTCCTGCCGTTCGTCGAGCGCGGCCTGGTCACCTTCATCGGCGCCACCACCGAGAATCCTTCGTTCGAAGTGAATTCGGCGCTGCTCTCCCGCGCCACCGTGTACGTGCTGGAGAGCCTCGGCGACGAAGACCTCGGGGCGCTGCTCGGGCGCGTCGGGCTGCCGGTCGATGCCCAGGCGCAGGCGCGGCTCGTCGGCTTTGCCGACGGCGATGCGCGCCGCCTGCTGAACGCGGTGGAGATCCTGCAGAACGCGATGCCGCAGGGCGCCATCGACGCCGCGTTCGTCGATTCCACGCTGGCAAAGAATCTTCGCCGCTTCGACAAGGGCGGCGAGCAGTTCTACGACCAGATCTCGGCGCTGCACAAGTCGGTGCGCGGCTCGGATGCCGATGCCTCGCTCTACTGGCTCGTGCGCATACTCGACGGCGGGGCCGATCCGCTGTACCTCGCACGCCGGATCGTGCGCATGGCGGTGGAAGACGTGGGCCTCGCGGACCCGCGCGCGCTGCAGATCGCGCTCGACGCGACGCAGACCTACGAGCGCCTCGGTTCCCCGGAAGGCGAGCTCGCGCTGGCCGAGGCGGTGCTGTATCTCGCTTGCGCGGCGAAGTCGAACGCGGTGTACAACGCCTATAATGCCGCGCGCGCTTTCGTGCGGGAGGACGGCACGCGGCCGGTGCCGCTGCACATCCGCAACGCGCCCACCAAGCTCATGAAGAATCTCGGCTACGGCAAGGACTACCGCTACGCGCACGACGAGGCCGACGCGTTCGCGGCGGGCGAGAGCTACCTGCCCGAGGGCATGCCGGCGGTCGAGTGGTACAAGCCGACCGGGCGCGGGCTGGAAGCGCGCATCCGCGAAAAGATGGACGAGCTGCGCCGGCTGAACGAGGAAGCGCGCGGGAAGAAGGCATGATCGACATTCAACTTCTACGCAATTCTCTTGATCACGTCGTTGAACGACTCAAGACTCGAGGATACGTTCTTGAGCCTGCAGCGTTCTTGGTGTTGGAAACGCGTCGAAAGGAGATTCAAACCAAGACCGAATTGTTGCAAGCACAACGGAACTCGCTATCTAAGGAGATTGGCTTCGCGAAAGCAAAGAAGGACTCGGCACGAGCGGACGCTTTGATGACGCAAGCGTCTGCAATCGGCGAAGAGCTCAAGGTCTTGGAAGTTCAGAACGACACTGTGCAGGAACAACTGCGTAGCTTCGTCTCGCTGATCCCGAACCTCCCGCACGAGAGCGTCCCGGTGGGCAGCTCCTCGGCGCAGAACGTGGAGCTGCGCCGCTGGGGAGCGCCGCGCAAGTTCGACTTCGCGCCGAAAGACCATGTCGACATCGGCGCCGGCCTGGGGCTCGACTTCGAGACCGGGGCCAAGCTCGCGGGCGCGCGCTTCGTGGTGATGCGAGGGCAGGTGGCGCGGCTGCACCGCGCCCTCGCGCAGTTCATGCTCGACGTGCATACCGCCGAGCACGGCTATACCGAGGTGTACGTCCCGTACCTGGTGAGCGGAGCCTGCGCCGATGGCGTCACCAGCCTCGCCAAGTTCAGCGGCGACCTGTTCAAGATCGAAGGGCGCGACCTGTACCTCATTCCGACCGCCGAGGTGCCGGTGACCAACTTCGTGCGCGAGGAGATCGTGCCGTTGGAGAAGCTCC
>JANMUO010000381.1:0-4089 GCA_031391655.1 Betaproteobacteria bacterium
GGTTGGCGGGAGAGGTGCCGTCGAGCTTCCTGGTTTCGTCACCGATATAGGTGTGGGCCGAGTCGCCGGTGCAGTAGACCTGGGCAAGCGTGCTGCGGTCGGTCCACTCGTTGGCGATGATGCCGTTGCGATATGGATAGCTGCCGGTCAGGATCGCGGCATGTCCGGGCGCGGTGAGCGTCGCCGCATGCGCCTGGTGCGCGGCGCCGTACCAGGCGCCGTCATCCAGCAGCCTCTTGAAGCCGCCCGCGCCGTAGAGGTCGCGGTACTTGACCAGCTGCTCCTGCGGCAGTCCGTCGATGACGAGCACCAGCACCAGGGCGGGGGCGTTGCCGGCGGCATGCACGGCGAGCGCGAAAAAGAGTCCAGCGAGGAGGGCGGCGAGGCGTTTGAGGTTCATGCGCCCGAATATAGCAGGGTAGAATTGCCGTTCTTTCGTGCCGCATTGCAGCACCGCGCATTGCATCACCGGAGTGATGCCCGAGTGGCCGAAGGGGGCGCCCTGCTAAGGCGTTATACGGGCAAAACCCGTATCGAGGGTTCGAATCCCTCTCACTCCGCCAGATTCCTTACGCTATCGTGCGCGAGTGGGTGTTCAAGTGACCAATCCCGGCAGCTACGCCACGCTCGGCATGGCGCGCGAAGGCGCGCACGTGCTGGTCGTCACGCTGAATCGCCCCGAAGTGCTGAACGCCATCAGCACGCAGATGAGCCGCGACTGGTGCGAGCTGTTTACCGGGCTCGCGGCGGATCCGGGCGACACGCGCTGCATCGTGCTGACCGGCGCGGGCGACCGCGCGTTCTGCGCCGGCGCGGACCTGAAGGAACGCGACGGCATGACGGTAGACGTCTGGCGCGCGCAGCACGCCGTGTTCGAGCAGGGCTTCACCGCCCTCATGGAATGCCCGATCCCGATCATCGCTGCGGTGAACGGCCACGCCTACGGCGGCGGCTTGGAAACCGCGCTGTGCTGCGACTTCATCTACGCGGCGAAGGGGGCGAAGCTGGCGCTATCGGAGTTGCGCCTGGGGATCATGCCGGGCGGCGCCGGCACGCAGAACCTGCCGCGCGCGGTGGGCGAGCGGCGAGCCAAGGAGCTGATCCTCACTGCGCGCGCGTTCAGCGCGGAGGAGGGCGCGGCGTGGGGGCTCGTCAACAAGGTGTGTGAGCCGGGGAAAACGCTATCGGATGCGCTCGAGACGGCGCAGCAGATCGCGGAGAACGCCCCGCTCGCGGTGCGCCAGGCGAAGAGGTCCATCCACTACGGATTGCAGATGGACCTACTCACCGGCTACCGCTTCGAGATCGAGGCCTACAACCGCCTCGTCGATACGGAAGACAGAAGGGAAGGCGTACGCGCCTTCAACGAGAAGCGCAAGCCTTCCTTCCAAGGCCGTTAGGCAGCTTTTTGCGCCCAGCGCTGCAGCTCTTCCCAGCCGCCGATCAGCTTGCCGTTGATGAATACCTGCGGCACGGTCTGCGCGCCGGTGATGGCGCCGACGACCTTGCTGCGCATGCTGTGCTCGAGCGGCACCTCGGCGTAGTCGTAGCCGCGCTCGGTGAGCAGCGCCTTCGCCTTGGCGCAGAAACTGCAGCCGTCGCGCGTGAGGATCGCCACCTGGTCGGGTTTCTTCGCCTTCGGGTTGATGTACGCCAGCATCGTGTCCGCGTCCGACACTTCGAACGGGTCGCCGGGCTTTTGCGCCTCGATGAACATCTTCTCGATCACGCCGTCCTTCACCAGCATGGAATAGCGCCAGGAGCGCTTGCCGAAGCCGAGGTCGGCCTTGTCCACCAGCATGCCCATCTTTTCGGTGAACTCGCCGTTGCCGTCGGGCAGCAGCGTGACGTTGGCCGATTCCTGCTCTTTGGCCCACTCGTTCATCACGAACGCGTCGTTGACCGAAATGCACACGATCGCGTCCACGCCGTTGGCGCGGAACGCCGGGGCGAGCTCGTTGTAGCGCGGCAGGTGCGTGGAAGAGCAGGTGGGGGTGAAGGCGCCCGGCAGCGAGAACACTGCCACCGTCCGGCGCTTGAAGATCTCATCCGAGGTGACCGTCTTCCACTCGCCGTTGGCGCGCGTGCGGAACGAAACCTGGGGTACGCTCTGTCCTTCGCGATTTGCAAACATCTATCGACCTCGTATTTGTGATTGAGTAAAGCTTGGACTCTAGGGGTCGCGGGACGTTCCCTCCAATCGTTTGTCGGCATGTTTCCCATAGCCGAGTTCTATGACGCATGACTGAGCGCAAAGCACTGGACGCAAAGGCATTTTCGCTCATGCTGGCGCTCACGGCGCTGTGGGGCTTCCAGCAGGTGGCAATCAAGCTGACCGCTCCCGACGTGTCGCTGGTGATGCAGGCGGCTTTGCGCACCCTGGTCGCCACGGCGCTGCTTGTCGCTTGGGCACGCTGGCGCGGGATTCCGCTCTTCTCACGCGATGGCACGCTCGGCGCCGGACTCGCGGCGGGGCTCCTGTTCGGCGCCGAGTTCGTGTTCATCTACGCTGGGCTCGGGCACACGGCCGCCTCGCGCATGACCGTGTTCATCTACCTCGCGCCGGTGCTCACGGCGTTAGGACTGCACTGGCTCGTGCCGGGCGAAAAGCTCGTGCGCGCGCAGTGGATCGGCGTTGCCGTCGCGTTCGCGGGAATCGCCCTCGCTTTCGGCGAGGCGTTCGCGGCGGCGCGCAGTTCCTTGCTGGGGGATTTCTTCGGCCTCGTCGCCGCGGTGCTGTGGGCGGCCACCACGGTGCTGATCCGCGCCACGTCGCTGTCTCGCGCCACGGCGGCCAAGACGCTCTTCTACCAGCTCGCCGTCTCGGCTCCGCTGCTCCTCGGCGCGTCGCTCCTGATGGGGGAAAGGGGCGTCATCGCGCTCACCCCGCTCGCGCTCGCGAGCCTCGCGTATCAGGGAGTAATCGTCGCCTTCGCGAGCTACCTGGCCTGGTTCTGGCTGCTCACGCGCTACCTTGCCGCCAGGCTGTCGGTGTTCTCCTTCATGACCCCGCTCTTTGGCGTGCTCGCCGGCGTTGTCATCCTCGGCGAGCCGCTGACGCCGACCTTCGTCGGCGCCGCGCTGCTGGTGGGCGCGGGGATCGTGCTGGTCAACCGGCGCTAGAATCGGCCGCGTGGACAAGCCGTTCGACATCACCCAGTTCAAGCTCGGCATGCGCAGCCTCGCGCATGCGGTGAACGTGGTGACCGCCGCGCACGCCGGGCACCGCTACGGCATGACCGCCACCGCCGTGTGTTCCGCGACCGCGGAGCCGCCCACGGTCCTCGTCTGCCTCAATCGGAGTTCCGCGACCTACGCCGGCGTGATGAAAAGCAAGGCATTCTGCGTCAACGTGCTGCGCGCCGAAGACTCGGACCTGTCCAACCTGTTCAGCGGGGCGCAATCGGGCGAGAACCGCTTCAAGTCGCGCGAATGGTCCAGGCTGGCGACCGGCTCGCCGGCGCTCCTGGATGCGCTGGTGTCCTTCGACTGCCGAGTGATCAAGAAGCTGGCGCACGGTTCGCACACCATCTTCCTCGGCCAGGTGGAGCAGGTCCTCTTCGGCAAGAAAGGACGCCCGCTGCTCTATGCGGAGGGGCAGTACTCCAAGCTCACTTCGCTGGCGCATGGCGAGCCGCTGCCCGAGGGCCTGGACTACTGGGGGTTCTAAGGCAGGGCGCGCTGCAGGAATTGCCGCTCGCGCGAGGCGAGCAGGGGCACCGCCTCGGCAAGGTACTTCTTGAACTGCGGCGTCTGCTGGTGGGCCTCGAAGGCCTTCTCGTCGTCGTAGACCTCGAACAACATCACTTTCGCCCGATCCGCAGGGTCGACGAGCACTTCGAACTGCCGGCAACCGGGTTCCTTGCGCGCCTCGCGCGCGTTGGCCAGCACCATGGCCATGAATGCGTCGACGTTCTCGGGCTTGATGCGGATGTTCACCGTCAGGATAAGGCTCATGGGGAGGTCTCCTTTGCTATAATCCTATCCCTCGCGCCCGTAGCTCAGTTGGATAGAGTACTTGGCTACGAACCAAGGGGTCGTGGGTTCAAATCCTGCCGGGCGCGCCAGTTACTTCAAACGGTTAGATGC
>JANMUO010000014.1:0-3554 GCA_031391655.1 Betaproteobacteria bacterium
TCTCGGCCGCCTTGGCGAGCACGTCGCCGAGGGTCGCCTGTTTGAGCTTGTGCTGCGCCGCCTGCTCACGTTCGGCCGGCGAGCTGGTGTCTTCGGGCACCGCCATGCCGGCCTGCTGCGCCAGGTCGTTGACGGCGTCGACGAAGCCCATGCCGTGCTGCTCCATCAGGAAGCCGATGGCGTTGCCGTGCACGCCGCAGCCGAAGCAGTGATAGGTCTGGCGCGACGGGCTGACGGTGAAGCTCGGCGACTTCTCGCCGTGGAACGGACACAGGCCCTTGCTGACCGTGCCGGCGCGCTTCAGGTCGACCGAGCGGCCGACGATCTCGACGATGTCGATGCGGTTGAGCAGGTCCTGCTTGAAAGACTCTGGAATCAAGGTAAGGAAAATAGGGACAGACCCTATTTTCTACCCCCCCAGCTTGGCTTTCACAAGGCCCGAGACCTTGCCCATGTCGGCGCGGCCGGCGAGCTTCGGCTTGAGGATCGCCATGACCTTGCCCATGTCCTTGACGCCGCTGGCGCCGGACTCCGCCACCGCGGCGGCGATGGCCTGCTCGACCTCGGCTTGGGACATCTGCTGCGGCAGGTAGGCCGAGAGCACGCCGATCTCGAATTTCTCCTGGTCGGCGAGGTCCTGGCGCGCGGCCTTCTCGTACTGGGCGATGGACTCGCGGCGCTGCTTCAACATCTTCTCGATGATGCCCAGGACGTCGGCGTCGGTGAGCTCCACGCGCTCGTCGACCTCCTTCTGCTTCATCGCGGCGAGCAGCAGCCGCACCGCCGAGAGGCGCGCCGCATCCTTGGCGCGCATCGCCGTCTTCATGTCTTCGGTCACGCGTTCTTTGAGGGTCATGGCAGCTCCAGAAACGCAAACGCCCCGGTGGGAACACCGGGGCGCTGGCTTGGTAAATCGTATCCCGTGCTCGGCTAGTACATCTTCGCCGGCAGCATCTGGCTGCGCAGGCGCTTGTGGTGGCGCTTGACCGCCGCGGCGAGCTTGCGCTTTCGCTCGGAGGTGGGCTTTTCGTAGAACTCGCGGGCGCGCAGTTCGGTCAGCAGCCCGGTCTTCTCCACGGTGCGCTTGAAGCGGCGCATCGCCACTTCGAAGGGCTCGTTTTCCTTGACGCGTACGGTCGGCATCCAATTCCCCGCAATTCCGAAAGGGCGAAATTGTATCAGAATCACCCCGTGCTGATCCTCGGAATCGAGACCTCCTGCGACGAGACGGGCGTGGCGCTGTACGACGCCACCGCCGGGGGGTTGCTCGCCCATGCGGTGCATTCGCAGGTGGACATGCACCAGGCCTACGGCGGGGTCGTGCCCGAGCTCGCCTCGCGCGACCACGTGCGCCGCATGGTGCCCCTCGCGCGGGGCCTCTTCGAGCGCTCGGGCCGCAGGATCGGCGACCTCAAGGCCATCGCCTACACCGAGGGCCCCGGGCTCGCCGGAGCGCTGCTGGTGGGCGCGTCCTTCGCCCATGCCCTGGCCGCGGCCCTCGGCGTGCCGGCGATCGGTATCCACCACCTCGAAGGGCACCTCCTCTCGCCGCTCCTGTCGGCGCGCCCGCCGCAATTCCCGTTCGTCGCGCTGCTGGTTTCCGGCGGCCACACGCAGCTGATGCGCGTGGAAGGCGTCGGGCGCTACGAGCTGCTCGGGGAGACGCAGGACGATGCCGCCGGCGAGGCCTTCGACAAGACCGCGCACCTGCTCGGGCTGGGCTACCCCGGCGGCCCCGCGCTCTCGAAGCTCGCCGAATCCGGCCAGCCGGGACGCCACAAGCTGCCGCGCCCGATGCTCTCGAGCGGGGACCTGGAGTTCAGCTTCAGCGGCCTGAAGACCGCGGTGATGCTGCTGGTGCGCGCATCGGCCCCCAGCGCGCAGTTCCACGCCGACGTCGCGCGCGCTTTCCAGGACGCGATCGTGGAGGTGCTGGTGGCGAAATGCGCGCTGGCGATGGAGCGCACGGGACTCACGCGCCTGGTGGTCGCCGGCGGCGTGGGCGCCAACAAGCAGCTGCGCGCGGCGCTCGATGCCCACGCGCGCTCGAACGGCTACGACGTGTACACCCCCGAAGCGGAACTATGCACCGACAACGGCGCGATGATCGCGCTGGCGGCGGCGCTGCGCCTTGCGGCGGGCGCCGCGGCCGGCGGCACCCATGCCTTCACTGTTCGCCCGCGCTGGGCGCTGGAGGCTCTGCGTTAGCTTTTTTGCCGACGCGGCTTTCCTCGCCGTGCAGCAGCCGCCCGATGTTCTCCTTGTGGCGCCAGACCAGCAGCACTGCGATGGCCAGCACCGCGAACGTCACCTCGCGCAGGCCGAACAGCCAGAACGACCACGCCGGCGCGAACAGCGCCGCCGTGAGCGCCGCGAGCGAGGAGATGCGGAAGAACACCAACATCATCCCCCAGGTGGCGAGGGTACCCAGGCCGAGCCAGACATCGAATCCGAGCAGCGCGCCCGCGGCGGTGGCTACGCCCTTGCCGCCCTGGAATCGGTGGAACACCGGGAACATGTGGCCGGCCACGACGGCGAGCCCGGCCAACGGCACCACGGCACTCGCGAGAAGATCCTGCCCTGAGACCTGCGCCGCGAGGAACACCGCCAGCCAGCCCTTGCCGCCGTCGCCAAGCAGCGTGAGCGCGGCCGCGGCTTTCTTCCCGGTGCGCAGAACGTTGGTGGCGCCCGGGTTATTCGATCCGTACGTGCGCGGATCCGGCAACGCGAAGAGGCGGCTCACCACGATGGCGAAGGAGATCGAACCGAGCAGGTAGGCGCCTAGAACCGTCAGTGCAGTCTGCATCGCGCGGATTCTACCGCCGGCCCCTATAATCGTTCAGACATGGACGCCATCATCCTCCGCGACCTGCGCGTCGAAGCGCTCATCGGCATCCACAAGCGCGAGCGCCACGCCACGCAGACCGTGTCCATTGATCTCGACATCGGCCTGCCCGGCACCTCCGTGTTCAAGAGCGACAAGGTAGCCGACACCATCGACTACGAGCAGGTGGCCCTCGGCATCAAGGCGCTCGCCGGCACCGGCCATTTCCGCCTCGTCGAGACCTTTGCCCACCGCATCGCAAAACTGCTGATCGACGATTTCAAGGCCCCCTGGGTGAAAGTCAGCGCCGCCAAAATCGGCATCCTGCCCAACGCCAAGTTCGTCGGCGTGTCGATCGAGCGCGGCAAGCGCTAGCACGCCGCGCTTCAGCCGCGCGGGTGGTGCTTCGCGTGCAGCGCTTTCATGCGTTCGCGCGCGACGTGGGTATAGATCTGGGTGGTGGAAATGTCGGCGTGGCCGAGGAGCATCTGCACCACGCGCAGGTCCGCGCCGTGGTTGATGAGGTGGGTGGCGAACGCATGGCGCAGCACGTGCGGCGAAAAATGCTTCTTCGGCACCGCCTGCGCGCCGTAGCGCTTGATGTTCTGCCAGAACGCCTGGCGCGTCATGCCTTCGCCGCGGCCCGTCACGAACAGGTGGTCAGAGGATTTTTTCTTGAGCAGGGAAGATCTGGAATCCTCCTTGTAACGGCGCACCCAATCCACCGCTT
>JANMUO010000072.1:0-1578 GCA_031391655.1 Betaproteobacteria bacterium
CGAACGACGCCCGTTTGTTCCCGCCCCAACTGCTTTCTCGGCCAGCAGATAGTCGATCCCCTTGGTCCAGCCCTGCGATCGCGCCTGATTCATCAATGCGGTCGCGCTCGGTCTCGATCCCGGCGCTGATGACGCCGTTCATCATCGTCGGCGGCAAGATCTTCGGCTGGTTCACGGCCACGGAGTCCGCCTGCATCGCGGTGCTCTATGCGGGTGCGCTATCGATGCTGGTGTACCGCGAGATGGGGCTCAAGGGCGCGAACACCGCACTTCTCGATACCGGCAGGCTGGCTGCGGTGGCGCTGTTCTGCGTCGGCACCGCGAGCGCGTTCGGTTGGCTGCTCGCCTACTACCAGATCCCCAAGGCGATCCTCGAGGGCGTCTCCGCCTGGAACATGGGCCCGACGACGACCGGGTTCTTCATCGCCTTCTGCTTCCTCGTCGTCGGCTGCTTCCTCGACGCCATCCCGGCGATCATCATCGTCGGCACCATCCTCGAGCCGCTCGCCAAGGTGGCCGGATTGGACCCGGTCCACTTCGCCATCGTGGGCATTGTGTCACTTGCCTTCGGCCTGGTCACGCCGCCCTATGGACTGTGCCTCATGATCTCCTGCGCCGTGGCCAAGGTCCGCATGATCGACGTGATGAAGGACGTCATGATCATGCTGATACCGATGTTGCTGGTGCTGGCGGTCATCATCGTCTGGCCCAGCGTGCCCCTGTTCCTGCCCAGGCTGTTCCCGCCCGGGACGTTGTAGTGGCCAAGCCTGCCGCCCTGGTGACCGGCGCCAACCGCGGGCTCGGGCGCGGCATCGCGATGGCGCTGCAGGCGCGCGGCTTCGACGTGGTGGCGAACGACCTCGAAGTGCCCGCCGAGCCGCTCGCCGGTTCGGCGTTCGTGCGCGGCGATGTCGCCGACACGACGCAGCACGCGCGCATGGTGGAGGAAGCCTGGAGCGCCTTCGGGCGCCTGGACTGCCTGGTGAACAACGCAGGCGTGATGACCGATGTGCGCGGCGACCTGCTGGAGCTCACCGAGAAGAGCTTCGATCGCGTGCTGGGGGTGAACCTGCGCGGCACGTTCTTTCTCACGCAACGCGTCGCGAAACGCATGCTGGCAGCGCCGGCGGACACCTTCCGCTCCATCGTCACCATTTCTTCGGTCAACGCGTTCATGGCGGGCGGCACGCGCGCCGACTACTCGCTCTCGAAGTCGGCGCTGACCATGCTGGTGAAGCTGTACGCCGTGCGCCTCGCCGACGCCGGCATCCGCTGCTACGAAATTCGCCCGGGCATCATGCGCACCGACATGACCAGTTCGGTGCGCGCGCAGTACGACAAGAAGATCGCCGAGGGCTTCGTGCCGATCCGCCGCTGGGGCGAGGCCGACGACGTGGGGCGCTGCGTGGCGATGCTCGCTGCGGGCGAGCTCGCGTTCTCCACCGGCGAGGCCGTTCACGTGGATGGCGGGCTGCACATCCAGACGCTGTGAGCGCTCCCGATCCTGCGAAGTTGTCGCTCAACACCGCGACCGTCCGCGAAAAATGGAACCTCGCGCAGGCCATCGATGGCTGCACG
>JANMUO010000175.1:0-4094 GCA_031391655.1 Betaproteobacteria bacterium
TGGTCACCACCGAAATCGGCCAGATCCAGACCCAGTTCGACGGCCCGGGCCATATCGGCGTGAATACCTCGAAGGGCCCGGTTTTCTACAACGGCGTCATCAGCTGGGATGCCTACGAGCGTGGTGCCGGTGGCCGCGTAGTGGGGATGGGCCCGCTGGGTGTCGAACACGTCGGGGAGCTCGGTTTTTTCTGCCGCCTGGTGGTGCTGGATGCGGTGGCGTACAAGAAGTCCAGGGGCCTGATTCCCGCCAACGCCGAAATGCTGCCGATCCCCAAGAGCACGGATTCTCCGGGCATCGTCACGGCGGCCGACATGCAGGGCATGATGAAGGCACAAGGCCTCAGCGATCTGCAAGCAGGCGATTGCGTGGCATTGCACACCGGCCAGGGGAATACCTGGGGCAATGGCCGTTACAAGTCGATGACCTCCGAGCAACGCGCCGCCGCGCGTGCAGTGTTCGCGCAAGGCGAGCCCGGCTTCGGCATCAGCGCCTGCGAGTGGATGGCGTCGAAGAACATCGCGCTGATGATGGGCGATACCTCGGCGAATGACGCGCAGCCTTTCGGTGAGAAGGGTGACGGCTACGCCGTACCCTGCCACACCGAGATGATGCCGCGCCGCGGCATCTGGAACCTGGAGAACGTGGACACCGAGTCGCTGGTCAAGGCCGGCATCAAGGAAGCCGCGTTCATCTGGGCGCCGCTGCGCATCATTGGCGCCACGGGCTCCCCGGGCAACCCGATGGTGCTGTACTAACCCGCATGAGGGCGCTCGCTGCCACTTTCGTATTGATGGCTGGCGCGAGCGCCGCGCTCGCGTGCGGCGAAGTGTTCAGGGGTGACATGGTGAGGGCTGAACGCGAGGTCGGCGCACCGCGCACCGGCGAAACCGCGACCGTTCAGATGTTCGGTGGCGGCTGGTTCCACGCTGCGGAGATCGTGAAGCACGGTGGCAGCAGCGACAACACCACCGTCACGCTCGTACTCGACCGCGAACCGATCATCACCGCCTCGTTCGCCGACCTGAAGAATCCCTGGAGGGAAATCAACACACCCTTTATCGTCGTCAACGTCCGTACCGCCGGGGACACCAGCACGATGACCATCTGGTATGCGCAGGAACTGATGTTCAGGTACATGGTGGCATTGCGCATCGAGGTGCAGGAAGAAGGCGTCGACAGCCTGAAGGTGCGCACAGTCATGAACAAACCCGCGCCGCACGAGCATCTTGCCGGGCCGCGGATCGGGCTCACGGCGACCTTGCCGGCGTTCAGGTAGCTGCCCAAGCTCTAGAATGGCCGCATGCCCGTCATCCAGGAGATCCGCGAAGGCCGGGTCCCCGTAAAGGTCTACACCGGCGAGGTCGAGCCCTCGGCGCGCCAGCAGCTGGTCAACCTCTCGCAGCTGCCGATCGTGCACCACCACGTCGCGGCGATGCCGGACGTGCACCACGGTATCGGCGCCACTGTCGGCTCGGTGATCCCCACGCTGCGCGCCATCATCCCCGCCGCGGTCGGGGTGGACATCGGCTGCGGCATGATCGCCGCAAGGCTCTCTCTGACCGGTTCCCAGATCGACGAGAAGTCGCTGCAAAAGCTGTTCGCGCAGATCTCGCGCGATGTCCCGGTGGGTTTCGAGCAGCACGACGAGCGCGACGCGCGCTCGGACGCGGCAAAGCCGTTCGCGAAGGGCTTGCGCAGGATCCTCGAGCAGCACCCCGGCATCGAGAAGCGCGTGGGCAAGCACTCCAGCTGGATCCGGCAGATCGGCACTCTTGGGGGCGGCAACCATTTCATCGAGGTCTGCCTGGACGAGGCGCAGCGCGTCTGGGTGATGCTGCATTCGGGTAGTCGCGGCATCGGCAACGCCATCGGCACCTACTTCATCGCGCTGGCGAAGAAGGACGCCGAACGCATCCAGATGAATTTGCCGGACCGGAACCTGGCCTACTTCACGGAAGGGGCCGAGCACTTCGACGACTACGTCGCCGCCGTGGGCTGGGCGCAGGACTATGCGCGCGCCAACCGCGTAGAGATGATGGACCTGGTGCTGGAGGCGCTGCGCCGCCACCTGCCGGCCTTCGAAGTCACCGCCGAAGCGGTGAACTGCCACCACAACTATGTCGAGCGCGAGACCCACTACGGCGAAAGCGTCTGGGTGACGCGCAAGGGCGCGATCCGCGCGCGCAAGGGCGAACTGGGCATCATCCCCGGCAGCATGGGCACGCGCAGCTACATCGTGCGCGGCAAGGGCGGCGCCGACGCTTTCGATTCCTGCGCCCACGGCGCCGGGAGGCGCATGAGCCGGACGCAGGCGGCAAAGCAGTTCTCGATCGCCGACCTGGCGGCGCAGACCGAAGGCGTTGTCTGCCGCAAGGACCGGGGGGTGCTGGACGAGATTCCCGGTGCCTACAAGGACATCGATGTGGTCATGGCGAACCAAAGCGACCTGGTGGAGGTCTTACACACGTTGAAGCAGGTTCTTTGCGTGAAAGGTTGACCGACGATGAAACCGACTCCCTCCATTCCCGACCCCCACCGCCATCAGCGCCGCCTGGTGCTGGCGACTTCCTTGCTGCTCCTGCCCGGGATGCTCGCCGCGCAACAGCGCCGCTCGACCCCGCGCATGACACTGGGGCCCTACTACCCGGATGCGCTGCCCGCCGAGCGCGATGCCGACCTGACCATGGTCGCGGGCCAGCCCGGCCGCGCGGCCGGGACCCTGCTGTACGTGCAGGGCCAGGTGACCGATTCGCGCAGCAAGCCCCTGGCGAAGGCGCGGGTGGAGATCTGGCAGGCCAACGACAAGGGTCGCTACGCCCATAGCGCCGACACCGACGCCTCCGGGCCGCTTGATCCCAACTTCCAGGGGTATGGCACCCTGGTGACCGACGCGCAGGGCCGCTACCGCATCAAGACCATCAAGCCCGCGGCGTATCCCGGGCGCACGCCCCATCTGCACTTTATTGCCGTCGCCGGTGGCGAGCGCCTGGTGACGCAGATGTTCTTCGAGGGCGAGAAGCTCAACGGTCGCGATTCGCTGTACCGCTCGCTCGATCGCGACGCGCAGCGCTCGGCCACCGGCACCTGGACCGACCGGGCCGGCGACATGGAGGCGGATGCGCTGGCGGTATCCTGGGACATCGTCCTGGCGGTGTGATGCGATAATCGGGTATGACCTACGTTGTCACCGAAGACTGCATCAAGTGCAAGCACATGGACTGCATCGAAGTCTGCCCCGTGGACTGCTTCTACGAGGGCGAGAACATGGTCGTCATCCATCCGGACGAGTGCATCGACTGCGGCGTGTGCGAGCCCGAATGCCCGCCCAAGGCGATCCTGCCGGATTCCGACGCCAAGGCCGACCGCTGGCTCAAGATGAACACCGAGTTTTCCGTCAAGTGGCCCAACATCACCCGCAAGGGCACGCCGCCCCCCGACGCTGACGCCTGGAAGGGCGTCGAGGGCAAGTACGAGAAGTATTTCACTCCGAACCCGGGCAAGGGCGAGTAGGGCGGTGCAGCTGTCCCCGGAGGAGCGCGCGATCCTCGCCGGGGAACGCGGCGAGGCGGCGAGGCGCTCGCTCGAGTACCAGGTGAAGGTCGGCGATTTCTGGGGCGCGCAGCGTTTCGTGCCGGTCACCAACGTCCACATGATGGGCGACATCGAGGTGATGGGCGACGGCGGCCTCGAATGGCTGAGGGACTACGCCGCGCTCGGTGGCCGCTGCGCCGTCGGCACCACCACCAACGCGCGCTGCTTCGATTTCGCCCATTGCGAGCGCCTCGGGCAGGACGCGGGCGAGGCGGCGAAGGAGCGCGAGCTGATCCTGTGCCTGCGCCGCATGGACGTCGTCACCACCGACACCTGCATCAACTACCAGACGGTGTACCAGCCGCACCTCGGCGAGCATGTCGCCTGGGGCGATACCGGCACGGTGATCTATGCAAATTCCGTTTTCGGCGCGCGCACCAACTTCGAGTCCGGCCCGGCGGCGCTCGCCGCCTGCATCACGGTCCGGACTCCTGCGTAAGGCATAAATCTGGATGAGCACCGACGCGGCAAGTTTGACGTCCAATTGAGAGCAAAGCTCG
>JANMUO010000178.1:0-2615 GCA_031391655.1 Betaproteobacteria bacterium
GCGACTACGTGGTGTCCGACGTGACGCTCAATCGCTTTTTCGCCCTGCACGTGATCGCGCTGCCGCTGGTGCTGCTCGGCCTGGTGGTCGCGCACATCCTCGCGCTGCACGACGTCGGCTCCAACAACCCGGACGGCGTGGACATCAAGAAGAACAAGGACGCCAGCGGCAAGCCGGTGGACGGCGTCGCGTTCCACCCGTACTACACGGTGAAGGACACGGTCGGCACGGTGGTGTTCCTCGCCATCTTCTGCATCGTCATGTTCTTCATGCCGGAAATGGGCGGCTACTTCATCGAGCACAACAACTACATTCCGGCCGACCCGCTGAAGACCCCGGAGCACATCGCGCCGGTGTGGTATTTCACGCCCTACTACTCGATCCTGCGCGCGGTGCCGCCGCTGTTCAATTCGCAGTTCCCCGGCGTGGCGGCGATGGGCATCGCCACCATGATCTTGTTCCTGCTGCCGTGGCTGGACCGCTCGCCGGTGAAGTCGATCCGCTACCGCGGGGCGTACTGGAAGAGCGCGGTCGCGATCTTCGTCGTGGTGTTCCTGGTGCTCGGCTACCTCGGCGTCAAGCCCACCACGGTGTGGGGCCAGTTCGGCTTCGACGCCTTCTTCCTCGACACCAAGGACCGCGCCACCTGGGCGGCGCGCGTGTGCACGGTGCTCTACTTCGCGTTCTTCATCCTGATGCCCTGGTACACGGCGAAGGACAAGGTCAAGCCGGTGCCCGACCGGGTGACGATGTGAGCGCCGCGACCATGAGAACACTCAGAACGCTGCTTGCCGCCCTGCTGTTCGCCCCCGCTGCGCTCTTCGCCGCCGAGAGCGGCTATCCGCTGGATCCTGCGCCAATCGAGCCGCGCGACCTCGTCAGCCTGCAATCGGGCGCGCGCACCTTCGTCAACAACTGCCTCGGGTGCCACGGCGCGCAGTACATGCGCTACAACCGCCTCACCGACCTCGGACTGACGGAGGCCCAGATCCGCGACAACCTCATGTTCACCGCCGACAAGGTCGGCGAGACAATGAAGGTCTCCATGACGGTGAAGGACGGCAAGGCCTGGTTCGGCGTGCCGCCGCCCGACCTGTCGGTGATCTCGCGCTCGCGCGGCGCGGACTGGCTCTACACCTACCTGCGCACTTTCCACCGCGACGAGAAGTCGGCCCACGGCTGGAACAACAAGGTGTTCCCCAACGCCGCCATGCCGCACGCGCTGTGGAAGGTCCAGGCGGAGAGCAGCGCGGTGCAGTACGACATCGTGGTGCGCGACCTGGTGAATTTCCTCGTCTACGTCGGCGAACCGGCGGCGCAGTCGCGCAAGGCGATCGGCGTCATCGTGCTGTTCGTGCTCGGCGTGCTGTTCATCTTCGCCTACGCCATGAAGAAGGCGTTCTGGAAGGACGTACGCTAAGCCGGCGCAAGCCCAACCTCGAAGCCGGGCGGGCTTTCCCGTCCGGCTTTTTCATCAGGACTCCCGCACCATGATGCAACTTTATTCCGGCACGACGTGCCCCTTCAGCCACCGCTGCCGCTTCGTGCTCTACGAAAAGGGCATGGACTTCCAGGTCATCGACGTGGACATGTACAACAAGCCGGAAGACATCGCGGTGATGAACCCGTACAACCGGCTGCCGGTGCTGGTCGAGCGCGACCTCATCCTCTATGAGTCGAACATCATCAACGAGTACATCGACGAGCGCTTCCCGCACCCGCAGCTCATGCCGGCCGACCCGGTGATGCGCGCTCGCGCGCGGCTGATGCTGTTCAACATGGAAGTGGAGCTGTTCAGCCAGGTCGAGGGCCTCGAATCGGGCAAGGAAAAGCAGGTGGACAAGGCGCGCGCGCAAGTCACCGACCGGCTGGTCGAGCTCGCGCCGCTCTTTACCAAGACCAAGCACATGCTGGGCGACGACTTCACCATGCTGGACGTCGCCATCGCGCCGCTCCTGTGGCGCCTGGACCACTACGGCATCAAGCTCGGCAAGCCCGCGGCGCCGCTGATGAAGTACGCCGAGCGCATCTTCTCGCGCCCGGCCTTCATCGAGGCGCTCACGCCTTCCGAGAAGGTGATGCGCAAATAAGTTCATGAGCGAAATCGCCACCAAGCCCTATTTGCTGCGCGCCTTGTACGAGTGGTGCGTGGACAACGGCTACACGCCGCACGTGGCGGCGCCGTCGAGCGGGGCGTCGACGTCCGCGGCTACTACACCTGGTCGCTGCTGGACAACTTCGAGTGGTCCGAGGGCTACACCCAGCGCTTCGGCCTGGTGCACGTCGACTACGAGACGCAGGCGCGCACGCCCAAGCGCAGCTTCCAGTGGTACGCCGACATGATCAAGGCCCAGACGCGGTCGCTGGGCTGAGGGCGCCCCTGCCCGGCCTCAGAACGAGTGCTTCACCGCGAACGTCTCGCGCACGACCGACTCGTCGAAGTCCTCACCGAGCCAGTCGAAGAGCCCGCGCAGCACGGTGGGGTCGGCGACGTAGTCGTCGTAGTGGATCCGGTACGCCGCATCCCCGAGGTCGTCCGCGATCGCCAGCAGGCGGGACTCGATGTCGGCGAGGGTCACGGCGGTCTGCTCGGGGTCGCCCTTGGCCCACCACTT
>JANMUO010000222.1:0-3528 GCA_031391655.1 Betaproteobacteria bacterium
TCGACGTTGCCCGCCACCACCGCCGCCGGGTAGCGCGGGTTGAGCATCGAGCGCTCCGGGATCCTCACATCGAGGGGCTTCAGGCACCCCGCGTTGAGCGGGATCTCGTCGTCCACCAGCGTGCGAAACACGTACAGCACCGCCGCCATGCTCACGGCCGAGGGCGCGTTGAAGTTGCTCGGCAGCTGCGCCGAGCTGCCGGTGAAATCCACCTGCGCGCTCCTGCGGTCGGCGCCGATGCGGATCTTCACGCGGATCAGCGCGCCGTTGTCGAGCGGCAGCTCGAACTCGCCGTCTTTCAGCACCCCGATCACGCGGCGTACCGATTCCTCGGCGTTGTCCTGCACGTGGCGCATGTAGGCGCGCACCACCTGCAGGCCGAAGTGCGACACCATCTCGCGCAGCGCCTGCACCCCCTTCTCGTTGGCGGCGATCTGCGCCTGCAGGTCGGCGAGGTTCTGCTGCACGTTGCGCACCGGGTACTTGCCCGAGGACAGCAGCGCGACGGTTTCCTTCTCGCGAAAGCGCCCTTCCTCCACCAGCAGGAAGTTGTCGATCAACACGCCCTCTTCGTCCACGGTCTTCGAATCGGGGGGCATCGAGCCCGGGGTGATGCCGCCGATGTCGGCGTGGTGGCCTCTCGAGCCGACGTAGAACAGGATTTCGCGACCCAGTTCGTCGAAAACAGGGGTGATGACGGTGACGTCGGGGAGATGCGTGCCGCCGTTGTAGGGGGCGTTCAAAACGTACACATTGCCGGGTTTCATCTTGCCCGCGTTCTCGCGGATAACAGTCTTGATGGACTCGCCCATCGAACCCAGGTGCACGGGCATGTGCGGGGCGTTGGCGATGAGGTTACCCACTTCGTCGAAGAGGGCGCAGGAGAAGTCGAGGCGTTCTTTTATGTTGACGGAGTAAGCGGTGTTCTGGAGGCGGAGACCCATTTGCTCCGCGATGGACATGTAGAGGTTGTTGAAGATTTCGAGCATGACCGGGTCGGCTTGGGTGCCCAGGGCGACCCGTTTTTCTCTCGGAACCACTCGATCCAGGACCAGATGATCCAAGTCCGTCACTGTTGCCTGCCACCCTGGCTCAACAACAGTTGTGGCATTTGATTCGGCGATGATCGCCGGACCGTTCACCTTCTGCCCCGGACCCAACTTCTCCCGGAGGTATAGAGGCGTCTCATGCCATTTACCGCCAGTGAACACGCGCGCGGACGTTTCTGGCCTTGAAACGATCGACCGGTTTCCAACATCGGAAACCGGTCGATCGGGAACCCCGGAAGACAAGGCTTCTACCGATACCGCCTCAACGATCAAACCCTTGCCGGGCATCAGGAAAGAAAATTGCTTTTGATAGGCAAGTTCGAACTGCCCACGCATTTCCTCTGAAGAACCCAATGCCACGATCAGCGCTGTATCCGTCCCTTCATATTTCAAATGGACCCTCCGCAACACTCTTATGTTGCTCGGTTCCACGCCCTGGCCCACAAGTTCTGCCTTCGCCGCCTTCGCGAGCTCCTCGATCTCCCCCTCGAGCTTCACGTCCCCCAGCTTCGCCTCGACCGCCTTCTCCCTCAGCGCCGCCTGGTCCGCCAACCCCATGCCGTAGGCTGAGAGCACGCCGGCAAAGGGATGGATGTAGACCCGCGTCATCGCCAGCGCGTCCGCCACCGCGCAGGCGTGCTGGCCTGCGGCGCCGCCGAAGCAGCAAAGGGTGTACTCGGTGACGTCGTGCCCGCGCTGCACGGAGATGTGCTTGATGGCGTTGGCCATGTTGCCCACCGCGATCTGCACGAAGCCTTCGGCCACCTGTTCGGGCGTGCGCCCGCCGCCGATGGTATTCGCCAGTTCCTCGAACTTCGCGCGCACGACGCCTGCGTCGAGCGCGTTCTTTCCCTCCCTCCCGAACACGCGGGGGAAGTACTCCGGCTGGATCTTGCCCAGCATCACGTTCGCATCGGTCACCGCCAGCGGCCCGCCGCGGCGATAGCTGGCGGGCCCGGGATTGGCCCCCGCCGAGTCCGGCCCCACGCGGTAGCGCGCGCCGTCGAAGTGCAGTACCGAACCGCCACCGGCGGCCACGGTGTGGATGCTCATCATCGGCGCCCGCATCCTCACGCCCGCCACCTGGGTCTCGAACTCGCGCTCGAACTCCCCCGCGTAGTGCGATACGTCGGTGGACGTGCCTCCCATGTCGAAGCCGATGATCTTGCCGAAACCAGCGGACAGGGAGGTGCGCACAGCGCCGACGATGCCGCCGGCGGGGCCGGAGAGGATCGAGTCCTTGCCCTGGAAGCGGCGCGCATCGGTCAAGCCGCCGTTGGATTGCATGAACAGGAGCTGCACGCCCTGCAACTCCGACGCAACCTGGTCCACATAGCGCCGCAGGATCGGCGAAAGATAGGCGTCCACGACAGTGGTGTCGCCCCGCCCGATCAGCTTCATCAATGGGCTGACCTGGTGGGAGACGGATACCTGGGTAAAACCGACCTGTTTGGCTAGCGCAGCGACCTTCGCTTCATGCTTTGGGTATCGATATCCATGCATGAGGACGATTGCGATCGAGCGAAAGCCCTCGCCATAGACCCTTTCGAGATCGGCGCGTGCGAGCGCCTCGTCCAGCGCAAGGTGGACTTCGCCGCGCGCGCCGATCCGCTCTTGGACCTCGACCACGCTCGCATACAGCAACTCCGGCAGGACAATGTTCCGCTCAAATATCTTGGGCCGGTTCTGGTACGCGATCCTCAACGCATCGCGAAATCCCTTGGTAATGAACAGAACAGTGCGCTCGCCCTTCCTTTCCAGAAGCGCGTTCGTAGCAACCGTCGTCCCCATCTTCACCGCCTCGATCAAATCCCCGGGAATGGGTTCCCCAGGTTTGACACCGAGGAGATGACGGATGCCTGCAAGAGCAGCGTCCTTGTACCGCTCCGGGTTCTCGGAAAGCAGCTTGTGGGTCGTCAGCGACCCGTCTGGTTTCCGGGCGACGACATCCGTAAACGTCCCCCCCCGATCAATCCAGAACTGCCACTTCATTTGCCGAACCGCGCAGCCGAATACGGACCTGGATCCACGAAAGGGGTCTCGCCAACGACCATCTCCGCCACCAACCTCCCCGTCACCGCCCCCAGCGTGAGCCCATGGTGCGCATGCCCGAACGCAAACCACAGATTCTTGTGCTTCGGCGCTGCGCCGATGATGGGCAGCATGTCCGGCGTGCAGGGCCGCGCCCCCATCCAGGGCTCGTTGTCCAACCTCTCCGCCAGCGGGAACAGGTCCCGCGCGATGGGTTCCGCCCTGCCCAACTGCACCGGCGTGCGAATGGCGTCACGCATAGCGAACTCCGCGCCGGTAGTGAGGCGGATGCCGCGCCGCGTCGACCCCATGAAATAGCCGCGCTCGACGTCCAGCACCGGGAGGTTGAGCTTCGCCTCGCCCGCCGCCCGGTAATGCATGTGGTAGCCGCGCTTCACCGCGAGCGGCAGGTCGTAGCCCAGCGCGCGCGTGAGTACGTCGGCCCAGG
>JANMUO010000247.1:0-11122 GCA_031391655.1 Betaproteobacteria bacterium
TCCTGCCGATGATGGACAGGCTCTCGCCCGCGGCGAGCGCAAGATCGATGCCCTCGAGCACGTGCGTCTCGCCGTAGCCGGCACGCAAGCCGCTCAGCCCGAGCGCGTCAGCCATCGAGCGTGGTTCCCAGGTAGACAGCCCGCACCTCGCGGTTGGCGGCAATCTCGGCGGGTGAACCCTCGGCGAAGATCGCCCCGCCCACCATCACGGTGATGCGCTGCGCGAACCGAAACACCAGGTCCATGTCGTGCTCGATGATCAGCACCGCGATGTCCTTGGGCAATCCGGCAATGGCTTCCAGCAGGATGTGGCTCTCCGCGCTCGGGATGCCGGCGGCCGGTTCATCGAGCAGCAGCACGCGCGGATCCAGGCCCAGGGCGATCGCGATCTCCACCAGCCGCTGGCGGCCATAGGGCAGCTCGCCCACGCGCCGGCCGGCGTCCTCGTCCAGGCGCAGCATGCCGATCAGGCGCGTCGCCTCTTCCACCACCTCGGTGCGCCGTCCCGCGGGCCGCAGCATGCCGCCGCCCGCCCCCAGGCGCTCGGCGACCGCGATGCACACGTTCTCCAGCACCGTGAGTCCGCGAAACAGCTGGTTGATCTGGAAGGTGCGCGCGATGCCGCGCTTGACGCGCTTGGCCTGCGCAAGGCGCGTCACGTCTTCGCCCTTGAGCAGCACGCGGCCGCTTGAGGGCCGCAGCACCCCCGTCAGGAGGTTCACGAAGGTGGTCTTGCCTGCGCCATTGGGGCCGATGAGGGCGTGGCGTGCGCCCGGCTCCAGCCGGAAGTCGATGCTGCGCGCCACTTCCAGCGCGCCGAAGCTCTTGCACAAGCCCTGCGTTTCCAACAGCAAGGGGCTCATCGCGCGCTCCAGCGGCGGCGCAGCGTCTCGCCCAGGCCGAGGATGCCGTTGCGCGCGAACAGCGCCACCAGCACCAGCATCAGGCCCAGGCCGAGCTGCCAGGCGGTCGGATAGGCCTTGGACAGCGTGTGCTCCAGCACCATGTAGACGATGGCGCCGACGAAGGCGCCATAGAGGCGCCCATAGCCCCCGAGGATGAGGATGATGAGCACGCCCGCGGAACGCTCCAGCCCCAGCACCGCGAGGTTGACGTAGCCGGTGGCTTGCACGAACACTGCGCCCGCGACGCCCGCGAGCGCCGCCGAGATGGCGTAGACCAGGACCTGGCGCGCGCGCACCGGTGCGCCCACCGCATGCATGCGCAGCAGGTTCTCGCGGATGCCGGTGAGGCTGCGCCCGAACGGCGAGTACACCAGCACGCGCACCACCACGAAACACGCGAACAGCACGACCAACGCGTAAAGGTACTGCGTGCGAAAGTACAGGACATCGAACTTGAACAAGCCCAGGATCGGCTTGAAGGCGAGTCCGGGGATGCCGTCGAAGCCGCCGGTGAAGCCGGAGAACATGTTGGCCGCCTGCTCGAGCAGGGCCATCGTGCACAGCGTCAGCATGAGCAAGGTGAGGCCGTGCGTGCGCAGCACCACCCAGCCGCTCACCAGCCCGATGAGCCCGGCCACCAGCGCGGCAGCGGCCAGGCCCAAGACCGGATCGGTCCAGCCCAGGTGCATGCCAAGCATGCCCACCGTGTAGGCGCCGGCGCCGAAGAACGCCGCATGGCCGAGCGTGACGATGCCGGCATAGCCGAGCACGAGGTCCAGCGACAGCGCGAAGAGGATCGTCACCAGCACCTGGGTGCCGAAGGCGAGGTAGTTCGGAAACAGGAAATACGCGGCGACGCCGGCGACCCAGGGTAGCGCCTCCCACCATTGCAGGCGATGGCGCACCGCCAGGTCCCGCACCGCCGGCAGTGCGCTCCCCGTCACGTCAAGTCCCGTGCTTGCCGAACATGCCCTGCGGCCGCGCCAGCAGGAAAATCAGGGTCAGCGCGTAGATGAACATCGTGCCGCCCTTGGGAAAGTAGATCTTGAGCGTGAAATCGAGCACGCCGATGAGCAGCGCGGCGAAGAACACCCCCGTGACGCGCCCCAGGCCCCCGACCGCCACCACGATGAGGAAGTACGCGAGGTAGCGCAGCGGGTACTGCGGGTCCAGGCCGAGGATCTCCGCGCCGAGGCCCCCGCCCACCGCGGCCAGGCCGCTGCCCAGCGCGAAGGTGATGGTAAAGAGGCGCCCGACGTCCACGCCCACCGACTCCGCCATGCGGCGGTTGTCCACCGCCGCGCGGATGCGCGCGCCGATCCGCGTGCGCTCAAAGCCAAGCCACAGCGCGAGCATCAGCAGCGTGCCGCTGGCAATCAGCGCCAGGCTGTAGCTGCGGTAGCGGATGAAGCCGAGGTCGGTCTGGCCGTCCAGCCAGGCCGGCAGCACCACGCGCTGCGATTCCGGGCCGACGGAGAGCGTCACCGTCGCGATCATCACGAAAACCAGGCCGATCGTGAACAGGACCTGGTCGAGTTCCGAGGCGCGGTACAGGCGGGCGTAGAGCGTGCGCTCGAGCAGCACCGACAGCAGCGCCACCGCGGCGAAGCCCAATGCCAGCGCGGCGGGAAACGCCAGGCCCCAGTGGCGCATGGCAAGCACGATGGCGTAGCCGCCCAGCATGGCGAACCCGCCGTGCGCGAGGTTCACGAAGCCCATCAGGCCCATGGTCACCGACAGGCCCACGGACACGATGAACAGGACCATGCCCGAGGCCATGCCGCCGAGCAGGATGCTGATCAGGTCCATCTAGAAAAAAAGCCGCCGCCCGGCTGTGCGGGCGGCGGTGTGGTCGTCGGAGCGGGGGACGGCGCGCCGCGCTACTGCGCGCACTTCCCTACCTTCAACTCCTTGCACATGTCCTTCACCGCGTTGATGGTGCCGATGTTCTTCTGCGTCAGGCGGCCGTTCACCTTCACCAGTTCGCTCAGGTACTCGTTCATCACGATGTCGCGCGTCACCGGGTCGATCATGATCGGCCCGCGCGGGCTGTCGGCGAACTTCCAGCCCTTCAGCGCCTGCATCGCGCCGTCGGCATCCACCTTGCCCTTGAGCGTCGTGATCACATGCGCGATCGCCGCCATGCCGTCGTAGCCCTGGATGCCCATGAAATCCGGCGTCGAGTTCGGGCCGTAGTCCTGCTTCCAGGCCGCCACCAGGCGCTTGTTGGCCGCGTTGTCCAGGTCTGCGTTGTAGTGGTGGATGGTGATCAGCCCCACCGCGTCGTCACCCATGGCCTGCAGCTTGAAGTCCTGCGTGATGTCGCCCGGCCCGATCAGCCTGATGCCGGCTTGGCGCATGCCCAGGGCGCCGTAGGTTTTCACCACGCTGACGGCGTGGTCGCCCGCCGGCACGAAGACGAAGAACACGTCGGGCTTCTTGTCCTTGGCGCGCTGGAAGAAGGGCGTGAGGTCCGGCACCTGACCGGGGCCGCCCATCGGGATCTCGTCGATCACCTTGCCGCCGTTGGATTCAAAGCCGCGCTTGAAGGCATCCAGGCTGTCCTTGCCCGGCGGGAAGTCGGTGTAGCCGACCACCGCGGTCTTCGCCCTGAGCGTCTTCGCCGCCGCCTCGCCCATGGCGAAGCCCGAATGCCACATGGAGAAGGAAACGCGCGAGATCATCGGCGAGAGCCCGGTGATCCACGCCGTGCCGGCGTTCATGACCACCATCGGCGTCCTGGCTTCCGTCACCAGGGGAGCGGAGGCGATTGCGTCCGGCGAGTAGATGAAGCCCGTGACGATGCTGACCTTCTCCTGCGTGATGAGCTCCTGCACCGCGGTCTTGGCTTCCGCGCCGCTCGGGTTCTTAGAGTCGCGCTTCACGATCTCGACCTTGTAGGGGCCGAAGGCGTTGGGGTTGAGTTTCATGAACATCTGGATGCCGCGATCGACCTGCTGGCCGAACTCGGCGCCCACGCCCGTGAAGGGCAGCACCACGCCGACCTTGACCGTCTGGGCCATCGCGCCCGCGGCGGCAAAGCAGCCGGCGGCGAGCGCCAGCGAAAGCAACTTCTTGGATTTCATTGTTTCTCCTCCTGGGATTGCGGATTCTAATACCTGCGCGAGCCCCCGTAGCCCTCGTCGAACAGCGAAAACGGCGGGGTGCGCCCCACCAGGGCCTCGATCAGCGTCAGCTCGAGGTCGCTGTGGTTGATGAAGGGCGCGGGCTGGATGCGCCGCGCGGCGCCGGCCTTGAGTACATAGCGCGGCGCGTCATGGTGTCTGGACACGATGCGCTCGGTGACCGCGGGGTCATCGGCGGCCGCGATGTCAATCTCGCCATAGCAGTTGCAGACATAGCTCCGATCCGGCTGCGACTCGACGTACAGGCCGGTGCCGCGGATACCGATGGTGGAGGTGGGCGTGGTGAAGCGCTTGGCGGTGCCGCGGCCGAACACCGAGAGCACCGCACCGGTGGCAAGGCGCATGGTGTTCACGACGAAATTCGACCCGCCGAGTTCCAGGCTGCTGTTGCCGCGCAGGATGAAGGCGTCCGATCCGACGACGAAGATGATCTGGGCGCCCGCGCCGGTCTCGACGCGATCGCCGGGCGCAATCCGGGTGGTGCTGCCCGCTGGCTGCCCATTGACGCGCACGGCGCCGCTCGCCTCGTAGACCGACTGGCCGGCCGGGAGCTTCTGCGGCTTGCGCCCGAACATCTGCGCCGTGGCGCGCGGGATGACCCCCGCGCCGAGCAACCCGGCGGCCAGCGCCCGCAGCAGGAACGCGCGGCGGGGATCTTCGGCTTCTGCGGACCGCTTGGACATGGACGTATCCCTTTCGCGCGACGGGTTGGCGACGTATTATCACGCGCAAGCCCACCCCGGGGGAAGACGCATGAAGCGCTATCCAGCCATCGCCGCAGCCCTCCTGATGGCTGCACCGCCCGCGCTTGCCGACTCGACGCGCTACGGCCTGGACGCGGAGGTCCTCCACGACAGCAACGCCAGCCGCGGCCTCTACGACGCCGACCGCAAGGCCGACAACATCCTCTCGGTCGAGGGCTCGGTCACGCACAGCATGGTGACCGGGGCGCGCAGCGGAGCCGTGTTTCGCGCCGGCGCGCGCTACAGCCAGTTCACCACCTTCGACGACCTGAGCAATCTTGCGCTGACGGGACGGGCGGCCTGGCGCATCCAGCCCGGAATGGAGTTCAGTTCTCCGATCTTCGAGGTTGCCGGCAACCTGGTCTGGCTGCAACACGCCGACAGCACGATCCGCGACGGCACCATCGCGACGCTGGAGGCGAGCGTCGGCAGCCACGTCACCGATCGCGTGCGGCTCGGCGCGGGCGCCGCCATGGACCAGCGCAGCGGCGGGGATCCTGGGCGCGCAGGGGAAGTGGCCATCTATGACCTGAAGAACACCCGGCTCTGGGGAACGCTCGACTACCGGATCGGGGGGAAAAGCACCGCCTACGGCCGGATCATGTACGTGGGCGGCGACCAGGTGTTCAATTCCGTCACCTCGAGCGGCTTCTCGGGGGCCTGGGCGACCGACCCGGCGCTCGCCGGGGAACTTGGCGGGCTGGTGAACTCGTATCGCGTCGACTCGTCGACCTTCGTCTACGACGTCGGCCTGAACGTGCCGCTCGCCGGTGGCCACGCGCTCGACTTCCTGTTTTCCTACTACACGTCCAAAGCCGAGGAAGGTTCGCAGACGGGCAACAAGTACGACGGCATGCTGCTGCGCGCGAGCTACCTCTACCGCTTCCAGTAGGGGCGAAACCCCCGACTTAGGTTCCGGCGATGTAGCGCTGGAAGAACAACGTGGTGCCGAAGCCAGCCAGGGCCACGCCGGCGAGCGCCACGGAGCCGGTTCCCGCGATCAGCAAGGCATCCAGCAGCGAGATGCCGGCGATCAGGCTCACTACGGCGCGCGGAATGTCGCCTTTGCGGCGCCGGCGCAGGAACCAGAGCGCCACCAGCATCCAGCCGCTGAACAGCAGCCAGAAGAGCCCTACCCATGGCTGGGCCAGCGACAACCACGCACCGTAGGCTACCGGCGCTGCGAGGAAGCCGAGCGGCCAGAGATTTTCGACCTTGCCCAGGTTCTCCTGCTTGGCGACGTAGGTGAGCCCGACCAGGTAGCAGAGCATCAGGCCGGCGCCGATCCACAGCGCGCCGGGCAGCGCAAGCGTGGTGCACAGGCCCGCGCCGACGTAGACCAGGACACGGCAAAGGCCCATCACCACCGGGCTGAACAGGTTTGCCTTGTGGTTCCAGTCGTAATAGGTGATCGCCGCGGCCAGCGCGAGGCCGGCCAGCGCCGGCGCCGCGCCGAACCACGCCAGCAGGGCGGCGCCGAGCGCCATCATGCCGAAGCCGTATCCGAACACCTCGCGGCGGCTGACCTCGCCGGAAGGAATCGGGCGCTCGGGTCGCTGCGCGGCGTCGAACTGCGCGTCGAAGGCGTCGTTGAGGAACATGCCGCCGGTGTAGAACAACGAGAACGCGAGCAGCATCACCGCGAACTCCGCGCCGAAGCCGCCGGCGCCGGCGCCGGCCAGCGCCGCTGCGGCGAGCGTGTTGGTCCATACCGTCGGCAGGTTGGAGACGCGACCGAGCCGCAGGGCCGTGCGCAGGTTCACTGCCGCAGCTGCGCTTTCACCCAGTTCAATTCGCGCGCGATCGCCGAGCTCAGGTCGACCTTGCGGACCGACTCGGGGAGGACGTCCCATGTGTAGGTCTCCACTTCGAGGTGCGGGCTGATCGGATCGGCGCGATGCAACGCCAGGATCTCGGCGAGGAAGGCCTGCGTGGTGCCGAAGTGCGCCATCTGCTCGAGGAACACGGGCACGTGGAAATGCACGCGCAGTTCTGCACCCTCCGCCGCACCGGACGCGTCGAGCGCGAGGGACAGGTCCACGAAGCGGCGCAGGCTGCCGTTGGACCTTGCCACGGCCTGGTGCAGGTAGACGGGCTCGGCGAATGCGGCCAGGTGCCGTTTGCTGTCCGCGTCGAGGCTGGCCACCCTGAGCGCGGAACTGAGTTGCAGCTTGCCGATCTGGATGCCGCTGGCGCGCAACTGCGCGATGCTCGCCCTGGGGTCCTCGAACTCCACCGCGGCATGGCATACGTCATAGCAGACGCCGATGTGCGTGCGCATGGCCACTTCCGCCGCCGCAGAAGTCAGCTTGCCCAGGGAGGCAAGGCGCGACACCCCGTTGCGCGAGAACAGGCGCTCCTGGAAAAACGCCACCGTCTCCTGGATGGTCTCGAGGTAGCAGTGCGGCTCGGGTTCGAGCGCGAGCGCGATCACCTGCCCGGTCCGCTCGCGCAAGGCGACCAGGTGCGCGACGTGGCGGATCAGGTGCTCGACGATCGCGTCCAGGCGCCCTTGGGCCCAGGGTTTGAAGGTGCAGGGCACGGTGCTGACGCTGCCGGCCGCGCCCGCGGGCAGCAGATCGCTCAGCAGGTCGGCAAGATGGTTGGTGTAGGCAAGCCGCACGGGCTCGCTCCAGTCGGGCCGGTAGGCATTTTCCTTCACCGCGCCCCCGTGGAACGCGCCATACGGAAAGCCGTTGAGCGTGAAGACGTAGTAGCCACCGTCGGCCAGGAAGCGCTTGAGCGCGGCGAGCGCGGCGCGATCGCGCAGGCCCTCGGCGGCGGCGTGCCCGAGGCGCAATCCGACGCCGAACGGCTGGTCCGGCGCGACGCCCGCCTTGATCGCCGGCAGGTGGCGCGCGAGGCCCGCCATTACCTCCTCCAGCGGCTCTCCCGCGTGGATGTTGGTGCAGTAGGTCAGGTGCCCGAGGTCCTGCCCCGAGGGGGACGGCGCAGCGAGGTGCATCAGGCGCCGGCGCGGTCCTTCAGCCAGGCCATCGCCTCGCGCATGCGCCCGTGGTCGATCTCGTGCACTTCGACGCCGGTGCCCAGGCCCGCGAGCAAGGTCACCGTCAACTCGCCGCCGAGGTGCTCCTGGAAATCCTTCAGCCCTGCCAGGATCGCCCATTCCCCGCGGGCGTCGGCCTTGGCGAGCGCCGGATGCCACAAGGTGAATCCCAGGTGCTCGAGCAGCGCGCAGATGCGCTCCTCCGCGCCCGCGGCCAGCAGGCCGGCGAGCACCGAATAGCGCGCATCGAGCGCCATGCCGATCGCCACCGCCTCGCCGTGGCGCACGTGGTGCCGCGTGAGGCTCTCCAGCTTGTGCGCCGACCAATGCCCGTAGTCGAGCGGCCGCGCGCTGCCCGTCTCGAACGGATCGCCGCCCTGGCCGATCTGGCGCATGTGCAGTTCGGCGCAGCGGCGGATCATGTGCGCCATCGCGCTGCGCTCGAAAGTCGCCAGGTCGTCCATGTGGCGCTCGATCCAGCCGAAGAACTCGGCATCCCGGATGAGCGCGACCTTCACTGCCTCCGCCATGCCTGCGATCTTGTCGCGCTCGGGCAGCGAGAGGATGAATGCCAGATCGTTCAGCACCGCGAAAGGCGGTGCGAAAGTGCCAACGAAGTTCTTCACGCCCTGCAGGTTCACGCCGTTCTTCACGCCCACGCCGGAATCGTTCTGCGCCAGCACGGTGGTGGGAATGCGGATGTGGCGCACGCCGCGGTGGGTGGTGGCGGCCACCAGGCCGACGGCGTCCAGCACCGCGCCGCCACCCACGGCAACGACGTAGGAGTGCCGATCGAGGTGCAGCTCGAAAAGCGTCTGCTGCATGCTCTCGATGAAATGCAGCTCGGTCTTGATCTTTTCCCCGCCCGGCACCACCACCGGGGCGCAGGCGAGTTCGATCGCGTCGGCGTGCCGCGCGGCGTAGGCCCGGATCGCCTCGGCGAGCGGCGGCGTGGCCTTCAGGCCGTCGTCCACGAAGAACACGGCGCGGTGCCGCTTGGCGGGCTCCAGCCGGCACAGTACGTCGCGCAGCGCCGGGTTTTCCGGGTCGAACACGTCCTCGGTGAACACCACCGGAAACTCGAACGGCACCGCAAAGCGCTGCCAGTGCGTGGCGGTGCGCGCGTGCGTAGAATAGGTCATATGCGCTACGTCCTGATCCTGCCCGGGTTGCTGATGGTGGCATTTGCCGGCGTCCAGTACAACGACCCCGACGCGCTGGTATGGGCCACCATCTACCTCGTGCCCGCCGCCTGGTGCTTCGCCGCGGCGTTCCGCCCGGCGCGCGTGCACACCCTCGCCGCAGAGCGGCTGCTGTGGGCTTGCGTGGCGGTCGGCGCCGGTCTCACGGTGTTCTACTGGCCGACGATGCCCAATTTCTGGGTGAAGGACGTGTGGTGGGTGGAGGAAACGGCGCGCGAAGGCATGGGCATGATGATCGCGTTCGCCGTGCTGCTCGCCGTCCTCGCGACCGCCCTGCTGCGCAGGCCCGCCTGATCCCGCGTCACGGCGAGAAGTCCTTGTTCTTGATGTAGGCGACGACGCTCTTGCGCTGTTCGACCGAAAACACGTCCTTCCAGGCGGGCATCTTGCCGAACCCGTAGGTGACGCGATCGTAGATGAAGTCCGGCGCCAGCTGCCCGGGGTTCAGCTTGGGCGCCTTGCCGGGATAGGCCGCCGCGCCGTGGCAGTGCCGGCACTGGTTGTCCCACACTTCCTTGCCGGCCGCGACGTTCTTCTTGCTCGACAGGTACGCCTTGTCGAACGCCGGCATCGGCTCCTTGACGGTCTTCTGCTCTTGGGCTGCCGCCGCCGTGGCCACGAGCAAGCCGAGCAAGGCACACGCCGTTTGAACCTTCATGCTTCGATCCTCATGCGGAAAATGTACCCCGAAAAGCAAACCGCCGCCGCGCAAAGCGCGGCGGCGGCGTTCATGCGACTGCTTACTTCGACGGGACGATGCGGTAGATCGTGTCCAGCGACCCGTTCGGGCCGGTGGTGATCGAGGTCAACGCATACACCTCGCCGCTACGGTCCTGCGCGAAGGCCAGCACGTAGGGCAGCTTGCCCTTGCGGTTGGTCACTTCGGCGGTTTCCATGGTCCACTTGCCGTCGGCGCCCTTGGTGGCGATGAAGATCTGGCCGTCCATCTCGCCGAAGGACTTGCTCCAGTCGCCGAAGATGTACTTGCCCTTCCAGCCCGCTTCCTTGCCCTGGTACACATAGCCGCCGGTGATCGAGATCCCCTTGCAGCCCTGGGGCTTCGCCGTGCAGTTGTTGTACTCGATGATCGCGGGCGTGATGCCGGCCGTGTCGCAGGTCGCCGGATGTTCATCGGGCTTGAGGTAGTCGAAGCAGCGCATGATCCCTTCCACGCGGCGCCAGCCGAGGTTCTGGCCCTTGCCGATGGTCTTGATCGCTTCGTAGCTGTTTTGCTGCACGTCGCCGCAGAACAACTCGCCGCCTACGGTGTTGAACGAGCAGCGCCACGGATTGCGCAGGCCGGAGGCCCAGATCTCGGGCTTGACGTCCTTCTTGCCGACGAACGGATTGTCGGACGGGACCCCGTAGGCCTTGCCCTCGCTGCGCGTATCCACGTCGATGCGCAGCATCTTGCCCAGAACGGTCGACATATCCTGGCCGTTGCCGATGGCGGGGTTATGGCCGATGCCCCAGTCGTTGGCGTAGCCGCCGTCGCCCATCGCGACGAACAGCTTGCCGTCCGGGCCGAAGCCGATCCAGTGGCCATTGTGGTTGAACTGCGGCCACGGCGTGGTCAGGATGCGCCGCGCCGAGCTCGGGTCCGCGGTGTTCGGATCGGACCTGGACACCGTGTACTCCTCGACGACGTTGCTGTGCGAGTACCACAGCATCTGCCCGAGGTCCGCCTGGTAGTCCAGGTGCGCGCTGTAGGCGACGTAGAACTTGCCGTTGCTCTTGAAGTTCGGATGGAACGCGAAGCCGAGCAGGCCGCGCTCGTCAAAATCGTGATGCAGCGCCGGAATCTTGCTGCGAATGTCGAGGAACGGCGTCGGGCGGAGCTTGCCGCCTTCCAGGATCTTCACGCGGCCGTTCTGCTCGATGATGAACAAGCGGGCGTCGCTCGGCGACTGCACCATCGCCAGTGGCGTGTTGATGCCCGTGACCAGCGGCTCCAGCCTGATCTTCACCTGCGCCAGCGCCCCGCCCGCAAGTGCGAGCAGCGCCGCGGCGGATAGTGCCCCACCCAACTTTGCGATATTCATGTGATGTCTCCCTTGATTCGATTGGCCCGCTACCGAACAGACCGCCAGCAGGAAAATTCAGTATACGGTTGGGTTTT
>JANMUO010000270.1:0-32139 GCA_031391655.1 Betaproteobacteria bacterium
GGTTGATCTTCTCGTCGATGAAGATGTCGCGTGTCTTGACCATGGTGCGAATCATGTTCGCGGTCTGCTTGACGTCCGCGTTGGCGAGATAAAAGCCCTTCACCACCAGCTCCTGGTACTCGCGCAGCTTCTGCGGGGTGTTCGGAAACACGAATACCGTGTTGTCATTCAGCACTTTCTGCTCGAGCTGGTTGGTGAGCAGCACCATGCGGATCGACTCCTCGATGCTGGCGTCGCGCAGCACGATGGTGGTGCGCTGGTCGGCGCGCACGTCGCGGTCGAAGACGAAGTTGACGCCGGAGGCGCGCTGCAGCACTTCGAACACGTTGCGCAGCGTCACCTCGCGCAGCTCGATGGAGATCGGCTTCAGGCTGGTCGGGCGCAGCTGCGCCGAGACGATCACCGGCTTCACCAGGCGCTCGTCGATCAGGCGCTGCAGGCGGCGCGCATCGCGCTGCTGCGGATTCTCGGTCAGCACCGGCCGCAGCGCATCCTGCGCCTCGCGGTACTTGCCGGCGCGCACCAGCTGCTCGGCCTGCCCGTACACCGCCCGGTGGCGCCGGTCGGTCTCGATCTGCGCCAGGCCCGCCGCGGCGCGCGCGTTCGCGGCGTCGTGCGCGCGCACGCGCAGGTAGAGCGTTTCGGCTGCCTCGAACTGGCTGGCCTGGCGCAGCGTCTCGGCCTGCGCCAGCCATTGCGCCACCAGCACGTCGCGTATGCGGAAATACTCCCCGCGCATCGCCTGGTCGCCGGGGCTGTCCTTTTGCGCTTTCTGCAGGATCTCCAGCGCCTCCTCGCCGCGCCCCGCGTCGAAGCTCTTGCGCGCGTCCTCGACCGGGCGCGGCGTGGTGGCGCAGGCGGCCAGCGCGAAAGCAAGCACCAGGGGAACTCGGGTGATTCTCATGGACTGTCTCCGGGGGAGCGCGCGTGCAACGTGATTCGCATCTGGGCATCGAGCTGGGTTTCGGCCGCCTTCTTGCGCTCGAAGCGCAGCGCGTCGATCGAGGCGATGGGCATGTCGCGCAGCAACGCGCCGATGAAATCGCGCAATTGGGTCGCGCTGCCGCGCAGCGGCAGCGTCACCCGGTAGGCCCACAGGCCCGCGGCGCGGCGCTCCAGGCGGTATTCGCCCTGCGCCAGATCCAGGCCCGAGGCGCGCGCCAGGCGGTGCAGGCGCTCGAGCTGGCCGTTGAGCTCCGAGGCGGGCGGGAACAGGTTGTAGAAGCGCTGCAGCTCGTCGGCGCGGCCGCTCGCGGCGACCGGCCGGTGCGGCGTGCGCGCGCGCAGGCGCTCGAGGGCGAGGCGCTGCGCGGCCGCCTCCCGCTCCAGGGGCAGCAGCGTGCCGTAATAGAAGCCGCCGCAGGCCAGCAGCAGGCCGATGCCGAGCACACCCGCCATGCCGAGGGTGCGCAGCTGCGCCTCCAGCCACGCCTTCATCGGCCGTCCTTCATCGCCGCCTGGACCGAGAACTGGATCGGCCGCTGCGGGTCCTCGCGCTGCACCTGGTGGCTGAGCAGGTGCACCTCGTCCAGCCCCTTGGAGGCGGCGAGGCGCCGCAGGTATTCGAACATCGCCTCGCGGTGGCGCGCCTCGGCGGTGAGCCTGAGCTGGCGCTTCTCGGCGTCGGGCTGCAGCTGCAGGATCGCGACGTCGCGCGTCGCCGCCTGCTCGATGCTGGCGATGAGCGAGGCCCAGGGCACGGTGAGCTGGCGCACCACCGCCTCGGCCGCGCGCGCCTCTTCGTCCAGCCGCTCCTTCGGGATCACGCGCGAGGCGCGGCGCTCCGGGGCGATCAGCCCGCCCTGCGCCTCCAGGCGGACCACCTCGAGCCGTGCGTCGCGGTAACGCGCAAACATGCCGAGCGCCACGGCGAGCGCGAGCGCGAGCAGCACCAGCCCGGGCCACAGGGGGCGGTGGGACGGCGCGACGTAATCGAGTTCGAGGCGTTGGGTCATGGGGTGGCTTCAGGCGCCCAGTGCACGGAACTGCCATGCCCCCTGCGGCGCCGGAGCCGGGGCGCCGGCGATCAGGACCAGGTTCGGGATCTCCCCTGCCACGCGATGGCGTTCCCGCTCGAGCAGGGTGAGCCACTCGTCCTTGCCGCTGTGCACGGAGCGCCAGCCGCCGCCGCCATGCAGCGCGACGCAGGCGCGGTCCGGCTCCACGATCACCAGCCAGGCCCCGCTCGCGGGCACGGCTGGCCGGTTCTCGTTGAATCTGCTCATCAACTGCGGCTGCACCGACGCCAATCGGGCTTTCCCGCCCTGCGCAAAGCACTTGCGGATTTCTTCGAGCAGGGCCCCGTCGATCGCACTCGCCAGGCGCGGCGCACCCGCAGCCGCCTCGCTCGCGCGCAGCACCCAGGCCTTCGCCCGCTCGCCGTGGATCCTGGCGAAATGATGGCGGACGTAGGCCTCCTCCTCGGTGGCGCCGCTGAGCGCATTGCTCCACGGCACGATCGAGTAGCGCACGAAGTGGCTGGACAGCGCGACCGTGACCCGGCAGGGGAAATCGATCGTCAGTGTCTTGAGCAGCGCCACCGCGCCTTGCCAGGGCTCGGCCCCGAACGCCG
Organism: Betaproteobacteria bacterium; assembly: GCA_031391655.1. GTDB lineage: Bacteria > Pseudomonadota > Gammaproteobacteria > Burkholderiales > SG8-39 > JAABQT01. Next base: position 2,573 of record JANMUO010000270.1, read on the forward strand.
GATCGCAGGGGAAGGTTCTCCTCTCGACGGTTTTCCTGCGGGGGAAGCCAGATTCCCTGAGCAGCGAAACCCCGGCCGGCGCCAGAGCGACCGTCAGTCGGTCAGGAAACAAACGTGACACGGTTGATTTCCTGCAGCGTGGTATGCCCCTGCTTCACCGCGTCGAACGCGGCGTCGCGCAGGAAGCGCGTGCCCGAGCGCAACGCCGCCTCCTTCAACTGGCGCAGCGGCGCGCGCCCGGTGATCAGCTCGCGCAGCTCGTCGTTGAGGATCATGAGCTCGGCGATCGCCTTGCGGCCCTTGTAGCCCGCGCCGCGGCACTCGCGGCAGCCGCGGCCGATCCTGAATTTCCACCCCAGCACGCGCTGCGCATCCAGTCCGGACTCGGCAAGCATTTCCGCCGCCGGATGATCGTCGTCGGCGCAATGCGGGCACACCATGCGCACCAGGCGCTGGGCGAGGATGGCGTTGAGGGCGGAGACGAAGCCGTACAGGTCGACATTCATGTGCACGAAGCGCCCGATGACGTCGAACACGTTGTTCGCGTGCACCGAGGTGAACACCAGGTGCCCGGTGAGCGCCGATTGCACCGCGATGTTCGCGGTTTCCGGGTCGCGGATCTCCCCGACCATGATCTTGTCCGGGTCGTGGCGCAGGATCGAGCGCAGGCCGCGCGCGAAGGTGAGGCCCTTTTTCTCGTTGACCGGGATCTGCAGCACGCCCGCGAGCTGGTACTCGACCGGGTCCTCAATGGTGACGATCTTGTCCTGGCCGTTGTTGATCTCGCTGATCGCCGCATACAGCGTGGTGGTCTTGCCGCTGCCGGTCGGGCCGGTGACCAGCAGCATGCCGTAGGGCTCGCGCGACAGCCGCCGCAGCCTGCGCACCTCCGCGGGCTCGAAGCCGAGCGAATCGAGCGACAGCTGCTGCTGCGTCTGCTCGTAGAGCGACTGCTTGTCGAGCACGCGCAGCACGGCGTCCTCGCCGTGGATGCTGGGCATGATGGAAACGCGGAAATCCACCGCGCGGCCTTTCACCAGCGCCTTGAAGCGACCGTCCTGCGGCACGCGCCGCTCGGTGATGTCGAGTTCGGCAAGCACCTTGACGCGCGCGATCGCCTGCTCGGCCTGGGCCGCATCCTGGATCGCCTTGACCTGCGAGAGTATCCCGTCGATGCGGAACTTGATCGCCAGCCCGGCGGGCAGGGTTTCCAGGTGCACGTCGCTCGCGCCGAGCATCAACGCATCGCGAAGGGTGGAGCGCACCAGGCGCACCACCTCGCTCGACTCGTCGCCGATCGCCTTGAGCGACAGGTCCTCCACCCGCCCGCTGTCCGCGCTGATCTTGGGGACGTCGTCGTGCAAGGCGTCCAGCGTGCGCAGCGACTCCTCGTGCGCGGCGAGGAAGGCCACCAGGTCGCCGCGGTGCACCAGGCACCAGCTGAAAGGCGCGCCGATGCGTTCCTCGGCCCAGGCGTGCAGCTCGGCGGAGAACGGGTCGTCGAAGGCGAGCAGCAGCCGGTCCCCGTCCGTGCGCAGCAGCGCGCAACTGCGCTGCGCGCACTCGGCGAGCGGCAGCAGGTCGAAGGCCGGCGTCGCGGCGCGCAGCTGCGCCATCGACAGCGCCTCCAGGCGCAGCGTCGCGGCGAGGCGCGCGGTGAAGCGGTCCGGGTCGGCGGCGAGGCTTTCCTCGAGCACGTCGACGACCCTGCGGCGCGCCGCGGCAGCCGTGTGCCGCGCCTGCGAGATTTCCTCGATGCTGAGGGTCATCGCAGGTTGCCGGCGAGCTCGAAAATGGGCATGTACATGAGGATCACGATGACGCCGATGGCCAGGCCGATGAGGGTCATCAGGATCGGCTCGAACAGGCGCGTGAACCAGTCGACCCAGCGCGCGAGTTCCTCGTCGTGGAAGGCGGCGATCTGCTCCAGCATCTCGCCCATGTTGCCGCTCTTCTCCCCGACCGCGAGCATGCGCAGCGCCACCGGCGTGGTGAGCACGTTGGCCTCCATCGACTGCGACATGCTGCGGCCCTCGCTGATCGCGCGGCTCGCGGCGGCGAGCCGCGCGCGCAGCAGCGGGTGCAGCAGGTCGGCGCCCATGTCGAGCGCCGCCACCAGCGGCAAGCCGCCGCGCAGCAGCATGCCGATGGTGCGGTAGAAGCGCGCGAGCTGAAACACCTTGAGGCGCTCGCCGAGGGCGGGCAGGCGCCAGAGCGCATCGCCGAGCAGGGTGCGGTAGGCCCTGCCCAGGAACACGGCCGCCGCGACCAGCGCCGCGAGGCCGGCGAGCACCAGCGCGCCGTGGGCGTTCACCGCCTGCCCGAAGCCGAGCAGCAGGCGCGAGAACAGCGGCAGGTCACCGCCGCGCTCGGCGTAGATGTTGCCGAAGCGCGGCACCACGTAGAACAGCAGGAACAGGGTGACCAGAGCGCCGACCGCGAGCAGCAGCATCGGATAGATCGAGGCGTTCACCACGCGCTTGCGGATCGCCTCGAGCTGCACGGAATAGGCGACGTAGCGCGCCAGGGCGGGGGCCAGATCGCCGGTCCTTTCGCTGGCGCGCACCGTGGCGGCGAACAGGGGCGGGAACGCGTGGGGAAACTCCTGCAGCGCCGCCGACAGCGGCTGGCCTTCGCGCAGCACCGCGGACAGGCGCTCCAGCAGCGCGCGCGCATCGTCGCGGCGCTCCTTCTGCGCCAGCGTATCGATGGCTTCCACCAGCGACAGCCCCGCGGCCAGCAGCACGCGCAGCTCCTGGCTGAAGAGGGCGAGCGGGAAGCGCTCGGCGCCGCCGGGCCACGCCAGGCCGAACGAGCCCTTCGCTCGTACGCTGAGCACGGTGTAGCCGCGGCCCTCGAGCTGGTGCACCGCCGTGCCCGGGTCGGAGGCCTGCAAATCGAGCGCCTCGACGTTGCCGGCGGGGGCGATGGCCTTCAGTACGAAGCGCATGCGCTCAGTGGTTCGTGAGGTCGGCGTTCTCGCCGCTGCCGCCGGGCTGGCCATCCTTGCCGTACGAGAGCAGGTCGAACTCGTGCTTCTCGCCGGGGATCCGGTACAGGTAGGGTTTGCCCCAGGGATCGGGCGGCACGTCCTTGCGCAGGTAGGGCCCGCTCCACTTGGGTTCGCTGGCGGGGCGCGTCTGCAGCGCGCCCAGCCCCAGCTCGGTGCTCGGATAGCGGCCGACGTCCAGGCGGTACTGGTCGAGCGCCTTCTCCAGCGCGTCGATCTGCGCCCTGGCGGTGGCGACCTCCGATTTGCCGACCTGGCCGAAATAGCGCGGCGCGACGTAGCCCGCCAGGAGGCCGATGATGACCACGACCACCAGCAGTTCCAGCAGCGTAAAGCCGCGACTCTTCGCCACCCGCTCTCCCATGGTCTTATGGTACCCCGGGTTTTGCACGGATCCGCCCGGTTGTGGCGCCTTGTTGCAGTGCGATGACAGCACCACAAGACGGGCAAAAAAAAAGCCCGGTCAGCGACCGGGCTTTCACTTCGCGAAGGCCGGCTTTGCCGGCGTCTAGTCGCGGCCGCCGCGATGGCCGTGATGGCTGGGCCCGCGTTCGCCGCCGAGCTGGCCGCGGATCTCGCCGGTGGGCGTGACGCTCGAATGCACGTTCACGTAGGCCGACCCCGCGCGGATCGCGGCGATCACCTCATCGAGGGCGCCCGCCGGAAGTTGCTGCGCCGCGGCAGTGGCGAGCACATCCCCTGCGTGGATGGTACCGGTGACGGTGACCCCTTCGTCCGTGGACGCCGGGCAGGTCGGCGGGGTGCCCACCGGAGCCGCATTCGTCGCGGTCTGGCAGAGCCAGACCACGATCGCGCCGTTCACGTGCCGCTGCGAGAAGTGGATATGGGACTGTGTAACCGTCCCCTGGAGCCGCTGGTAGCTGAGTTCGTAATCGATGGACTTCTCATCCTTGCTTATCCTGGCCTTGAACTCGCCCCTGGCGGGCGTGGATACCGACGGCACCTCGTTGTAGCCGGTAAGAGCGATGTGGATCCTGTCGCCGCCGTCCGCGAAGGCGGCGGGGGCGGCGAAGGCAACAGCTAGCGCGCTAACGATCGGAAGCTTGTTCATGCGGGATCTCCTCTCTGCGGTGGATGCAGGATCAAACAGCCGCGCTGCCCGCAATATTCCCGTTAAGGCGCCGTCGGATTGCACCTGCCGCCGTCGCCCGGCTGATTGCACACGTCGCTCCCCACCGCTTGCGCGATCAGGGCGTCGCGGTCTGCGGCCAGCAGATAGCCTTTGGTGAAGGCATTGTTCGCCGCAGCCGTCACCGCCGCCACATAGCCGGCATGCGTGACGTAGCGCTCTTCCAGCGACTTGCGCGGATCACCGGCAGCCAGACGATCGGCTTTCTTCTTGAAGAACGGCACCATGCCGCCGGTGTAGTTGCACACCTGGCCCTTGTGGAACGGCCGGCCTTGGTAACCGACGTCGCCCGGGCCCGCGGTGATGTTCCAGCCCAGGTAGGTACCCAGCGGCGCATCGTTTTGCACCGTCGGCACGCCGCCCATTTCATTGCCGTCCTTGTCCACGAGTGGAACCAGCGTCTTGATCACGTGCAGGATGGGCGGCGGGGCGTTGGTCGGGTTGCCCGAGGCTTCGCTGTGGTCGTACTTCGGGCCCCAGTCGTAATCGAGCACCGGGAAGACGAAGTTTTCGGGTTTGAAAATCGACTCGGGAATTCCTGGAATGCCTTTCGGGAAGCCCATCGCCTTCATCGTGGGCTTGACGAGCAGCGCCCGCCACTTGCCATGGTGGCCCTTCCCATCGTGGTCGTCGTCGTCATCGTCATCGTGATGATCGCGGTCGTTGCCTTTGCTGCCTTTGTGTCGGTCATCGTCGTCGTCATCGTCGTGATCGTGACCGCCACCCTGCTGGATGGGTTTGATCGTCGGCCACTGGCTGAGCGGGGGTGGCGTGCCGTGCATCACCCAGTCGCGCAATGAGGCGCGTACCTTGTTCACCAAGCCGGTGGCAGGAACCGGGTTGGCGCGCAGCGTGCCCTGGCCCCAGTTGTTGCCGGGGCAGCTGACTGCGCCGGCTGCCGCAGGGTTCTCCGTCGTCTGCCCGTTGCCGCCGCCGTGCGACGAACTCGGCAGGTAATACCTGCGCACGTTCTTCGGCAGCGGGATGTCTTCCTTGGCCGCAGTGCCGACCCACGACATCGTCATCTTCAGGGCGAAGACTTCGGCGCCGCCAAACGTTTCAACGATCTTCGGGCATGTCTTGCTTTTCTTGCAGCGGTCCAGGATGCCGGCGGCGGGCAGATCGCGCACGTTGTCTTCGTACTTGCTCCACCACTGCGGGCCTTCGCTGCCCATCTGGTACAGCTCGAGCACGCCGTCGGGCTGGCCCCAGCGCGAATTGTTGGCGACGCGCCGCCCGGCGATCATCGGCCAGGCGCCTTCATGCACGATGCGGCCCGCCTCGTCCTGGTTCATGCCGAGGTGGATGAAGTGCCGCGTGAAGTTGCCCGACTGAGAAGAGCCGCGAATGATGGCCCACTTGACGGCGCCGGCCACCGGATTGGGCGTGCCGAAATCGTCGGCCGACGCGTAGCGGAAGAACGACTGTACGTCGCGGAACGCCGCAGTGCCGGCGCCCAGCACGTACGGATCCTTCACCGTATAGACGAGTTGATAGAGTTTGGTTGCATCGAAACCATCCTTCAAGCAGACGTTCACAGGGAGAACAGTCACTGCACTGGCCGCCGCAAAAGTGCTTCCCGCGCCGCAATACTTCCAGTCGCTGTTCGGTATGGTCGCTCCTACCGTGACGACACCCTCGATGGTTTCGTGCAGGATCGTCGTCAGCGTGGCCCCCGCATTGCTGTTGACGTTGACGGGGAAGTACGGAATCGGATTGCCCATCACGTTCAGCGGCTGCCCAGGCAGCCCGCTGCGGTTGATGATGCGACCCACGATGTTGCCCGTCACGCCGGTCACCACCGGTGTCTTGACATAGTGGTTGGCGAACACCGGCGCCGCGCACGGCGCCGTGTAGGGCGGCAGGCAGCTCACGTTCGCCGGCAGGCGCGTGGCGCCCGCGTTGTCGCCCTGCCAGCCGCTGAGCAGGTGCAGATCGCCGGCTGCGAACAGGTCGTTGCTCAACGCCACGTTGCCGCCGCGGTTCGGCACGTCGTGCCACATCAAGCCGCTGGTGGTGACAGTCGGCCTGCGGATGCGAAAGCTCGCGATGTATTCGACGTTGCCCTTGACGTTCCGCGGGGCGATCTCGAGGTCGGTGATCTCCTTGTTGTGGTGATCGCGCGGATGCAACTCACCGAAGGCGCGCCCGGTGATCTCCTGGTAGGGATTGAGGGCATTGGCCGGATTGGCGAGAACAGTCGTCGTGTCGATGACGATTCTCGTCACGCGCGCCTCGGCGAGCGACGCGGTCAAGGCGAATGCCGCAGAAACAGTTAGCGCAATGGTTTTCATAGGAATTCTCCCGGTTGCAACATGCCTTCAGTCGTCGTCATCGTCGTTATCCCGATCCGAGCCGCGGTCGAGCCGCACCGCGTGCCCCGGCTTCGGATAGGCGAGCCAGCTATCCTTCAGCGGCCGCTGCTTGACGCCCGGCCGCGACCAGTCGCACACGCCGTGCGGGAAGATCGCCTTGAGGCGCGCCTGCTCGCCCGCGGTGAAGGCAACGCTGTAGTCCGAGGCCTTCACCGGCTTGCGCTGGCACTTGAGGATGTCGCCGGCGCGCGGGCCGCCCGCGACGATGCGCGGATCCGCATGCACCGGGTAGAGCGTGTTGCATACGCCAGGGTCGTCCAGATTGAACGGATGGTCGCCCACCACCGCACCGCTGGCGTCCCAGCACTGGTTCTTCAGGCTCGCCGGCCTGTTGCGGATCACCTTGACGGCGTAGGGCGCATGGGAATTATCGCCGGCGAGGTTCTCGAGCCATTCGTTCTGCGCGAGCAGGGCCATACGCATGAAGTTCACCGTGCCTGCCTGCGGCATGGTCCAGCGCGCCACGTTGTCGGTGGTGCCGTTCTTCTTCTGCAGCCGCGCGAGCATCGCGGTGCTGCGGTGGAACGAATGGATGTCGTTCGCGAAGTCGACGTAGTTGCGGTACTGGATCATCGGCAGCGTGAGGTTCTCGCCGTCGTTCACCCGCCCGTGGCGATAAGCGCGCTCGATGCCCTTCAGGTCGCCCTCGCTGCGCCCGGCGACGAAATTGCCGTCGATGTCGAGGCCGCCGATCTTCTCGTTCAGGTCGAGAAACTCCTGCTTGGTGATGTCGCCGCTGTTCAGCGCCGCGAGGCCGTACTGCACGCCGACGTTGTCGTAAGGCTGCCGCGCGAACCCGGTGCTCGGATTGATGCCGAGGGAGCTGACACTGCCGTCCTGCAGGGTGCCGCGCGCGCCGTCGCGGTTCGTTACCGGGTCATAGCGCGCCTCGAGCGGTACCACCGCATCGAAGCCGTTGGTCGGCCCGGGCCAGTCGCGCGCAAAGGCGTTCCAGCCGATGCAATTATTGCGTCCCAAAGGATCGAGCGGGTAGCCGGTGACCTTGGATTGGCGCGCGCCGGGCCAGTCGGCCGGGTTGACCGCCGTGGCGAAGTAATTGTTCAGCAGGCCGCAATCGATGACATCGGTGGCCACGCTCATGACGTCGGGGTAGTTGCGCACCGGCGTGATCGCATCAAGCAGGCCGGGATAGTTGTGCGCGATCAGGTGCTGCTGGATCGCACCGCCGGAGCTTCCCAGGCCGACGGTGTACTTCGGCAGTCCGTACTGCTCGATAAAGCGCTCCTTGATCATCATGACGGTTTCGGCGGAGACGACTTCGTCGGCGCCGGTGCCGAAGGTGTTGCGCGAGCCGAACGCCACCGCGAAGCCGAGCCGGATCGGCTCGTCGCGGTTGGAGATGGTGTCGGAAATATTGATCGCCGAGGTTGCCACGTTCCGGCCCGAGCGGAAGCCGACGCCGGCGCCGCCGATGAAGTGGTAGAAGAGCTTCCCGTTCCATCCGGCGCCGGGCTTCTTGCCGCCGGGCGACCATGGATTCGAGATCGGGTTGGTGGGGTCGTCAAGGATCGCGATGCGGTATATCGACTCGTTGATCGTCCCGGACTCCACGCGCACGATGTAGTTCACCGTCCTGCCGTCGATCGTGGTGGTCTGGGCTACATCTGCGGGCGGCGTCGTGCCCGACAGCGGCAATAGCGCGCCGCCGGTCGTTCTGTAGAACCATTCGTAGCGCGTCGGCACGATGCAGGGCCCGCTTGCCGGCGGGGCGCCGAGGCCGGAGGCCGCCGTCTCGCACACCCAGGGCCGCTGGTGCGGCGCGAAGATCTCGCCCTGGATCGGGTGGTTGACGATTTCCAGCGAGTCGTAGTGCTGGTTGCCGTGGTGATGCCTTGCGCTCGCCGTGAGGCGGTTCTTGCCGGTTCGCAGGCCCGTCACCAGCCCGATCAGCCTACCTCCGGCCGGATCCACGGCAAGCTGCCCGCTCACGTTGCTGCCGTTGAGCCGGATGATGAGGTCGCTGCCCCGCACGTATCGAGGCAGGCGCACCTCGATCAGCACGTCGCCGCCGCTCACCGTATTGGGCCGGCTGGACAGCGATCTGATCTCGAAGTCGCGCTCCGAGTCCTTGCCCGCGTGCGCGGGGGTGATGCCCGCGAGCAGCGCGGCGATGGCAAGTGCGATGGTTTTCATGAAAACTCCTCCTTAGCGAAGTACGCTGCTTGCTTCCGCTGCGTCGATGTACCGCTGCACGTCGTCGGGAAGCAGGAAGCGGTGCTTCTCGAGGTGCTTCGCCGCCTTCGCCACCGCCTTGACGTAGCCCTCGTGGTCGCCATAGCGTTCCTCCAGCGACTTGCGCGGGTCGCCGACGGCCATGCGCTCGGCTTGCGTCACCTTGAACGCAATCCACTGGCCCGAGGACTCGCAGCCGTCCATGTTGCCGCCGCCGGGACCGCCGCCGAACGCAGCGCTGCGCAGCGCCCACCCGGTGGTCGTCGCGATTGGCGCCTCGACCGGAGGCAGGCGGATTCCGGCGATGTCGTTGCCGTCGCGGTCGACCTTGCTTACGAAGGAGGGATACACCGGACCGGAGAAGTCAGGTGGGTTGACGTCCAGGATGCCCTGGTCGAAGCGCGGCCCGAAGTTGAAGAGATGCCGCACGGTGATGAGGCCGGAATAGCTGACCCCGGGGATACTCGGCCAGCCCAGCGCTGCCTGCGGGATCACCCCGACGCCGTTGCCCACCGGGGTCGAGAACACGCCGGTTGCGCGAGTCGGAACCTCGCTCTTCGGCGGCTTTTTGCCGCGAGCGACCCACTCGTCCAGCGCGATGAATAACGCGCGCAGCGCCGGATTCGGATCGTTGGTGTTGCGGATCTGCTGGCAGCTGCCCGGGGTCGGAGGCGAGCCGGCGACGGTATGCTCGACGCTCGAAAGGAGATAGAAGCGCACGTTCTTCGGATCCTTGAGGTCGCGTCCGCGGGTATCGGTGTGCAGCAGCGAACCGGTCTTCACCCAGTACTCGTTGGCGGAATTGACCTCCAGCGCCTTCGGGCAGGTGCTGCCGTGGTCATGCCCGTCGTCGTCGTCATCGTCCCTCCCGCCGGCGCAGGCCACGCCGCGGCCCCCGACCTTGCCCGTGAGGTGATCCTTCAGCTTCGGATAGGCGAAGGGAAACGGCCCTTCCGCGTAACGGTGGTTCTGGCGGTTGCGCTCGGTGCGCGCGGTCTGGGCAAAGCGGTAGTTGATGGCCACGCCGGTGCCAGCGCCGATCCAGTTGAGAATTCCGTCGATCACGCGCCGGCCGCGCTCGTCGGCGTTGAAGCCGAGCGTCTGGAAGTCGTTCAGGTAGCGCGCCGGCTGCGATACGGTGAAGGTGTAGACCTGCCTGGTGTGGCGCCACAGCGGATTGGGATTGCCGTGGTCATCCGCGCGAGCGTGCTTCAGGAACGACAGGAAGTCACGCGTGGCCGCAAGGCCGATCCCGGCCACCACGGGGTCCTTCGCGACATAGGTGAACTCGTAGATCGCGCCTTGCTTGAATGGCCCGGAAGCCAGGCTGATCGCAGTTCCCGTCGCGTTGTAGTTCCAGCCGCTTGCCGCGATGGGGCTCGGCGACTGCATCAGGTGGTCGCGCACGGTGAGCGTCGCCTGCAACTTGTCCAGCGTCGCCGCCGGGTAGGCGAGGGCGCTCGAGGTCGTGGTCGCGTTGTCGAACACGATGTATTCGTAAGAGGGTCCGGTGATCGACGAGCCGTCCGGGTTCTTCGCCACCGGCACGCTGATGGTGAGCCGGTCGCTCCCGGGCGCTGCCGAGATATCCCATCCGTTCCAGGCGAGGCTGTAACCCTGGTGCATCAGGAACGCATCGCCCGCGTCGGCGGCCGTGGTCGGATTGTTGCCGCCGGCGGAGCCGTTGAAGGCGCCGAACAGCTTTCCGCCCCGGTTGTTGACCTCCATGTACAGCTTGTGATTGCCCTTGCCGAGGTCGAGCGGCTTGAGGAGGTAGATGTCCATCGAGTACTCGACCTTCCCGGTGGCGGGATTGCGCGGCGCCAGCTCGATGTCGGTGATGACGGCGTTCTGCGGGTCGCGCGGATCGAGCTCGCCGTAGGCCTTGCCGCGGAGCTTCTCGTAGGCGCCGACGCTGCCGAAGGTCCTGCCCTCGAAGGTGGGCGACTGCGACAGCGCGGGGTCGATGGCGATGCGCGTGATGCGCGCTTCTGCCAGCATCGGAGCAAGCGCGACACTGGCGGCGAGCGCGATAAGCGTTCTAGCGTTCATTAGCTTCTCCTGGCAATCCGTATGTTTTATTAGCCCAGCCGGTCAGTCGTCGTCATCGTCGTCGCGCTGCGCGCCGCCGAGCGCGTAGCCCAGTCCACGCTCCTTGCACGAGAAGCTCGCGGCGTCGTTGACGTCGCCTCTGCCGCGATACACGGCGACATCCGGGTACGAGCACAGCGGGCGCGTGCGCTGCACGCCGGTGCCGACATGCCGCGCGATCAGTCTGTCGGGCGCAGCGCCGCGCTCGACCCAGTTCTCCAGCGCCGTGAGCGCGTCGAAGTCGTTGAGTCCCGGACCTCCCGCGCAATGGTGCATGCCCGGCGCGAGGAACAAGCGCATGAAGCTCTCCACCTTCCTGCTGCCCATGGTGTGGAGGACGTCGTGGAAATACTCGATGGTGCGATCCGCCATCAGCGCATGGTCGGACCATCCGTGCCACATCAGCAGCTTGCCGCCGCGGGCGCGGAACCGCGCGAGGTTCGGGTCGGTGGCATTGAAAACACGCCCTGTCGCGTTGACCGCCGCGACGTCGTCGTCGAAATCGAAAGTCATGCTGTCGTAGCTCGCGTCGGAGAACACCATGAACCGCAGGTAGTGGTCCGAGAACGTGAACTGGAACGGGTTGTCGTTCACCGGAGCGCCGAAGCCCGACGGCCCCGAAATCCACAGCTGCCAGCCGGTGAAGCCGTCTTCCGCGCCGGGCGGGAACCCGGGATGCAGGTCCCTGCCGCGGGAGTTGACCGGCCCGTCATACACCTTCTTCACCGCGGCGACCTGCGCGGCGGTGAGGCAGTCGGGCGCGTCGCCCGCCCTGCATTGCACGACTCCCGGATCGAACCGGCAGCGGCGTGGGTTGTCGACGAGGCCGTCGACGAGGCCATCCTTCGCGTCGCACTGCGCCACCACCGCGTTGGCAAGGACGGTGAGCTTGGCGGGTGGGATCGGCGCGGCACGTATCGCCTGCTGGTTGTAGTTGAACCCGGTCATGAGGCCCGTCCAGTCGAGCGCGGGCGCGCCGGCGATGATGCCGTCGAAGTCGGTCGGATAGCGCTGCGCCTCCATCAGCGCCTGGCGCCCTGCGTTCGAACAGCCCTCGAAGTACGAGTGGCTTGGCCCGCGGCCATAGGCGGCCGCGGTGATCTGCTTCGCGGCCACTGTCACCACGTGCACCGCGCGGTGTCCGAAGTTGAGCTGCCGTTGCGGGTTGTTCAGCGCCCAGGCGCCGTCCAGCGCGGCGAAGCCCGCACCCTGGTGCCCCGTGTCGGTCCCGACCGCAGCATAGCCGCGGCTCAATCCCGGGCCCGCGGGAGGGATCGAGCCGACGAACCCGCCGCCGCCCTGGTGATAGAACTTGCCGTTCCAGTTGCTCGGCAGGCGCAGCTCGAAATTGATCTCGGTGTCGACGTGCCCGCTCACGAGGCAGTGTTCCGGCAGCGTGCCCGCAGCCGGAACGATGACCGCGCCGGTAATTGTCGTTGCCGGCACGGAAAGGGTGGTCAACGCCGCGCATTGCGCCGGCGTCAGCGCCTGCGCTGCAGCGCAATACAGCCCTAGTCCCATTGCCATTGCTGCTGCGGCCGCCGGCTTACCGCGCGGCGAAACAATCGTAGGGTTCATGGGGTCTGCCTCCTGAACCGATCCTATCCCCGCCGCCGGGACCGATTCATGAATAGCGAACATCAATTAAGAACTATCCGGAATGGACCGCCGGGCCTTGCGGAAATGGCGTGACGTCAAGTAGCCTGACGAACTGACCTGAAACCCTGGGGGGGGATCGCGCCATGCCGCTGAACATGCCAGTGTTGCGTCGTTCGTTGGTCGTCGCGCTGGGCGCGACCCTGCTGGTTGCAGGTTCCGGCGGTTCCTCGGCACGGGACGATGACGACCGCGACCACGACCGCAACGGCCGTCTGGAGATCGTTACGCTGTCGAACCGCGCCGATCTCATCAGCGGCGGCGATGCCCTGGTCGAAGTGCGGGTGCCAAGGAACGTATCGCTGAACCAGGTTACGTTGAAGCTCAATGGCGATGCGGTCACCGGCACGTTCAAGACCAATACGGCTGCCCGCACTCTGCGGACCGTGGTGACGGGCCTCGTGAACGGCGACAACGAGTTAGTCGCCGAGGTTCGTGGCCGCGGACATAGCGAGCCGCGGGCGCGGCTGAAGATCACCAACCACCCGATCGGGGGACCGGTGCTGCTGGGCTCGCAGACGCAGCCTTGGATCTGCGCGACGCCCACGGCTGTCCCTGCTTCGGGCAATACGCCGGCGTCGAACGCGAGCGGCTTGACGACCTTCGCCGTCGATGTGCAGTGCAACATCGCGACCGAATACAAGTATTTCTACCGCACGACGACCGCGGGCTGCTCGAGCGCGCTGCCCGACCCGAGCCCTCCCGCCGCGCAACCGACCAACAACTGCTTCAAGCCCTACACGGTCGGCAGCACGCCGGCCGATCTCGCGACGACCACCACGACGGACGGACTGACAGTGCCGTACATCGTGCGTGTCGAGCGCGGAACGATAAATCGCGGCATCTACGACATCGCGGTGCTGTTCGACCCCGCCAAGCCCTGGTCGGCGCTGGCGCCGCAGGCGCAATGGAACGGCAAGGTGGTCCACGCCTTCGGCGCGTCCACCGGCCAGCCACGCCTTCAATTCCGCAGCAGCCAGAATTGGGCCGACAACTCGGCGCTGTCGCGCGGCTTCATGGTGGTCGACAACAGCCTCACCGATTCGGCCTTCAACTCCAACCGCGTCCTGAATGCCGAGACGGTGATGATGATGAAGGAGCACATCGTCGACGCGTACGGCGAGAGCAAGTACACCCTGGGCAACGGCTGCTCGGGCGGCTCGATCCAGCAGAACACCGCCTCCTCGATCTACCCCGGCCTGCTCGACGGCATCCAGCCGAGCTGCGACTACCCGGATTCGATCACCACCGGCCTCGAGGTCATCGATTGCGTGCTGCTGGTCAACGCCTATGCCGGTCCGGAGTGGAGTGCGCTGATGGCCGGCAAGACGCAGGCACAGATCAACGCGAAGAAGACGGCGATCAACGGCCATCTGGATCACCTCGGCTGCCAGTCGTGGAACAACGCCTTCGGGTTCAACAACAAGCCTGGAAACTATGCACGCACCTTGGTGACAGACCAGGCGACGGGCGCGCTGACCACTCTTGTCGAGTCGCGCAACAACTGCCTCCTGCCCGCCGCGCTGGTCTACGACCCTGTGACCAATCCGAACGGCACGCGCTGCGGCGACAACGACCTGTCCACCGCCGTCTGGGGCACGACCGCCAACGCCAACGCACCCGGCAGCTTGCGCGCGCGGCAGACCGGCGACAACGTCGGCATCCAGTACGGGCTGAACGCGCTGCTCGCAGGCGCGATCACGCCCGAGGAGTTCGTCACGCTGAACGAGAAGATCGGCGGCACCGACGCCGACTCCAATCGCATCGCGGCCCGCACCACGGCCGACGAGGCGGCCTTGCGCATCGCCTACCGCGCGGGCATCGTAGCCAGCGGCAAGAACCTCGGCAAGCTGCCGATCATCGATTCGCGCGGCTACGATGAACAGGGCATCCACTACATCTGGCGCAGTTTCTCCGAGCGTGCGCGCATCGATGCGGCCAATGATGGCAATCACGGCAACCAAGTGATGTGGCGCTATGGGACCGGGCTGCTGCCCGCCACCGCCGCACAGGTCACGGCGGTGACGCTGCAGTCGTTGCTGACCATGGACACCTGGTTGACCACGCTGCTGACCAGCGCGCCCAAGGCGACGCTCAATTCGGAGCGCACCCAGCAGCAGGTGATCGCCGCCAAACCCGCTACGGCCTTCGACCTGTGTTACCTCACCGGCGACGTCAACTTCGCGACCAAGGTCACCGATATGGCCGTGTGCGATGCCGACCCGCGGCTGCAGAAACACTCGTCACCGCGCCAGGTCGCCGGCGGGGCGCTGACGGAGGACATCCTGAAATGCGAGCTGAAGCCGCTCAACTCCGCGGACTATGCGCCAGTGCTCTTCTCGTCCGCGCAATTGGCGCGGCTGCACGCCGCTTTCCCGGGCGGCGTGTGCGACTGGAGCGAGAAGGGCGTCGGCCAGCAGCGCGCAGCTTCGCCGCTCACCTTCGCTGACGGCCCCGGCGGCAAGCGGCTTCCGCCCGCGCCGGAGTCGCATCCGGGGGCCCGCGGCCACGATGATGACCACCACGGTCACCACGGCCACGGTCACCACGACGACGATTGACCTCCCGGAAAGGGACGTGCCCGTGTCTTTTCGCATAGCGATTTTGTTGCTCGCCGGCCTTCTGAGCCTGGAGGCCGCGGCATGGGATCGCGGCCGCGTGGAGCGCTTCGCCTCGCTGCCGCCGGGCGCGCTGAACCCAGAAGGCATCGCGGTCGACCGGCACAATGGCGATGTGTACGTCACCGGCTTCAATCCGACGGGGGCGGGAACCGGCAAGATCTACGTGTTCGACGACGATGGCGGCCTGAAGCGAGTGGTCAATGTCGCTGCCTCGACCTCGGCGCTGCTGGGGCTTGATTTCCACCCGGTGAGCCATGAGCTGCTGGTGATCGATATCGGCGCAGGCAACGTACTGAGCGTCAATCCGCACAACGGCGCGTCGAGCGTGTTTACATCCGTCGGACCGACTGCCGGGTTGAATGCCCTGGCATTCGACCGCGCCGGAAACGTATATATCTCCGCCTCCTTCCAGGGAATTATCTGGCGCACCGGGCCTGCCGGCGGCCCGGCGGTCAACTGGGCGTCCGATCCGCTGCTCACCCCGAGCGGCTTTCCGCCGTTCGGGGCGAACGGCCTGGACTTCAATCGCGATGAGAGCGCGCTATTCGTCGCCAATACCGCCAACGACGCCGTGATCCGCATCCCGGTCTTGGCGGGTGGCGCCGCTGGCAAGGCGGAAGTCTTCGCCAACAGCATCAATGGCGCAGACGGTCTGTTTCTCGACCGCGACGACAACGTCTGGATATGCGCCAATCAATCCGATGAGATCGTGGTGACTGACAAGTCCGGCAAAGCCATCGCCAAGCTGGGCGATTTTGACGGCCTGCGCAATGGCTCGCCCGTCGGGCTGCTGTTCCCGGCGAGCCTTGTGCGCCGCGGCGACTGGGTGTACATCACCAACCTTTCGCTCGACTTGCGTCCGATCACCGGGCAGCAGTCGGTGGATAGCCAGTGGGCGGCCATGGTAAAGAGGCACACCATCTCGCGCATCCGCTTCAGCATTCCTGGCAAAGCCCGGGACGCCGACTAAAAACACGGTTGACCAGCTTCAAGGCCCGCAACGCGAGTTGCGGGCTTTTTTTCGCGCGTCGCGATTGATGACGATCGCGCGTTACCTCACAAACAAGCGGAATCAATCACCCGCCGGTCTTCTGCTCTGATATCGAGTTCAACGGCAAGACTTACAAAGAGGGGACTGCACCATGACGTACACCTACGCGGGGAAGTCGCTGCGCAGCCTGGCCTGCGCATTTCTGTCGGTCATGGCGGTGTTCGGGGGGCTGGCGCTTGTCGGGGTGGCGAGTCCAGCGTACGCGCACGACGACGATGATGACGGCGGTGGCGACCGCGGCCGCCACCATGGCGACAACGACTTCAGGATCGAGGTGCTCTCGGGCCGGCCGGACATGGTTGCCGGCGGCGACGCGCTGATCCGCGTCACAGTGAAGAAAAAGAACGTGCGCCTGAGCGATGTGCGCATCGAGCTCAACGGCGTCAACGTCACCGGCGCGTTCACCGCCAATCAGGCATCGCGCTCGCTCACGGGCCTGGTCACGGGCATGCGCTTGGGCAGGAACGAGCTGGAAGTCGACGCCAAGGGCAAGGGCAGGGGCCATGCCGACGCCGACATCACTTTGACGAACCACCCGATCCAGGGGCCGATCATCTCCGGGCCGCACGAGCAGCCATACGCTTGCGCGACGCAGAGCTTCAATCTCCCGGCGGGGCTGGGAAATCTCGGCGCCACCAGCGATCCCAACTGCCACATTCCCACGCGGATCGACTACATCTACCGGACCAACGCGACGCCTTCGGTGCTGGCGCAATGGCCGGCCGGCGCTACCGCCTATCCGGCCAACATGGCGACGACCACGACCGGCAAGCCCTACATCATCCGGCTGGAGACCGGGACAGTGAATCGCGCGATCTACCAGATCACGCAGCTGCATGACCCGATCACCCAGCCGGTCGCGCCGAGCTGGAAAGCCCAATCGGCCAACTGGAACAAGCGGCTGATCTATACCTTCGGCGGCGGCTGCATCGGCGGCTGGTACCGGCAGGGCGCCTCGACCGGCGGCGTGACCGACGACTTCATGCTGACCAACGGCTACGCGCTGGCCTCCTCGTCGCTCAACGTTTTCGGCAATAACTGCAACGACCTCACCGCGTCCGAGTCGATGATGATGGTGAAGGAGCGCTTCATCGAGACCTATGGCCCGCCCGCCCACACCCAGGGTTGGGGCTGCTCGGGCGGCTCGTACGCCCAGCACCAGATCGGCGACAACTATCCCGGCCTGCTCGACGGCATCATTCCGGGCTGCTCGTTCCCCGAGGTGGGCTTTGCCACCATCCACATGATCACCGACGGATGGCTGCTCGATACGTACTTCAACCGCACGGACATCGTTGCCTGGATGCCCGAGCAGAAGCGCCAGGTCACCGGGTTCCTGAACTACTTGACGGCGCCCAACATCGCGGTCGGCGCGCGCCGCATCGACCCCGTGACACGCGCACCGGGCACACTAGGCACAAGCTGCATAGCGGTGCCGGCGGCGCAGCGTTACGACCCGTCCACGAATCCAACCGGGGTGCGTTGCACGGTGTACGACCACACGGTCAACGTGTACGGCAAGGACCCGGCGACTGGTTTTGCGCGCCGTCCGCTCGACAACGTCGGCATCCAGTACGGCCTGAAGCTGGTGAACAGCAAGGTGATCTCGGTCGAGCAGTTCCTCGACCTGAACGAGAAGATCGGCGGCTTCGACCGCGACGCCACCATCGTGCCGCAGCGCACCGTCGCCGACCTGGTGGCGGCGCGCGCCGCTTACCGCACCGGGCGCCTCACCAACGGCGGCGGCGGGTTGGCGCAGATTCCGATCATCGACTACCGTGGCTACAACGACGATGCGACCAACGGCGACATCCACGTGCGCTACCACTCGTTCTCGATGCGGGAGCGCCTGGAAAAGGCGAACGGCCACGCGAGGAACCAGGTCATGGTCGTCGAGAACGGCTACGGCCTGTACGACAACGCGAGCCCGCTGTTGCGGCGCATGATCCTCACGATGGACCGCTGGATCACGGCGATCAACGCGGACAACGGTCATGGCCGCAAGATCGACAAGATCGTGCGTAACCGGCCGGCCGATCTGCTGGAGGGATGCAATCCCCGCGGCGTCAACACCACGAACGCGAACTTCATTCCGGAAACGCAGGTCCGGGAGCAGGAGCGTCCAACGGACTGCAACGCGCTCTATCCGACCAACTCGTTCCCTCGGGAAGTCGCCGGCGCGGACGTTGCCGCCGACATCATCAAGTGCCAGCGCAAGGATCTGCGGCGGAGCGACTACGCGGTTGCGTTCACGCCGGCGCAGTGGGCGCGCCTGCAGGCTGCTTTCCCGACGGGCGTATGCAACTGGTCCAAGCGCGGTTATGAGCAGCAGGACCTCGAGGGCACCTGGCTGGTCATCGATTGAGCAGGGTCAGACGTCGGGCGCGAAGGGCTCGAGGAACTTCAGGCGCGCGTACAGCGGCGTGAAATCCGGCGCGGTGTCGCGCATCAGCTGGGCGAAGGAATCGATGACGAAGTAGGTGTCCTGGTAGCGGTCGATGCGGTACTCGGTGCGCAGGATCCGTTCCAGCTCGAAGGGCCGGCGCCGGGGCTTGGGGTCGTCCACGCAGTAGGGGAGCTCGCCGCCGGAGCTGAGCAGTCCTGCGCCGTAGGCGCGTACGCCGCCCGGCGTGTGTACCAGGCCGAACTCGATCGTGTACCAGTACAGGCGCGCGAGCATGCCGATGGCGCCGAGCTTCATCGCCTTCAGGCCACCCTTGCCGTACTCGGACATGTGCTCGGCGTACACCGGGTCGAAGAGGAGCGGCACGTGGCCGAAGAAATCGTGGAACACGTCCGGCTCGACGATGTAGTCGAACTCCCCGGGCGTCCTCAGCCACACGGTGACCGGGAAGCGCCGCTCGGCGAGGTGCTTGAAGAACGGACCGTCGGGAATGAGCCCGGGCACGGCGACGATCTGCCAGCCGGTGGCGCGGGCGAGGTCCTGGTTGACTGCGTCGAACTTCGGGATGCCGCGCGCGGCGTCGAGCTTGGCGATCGCCTGGATCCACTCCGGGCAGGCATGGCGCGCGACCAGCTTCGCCTGGCGCTCGAACAGGCGCCGGTACAGCGCGTGCTCCTCGGCACTGTACGAAGCCCAGTCCTGCGCGACGACAAAGTCCGCGCCGGCCTTTTCGTAGTTACCTCGCAAAATAGGGACGCTTCTCACATTGTGAAAAATAGGGTCTGTCCCTATTTTTCCGCCGCCCTGATCACGCCGGAGGCTTCGCCGAAGCCGATTGCCGCGGCGCCTGCGCGCTCGCAACGGCCGCGCTGGATCACCTCGTCGCCGTCGGCGATGAAGGTGCGCGTCTCCCCCGAGGGCAGCGCCACCGGGTTCTTGCCGGCGGCGGTGAGCTCGATCATCGAGCCCACCATGTCGGGCGTGGGGCCGGAGATGGTGCCGGAGCCCAGCAGGTCCCCGGGCTGCAGGTTGCAGCCGTTGGAGGTCTGGTGCGCGACCATTTGCGCCACGGTCCAGTAGGAATCGCGAAAGCTGCAGCGCGACAGGCCCACCGGGGCCATCTTCTGCGCGCGCATCTGCGCCGAGCGCAGGTGCATCTCGGTGCCGATGGCGTAGCCGCCTTCGCGCTGGTCGGCGGGATCCATGAGGTAGGGCAGGGGCTGCGGGTCGGCGGCGAGTCGCGGGAAGGCCGGGCAGCGGAAGGGCTCGAGCGCCTCCAGCGTGACGATCCACGGCGACATCGTCGAGGCGAAACTCTTGGCGAGGAAGGGCCCGAGCGGCTGGTATTCCCAGGTCTGGATGTCGCGCGCCGACCAGTCGTTGAACAGCACGACGCCGAACACATGGACGAGCGCGCGCGAAAGCGGGACGGGCTTGCCAAGGGGATTTCCCGGCCCGATGACGAAGCCGAGCTCGACCTCGTAGTCCAGGCGCTTGGAGGGCCCGAACACCGGCGCTTCGACTCCCGGCGGCATCGTCTGCCCGCTGGGGCGCGTCACGGGCGTGCCCGAGACGACGATGGAGGAGGCGCGGCCGTGATAGCCGATCGGCACCCACTTGTAGTTGGGCAGCAGCGGGTTGTCCGGGCGGAACATCTTGCCCATGTTGGTGGCGTGGTGGATGCCGGTGAAGAAGTCGCTGTAGTCGCCGATGGCCACGGGGAGGAAGAGCTCGGCCTTCCTCATCGGCACGAGGAACTTGTCGAGGCGCCTGGCCTGCTTCGCGTCGGAGAGGCCGATGGAGAGGACCTTGCGCAGTTCCTTCCAGGCCTTGCGCCCGGCGGCGGCGAGCTTGTTGAGGTTCGGCCCGGTCTTCAGGCCCACGGCCGCGAGGTCGAGGATCTGGTCGCCGATCGCCACGCCGCCGCGCGGCTCTTCCTTCGAACCCTTGCGGCGAAACACCCCGAACGGCAGGTTCTGGATGGGAAAGTCGCCGGCCGGGTCGTTGGCCGACTCGACCCAGCTCTTCAGTTCAGGATTGTGCGTGGCGTCCATGGGGGAAATCATAAATAGGGACAGACCCTAATTTTCACATGGTGATAAATAGGGTCTGTCCCTATTTAAAGCCGTCCCAGACCTTGTCGTAGTTCTTCTGCAGTTGCTTCGCTCCCAGCGCGGCCTTGGTGGGGCGGAAGACGTAGCGCGACTCCCACATGAAGGCGAGGGTGTTCTCGATCTTGTGCGGTTTGAGCTCCATGCTCGAGGCGCGCTGGTACACGGCGAGGTCGGTGCCGTGCGCGCTCATGCAGTTGTGGATCGAGACGCCGCCGGGCTGGAAGCCCCCGGACTTGCCCTCGTACGCCCCATGAATGAGGCCCATCAACTCGCTCATCACGTTGCGGTGGAACCAGGGCGGGCGGAACGTGTGCTCGGCCACCGCCCAGCGCGGCGGGAAGATGACGAAGTCGCAGTTGGCCACTCCCGCCTGCCCCGAGGGCGAAGTGAGCACGGTGAAGATCGACGGATCCGCATGGTCGAAGGTGACCGTGTTCACCGCCATGAAGCGCGCGAGGTCGTACTTGTAGGGCGTGTAGTCGCCGTGCCAGGCGACGACATCGAGCGGCGAGTGGCGGAGTTCGCTCGCCCACAAGCCGCCCATGAACTTGGCCACTACCTGGCACTTGCCGGATTTGTCCTCGTAGGCTGCCACCGGCGCGAGGAAGTCGCGCACCTGCGCAAGCCCCTGCGAGCCGATCGGCCCGAGCTCGGGCAGCCGGAAAGGCGCGCCGTAGTTCTCGCAGAGATAACCCCGCGACGGGCCGGACACGATCACCTTGAACTTGATGCCGCGCGGCACGACCGCGATCTCGCCCGGCGCGACGTCGAGCCGGCCGAGTTCCGTGTAGAGCTCGATCGCCCCCTCTTGCGGCACGAACATGAGCTCGCCGTCGGCGCAATAGAAGTAGCGATCCTTCATCGCGCGGTTGGCGCGGTAGAGGTGCACCGCCACGCCGTGCTGCGCGTCCGCGCTGCCCGAGCCGGCGAAGCTAACGAGCCCGTCGATGAAATCCGTGGGCTTGGAAGGAATCGGCAGCGGGTCCCAGCGCAGCCGGTTGGGAGACGTCTCGGCCTCGTCGAACGGGCCCGAACGCAGGAGGCCGTTCGCGATGCACTTGTAGGGGGCGTGCATCGCCGAGGGCCGCAGCTTGTAGAGCCAGGCGGAAAGGTTCTCGGCGCGCGGCGCGGTGAATGCGGTGCCCGAGATCACCTCGACGACCAGGCCGCGAGGTGGCTTTTGCGGCGAGTTCTGCCCGACCGGCAGCGCGCCTTTCACCGCCTCGGTGGAGAAGGTATTGCCGAAACCGGACTGATATCTGAGCGGCATGGGTAAGAAAATAGGGACAGACCCTAATTTTCACATGGTGATAAATAGGGTCTGTCCCTATTTAAGCATGTCCCTATTTAAGCACTCCGCGCTTCATCTGGTCGAGTTCGATGGATTCGAAGAGGGCCTTGAAGTTGCCCTCGCCAAAGCCCTCGTCGCCCTTCCTCTGGATGAACTCGAAGAAGATCGGCCCGAGCTGGTTCTCGGAGAAGATCTGCAGCAGGAGCGCCCCCGCCTTGCCGTCGATGAGGATCTTGCGGCGCTTCAGTTCGGCGAGGTTCTCGCCGTGGCCGGGGATGCGCTTGTCCACGAGCTCGTAGTAGGTGTCGATGGTGTCCAGCAGCTTCACGCCCCTGGCCTTCAGCGCGTCCACCGTTTTATACAGGTCGGTCGAACCCATCGCCACGTGCTGGATGCCTTCGCCGTGGTACTTGTCCAGGTATTCCTGGATCTGTCCGGCCTTGTCGGTGCCTTCCTCGTTGATCGGGATGCGGATCTTGCCGCAGGGACTGGCCATGGCCTTGGACTTTACGCCGGTGACCTGGCCCTCGATGTCGAAGTAGCGCATCTCGCGGAAGCTGAACAGGCGCTCGTAGAAATCCGCCCACTCGTTCATGCGCCCCTTGTGCACGTTGTGCGTGAGGTGGTCGATGTACGCGAGGCCGTGGCCGGCCGGGTTCAGCTCGGCGCCCGCAAGAGGCTCGAAGTCCACGTCGTAGAAACCGATGTTGCCGATCTCGCCCGCCTTCTTGCCGCCTTTGCCGCGCCAGCGGTCGATGAGGTAGATCACCGAGTCGCCGATGCCCTTGATCGCCGGGATGTTGAGCTCGCCCGGGCCGGCGGTGCCCGCGTAGCCCCATGCGCCAAGCGCAATGGCGCGCTCGTAGGCGGCCTTCGCGTCCTGCACGCGAAAGGCGATGGCGCAGATGCTCGGCCCGTGCTGGCGCGCAAAGCGCTGCGCGAACGAATCGGGCTCCGCATTCACGATGAAGTTGATCTCGCCCTGGCGGTAGAGCAGCACGTTTTTGTGCCGGTGCCGCGCGATGGCCTTGAAGCCCAGGCGCTCGAACAGCTCGCCCATCGCCTTCGGGTCGGGCGCGGCGTATTCGATGAACTCGAATCCGTCCGTGCCCATCGGGTTGTCCCAGCGCTCGGCCATGGCTTCCTCTGGGGGGAACTATATAATCGATTCACGACGCAAACGTGAGAGGGACGTCCATGAAGCTCGCAAATACATGCATCGCCGCCGCATTGGCCTTCGGTCTGTCGGGCGCCGCGCAGGCGCAGCAGAAGATCGAGATGAAGCTGGCCTATTTCGTCATCGACCCGCACGCCATGTCGCAGTGGCTGATCCGCTGGTCGGACCAGCTGGAGAAGGGCTCGGGCGGGCGCATCAGCGTGAAGCGCTTCCCCGCCGCCCAGATGGGACCGACGCCGGGGCACTACGATTTCGCGCGCACCGGACAGGCCGACGCCACGTGGTTCCTCCACGGGGGCACGCCCGGGCGTTTTCCGCTGACCGAGATCGTCAACCTGCCGTTCATGGTGGGCAGCGCGGAGGTCGGCACCAAGGTGCTGAACGACGCCGAGCTGCGCTCGAAGTACCTCGACGCCGAGCACAAGGGCGTGAAGCTGCTGATGCTCTTCACGCACCAGCCGGGCGGCCCGCACACCACGAAGAAGGCGATCCGCTCGCTCGACGATTTCAAGGGCATGCGCCTGCGCTTTGCCTCGCCCACGGTGCGCGAGCTCGTGGCGGCGCTGGGCGCCACGCCGGTGGGCGTGCCGCCGACCGAGATCGCCGAGCAGCTGCAAAAAGGCACCATCGACGGCACGTTCATCGACTACGGCGGCGCCGGCATCGCCTTCAAGCTCGGCGGGACGGTGAAGTATTCAACCGAGCTCTACGCCTACGTGACTAGCTTCGGCCTGGCGATGAACGAAGACTTCTGGGCGAAGCTGCCGCCGGACCTGAAGAAGCTCGTGGTGGACACCACCACCGGCAAGGAAAAGGAGATCGGCATGGCCTGGGACGGCCTCGACGTGCCCGGCAAGAAGGCGCTGATGGACGCGGGCGGCGAGGCGATCCGATTCTCCGCCGCGGACACTGCCAAGGTTCGCGCCGTTGGCGCCGAAGTGGCCGAGAACACCATCAAGGCCTACGAGGCCAAGGGCCTGCCCGCACGGGCGGTGCACACCATGATGCGCTCGCTCTCCGACAAGCACACCCCGACGTCGAAGAGCTTCTGGCAATAAATAGGGACGCTTTTCACATTGTGAAAAATAGGGTCTGTCCCTATTTTTCTGCTCTTTGCGGCTGGGCGGCGGGTGCTGCGCTCGCCGGGATGATGCTGGTCACGGTGGCGGACGTGGTGCTGCGCGCCGCGTTCAACCTGCCGATCCGCGGCACGCTCGAGATCGTCGAGCTGCTGCTCGCCTGCACGTTCTTCCTCGCACTGCCGGCGGCTTTCCTGCGCGATGAGCATGTCGTGGTGGACATCATCGACGGCGCCGCCCCGCGCTGGGTGCCGTTGCTCAAGCGCCTGGCGCTCGCGATTGCGGTGGCGCTGCTCGCGGCGATGGCCTGGCAGGGCGGGATTGCGGCGCGCGACGCGGTGGCCTTCAAGGACGTGACCTCCGATCTCGCGCTGCCCCGCCTGTGGTACTGGATCCCGGTGCTCGCCGGGATGATCGGCGCCTGCCTCGCTGCGGCGGCGATGCTCTTCCAGCGCAAAGGCAGCAAATGAGCGTCACCGCGATTGGCATCCTCGGAGTGCTCGGCCTCCTGCTGCTGATCTTCGCGCGCGTGCCGATCGCCGTCTCGCTCGCGGTCTCCGGGCTGTGCGGCTACGCGGCGCTCGATGGCTGGGCGAAGGCGCTGAAGATGCTCGGCGCGGTGCCCTTCAACCTCGCGAGCGCGTACTCGCTGTCGGTGATCCCGCTTTTCATCCTGATGGGCGCGGTGGCCTCGCGCGCCAACATGGCCAAGGAACTGTTCGAAGCGTCCAACGCGATTTTCTCCGGGGTGCGCGGCGCGCTGGCGAGCGCCACCGTCGGCGCCTGCGCCGCGTTCGGCTCGATCTGCGGTTCGTCCATCGCCACGGCAGCGACATTCTCGAAGGTGGCGATCCCCGAGATGCGGCGCTACGGCTACGACGAGGGCTTCGCCGCCGGCTCGGTCGCCGCCGCCGGGACGCTTGGCATCCTCATCCCGCCCTCGGTGATGCTGGCGGTGTACTCGATCGTCGCCGAGCAATCGCTGACGAAGCTCTTCGCCGCGGCGATGGTGCCCGGCCTCGTGCTCGCGGCGCTGTATGTGGTCACCGTGGCGGTCACGGCGCGCCTGCGCCCGGGCCTGATGCCCAAGGCGCCTTCGCTGGCACTCGGCGCGCGCGTGCGCGCGCTCGCGAGGATGTGGAAGCTCGCGGTGCTGTTCTTCTTCGCGGTGGTGGGCATCTACCTCGGGTGGTTTTCCCCTACGGAAGCCGCGGGGGTGAGCGCCTTCGCCGCCATCGTCATCGCCTTCGCCACGCGTGCCATGGATTGGCGCGGCTTGGGCGAGGCGTTCCTCGAGGCGGTCTACGCCACGGCGATGATCTTCTTCATCGTGGTGGGCGCTTTCATCTTCGCGCGCTTCATCGTGCTCACGCAGTTCCCGAACATCCTCGCGCAGGCGGTGACGAATGCGGGCCTCGCGCCGGGCTGGATCCTGCTCGCGGTGACGGCGCTGTACTTCGTGCTCGGCACGTTCCTGGACGAGGTGAGCACGATCCTCATCACCGTGCCGGTGACCTTGCCGCTGGTGCTCGGCATCGGCTACGACGGGATCTGGTTCGGCATCTTCGTTACCGTGATGTGCACCATCGGCCTCATCAGCCCGCCCACCGGCATGACGGTGTTCGTGATCCAGGCGCAGCACCCGGAGATCCCGGTGGCGAAGATCTACCTCGGCACGCTGCCTTACCTGGTGGCGGACTTCGTGCTCGTGGGGCTGCTGATCGCGGCGCCAGGCCTTGTGTCCTGGCTGCCCGCGCTGCTGACGCTGTGAAGGAGATCCTCGTCGCGGGCGGCGGCATCGGCGGCCTCGCGGCGGCGCTGGCGCTCGCGCTCAAGGGTCGGCGCGTGCGCGTGCTGGAGAAGGCCGCCGAGTTCGGCGAGATCGGCTACGGCATCCAGATGGGGCCGAACGTGAGCCGCATGCTCGAGCGCCTGGGCGTGCTGGAGGCGATCGAGGCGCACGCGTTCTTCCCCGAGGCGCTGATCTTCGCCGACGCGCTGGACAACAGCGAGATCACGCGCATCGCGGTGGGGAAGTTCTTCCGCGAGCGCTACGGCTACCGTTACTTCGTCGTGCACCGGCGCGACTTGCACGGCGAGATTCTCGCGGCGTGCCGGCGGCAGGAAGGCATCGCGCTGGAGACATCGCGCGGCGTCGCCTCGTTCGAGCAGCGCAAGGACGCGGTGCTGGTGCACTGCGAAGGCGGGCAGGAGTACGAGGGCGAGGCGCTCGTCGGTGCGGACGGGCTGCGCTCGGTGGTGCGCCAGGCGGTGATCGGCGACGGCGCGCCGCGCGTGGCGGGGCACTACGTGTATCGCGGCGTGGTGCCGATGGACGAGATCGCCGAGCGCAGCCGCGCCGACGCGATGACCATCTGGGGCGGGCCGGACCTGCACATGGTGCAGTACCGCCTGCGCGGCGGCACGGTGATGAACAACGTCGCCACCATCGTCAGCGGGCGCTTTCGCCGCGGGGAGAAGGACGCGGGCGCGCCGGACGAACTGCTGGAGACATTCGCGCGCGCCGATCCGCACGTGCGCGAGCTGCTGCAGTACGTCTCGCGAGAGCGAAACTGGGTGCTGCACGATCGCGACCCTGCCACCAACTGGACCAAGGACCGCGTGACGCTGCTCGGCGATGCGGCGCATCCGACGCTGCAGTACCTCGCTCAGGGCGCGCAGATGGCGATCGAGGATGCGGTGGTGCTCGCCGACAAGGTCGCAGGCATGGACGTCGAGCCGGCCTTCCTCGCCTACCAGCACGAGCGCATGAGCCGCACCGCGCGCGTGGTGCTCAGCTCGCGCCTGTTCGGCGAAGCGCTTCACGTGGATGGCGGTGCGCGGGCGTTGAGGAACGAGTACTGCCGAAACAGGGATCCGGACGCCTGTCCGGAGGTGGATTGGCTCTATCGCGGCATCTAAATAGGGCACCTAAATAGGGCACCTAAATAGGGACAGACCCTATTTGTCACCATGTGAAATGTGGGGCCCGCGCCCATCCTCTTGGCGCTCCGCTGGACGACGCCCGCGGTTTGCGCGCTTGGCGCCAAGGGCGTAGCCATTGCGCGTAGCGGAGCGGATCTCGTCTACCGTGTTCCGGTCCGGATCGAGCTCGACAAGATCGGCGTACACGAGCCGACGGCGAGCTGGATCCTGCGCCAGCCCGAGGTACACCGGGTGCGGCTCGATCAGCGTGTCACCGCGGCCGAGCGCGTTGGCGCCATAGCTGGACCAGTGGTAGTCGCTTGGATGCGCAACCATGGTGGCTCTCACCGGGTTGCGTTCGATGTATCGGTAGCACGCGAGTACGTAGTGCTCGCTTGTGGCAAGACAGGACCGGAATCGCCCCTCCCACAGTGTTCCAGTCCGGCTGTGGACTCGGTTCACGTACTGCACATAGTGTTGGCCGAGGTTCTTCATCAGGATCGCGCAACTCTCCTCTGTGCGCGGCGTCAGCAGCAGGTGCACGTGATTGCTCATCAGGCAGTACGCATGAACGGGGCACCCGGCCTCTCTGGAAAACTCAGTGAGATACCTCAGATAGGCGAGGTGGTCCGAATCCGCGAAGAAGCATCGCCCCCGATTGTTTCCTCGCTGTATGACGTGGACTGCCACCCCAGGATAGATTGTTCGTGCGCATCGCGGCATCCCCAAGAAACGCCGCAGATCCCGTCCCAGTTGACCGTCAGGCTGAAAAATAGGGACAGACCCTATTTTTCACATGGTGATAATTAGGGTCTGTCCCTATTTATTTGCTGTCGTACGCCCAGCGGAGGAGTGCGTCGGTGGCGGCTTCGGCATCGGGGGCGTTGGGGTGGTTCATGAGCATCACCACCACCTTGCGCTTGCCATGGCGGTCGAGGACATAGCCGGCCATCGCGCGCACGTCGTTCAGCAAGCCGGTCTTGACGTGCGCGCGGCCCGCCACCGGGTCGCCGATCAGGCGCTTTTTCATGGTGCCGTCCGTCGCCGCGAGCGGCAGCGAGGCGACGAAGTCCGGCATCACGGCGCTCTGCCACGCCGCCTGCAGCAGCGCCGCGAGGCTCGCCGCGCTCATCCGGTCGGTGCGCGACAGCCCCGCGCCGTTCTCGATGGACAACTCCGGCGCCGCGATGCCCTTGTTGATGAGCCAGATGCGGATCGCGCGGGCCGACTCGGCGGGGCGCGCCGGCGGCTCGGCGGCGGTGGTGCCGAGCGTGAGGAAGACCTGCCGCGCCATCACGTTGTTGGAAAGCTTGTTCACGTCGCGCACGATCTGCGCCAGCGGCGCCGAGTCGTGCGTGTGCACCAACCGGGCTCCCTCCGGCACCATCGCCTCGCGCACCGAGCCGTCCCACCGCCCCCCGAGCTCGGCCCACAACTCGCGCATCATGCCCGCCACCTGTTCGTTCGGCGCGAGCAGCGCAACGTTCACTTCCTTCTCGCCGCAGGAAAGCGGATAGCGCCCGGCAAAGGCCGCGCGCGGCGGCGGGCCGGCGTCGAAACTGCCCTGCAGGATGTCGCGGAAGGCGCGCCCCTCGGGGCAGTTGCCCTGCGTGAGGCGCAGCGCGTTCGTCAGCTCGAACCCGGGCGGGCGCGGCTCGACGAAGATGCGCACCGCGCTGCGCTCCGGTTCGGGCACGAACGCAAAGCGCAGCGCCTTGTAGTTCACCAGCAGCGCGTCGGGCAGCACGTTGTAGGGCCGCAGCGCATCGCCGTCGAAGCGCGCCGCATTGCCCTCGCCCGGCGCGAAAAAGCTGCGGTCGATCACGAGGTCGCCGCGGATGTCGCGCAGCCCCTTGCCGCGCAGCGCTCGCAGCAGCATCCAGAAGCTCTCGAGGTCGAGCCTGGGGTCGCCGTAGCCCTTGAGCGCGAGTTCGCCCTCGAGCACCCCGTCGCGCAAGCTCCCCGTCACGTAGGCCTCGGTCTTCCAACGGTAGGCCGGCCCGAGGAGCTCCAGCGCCGCGAAAGTGGTCACCAGCTTCATCACCGAGGCGGGGTTCATCACCGCGGCGGCGTTGTGGCTCAGAGCGGCGCGCGTGGCGCCCACCTCCTGCACGACGACGGCGACGTTCCCTTGCGGAACGGATGCCGCCCGCAGCGCCTCAAGCATCGGCTTCGGTAGGTCGCGCGCCGCCAGCGGGGGCGCGAAAAGCGCCACGATGGCCAGGGCCAGGGAGAGTTGACGGATTAGGCGGCTTAGGCGGGACACGCGCGGATTGTAGTGGGCGGGCGAAGAACCCCTTGAAATCAGCTGCGACAGGGCGACGGTCGCCTCGCCCCGCGTCGCGTGCTGCAGGGCGGATTCGAGCCGCATCAGCATGGCCGCGTTGTCGCTGACGCCGACGATCTTGTCGACAGAGCCGCAAAGGTTCT
>JANMUO010000311.1:0-10021 GCA_031391655.1 Betaproteobacteria bacterium
CGCGAAGTCGTCGATCTGCATGCCGCGCGCGAGGTAAGCTTCCACGAAAGTGAATCCATTGGCCAGAGTGAAGGCCCGCTGCGAGACGGGGTTCGCGCCGGCCTCGGCGATGTGGTAGCCCGAGATCGATACCGAGTAGATGTTCTGCACCGCGTGCTCGATGAAGTACTGCTGGATGTCGCCCATCACCTTGAGCGAGAACTCGGTGGAGAAGATGCAGGTATTCTGCCCCTGGTCTTCCTTCAGGATGTCGGCCTGCACCGTTCCGCGAACCGCGGACAGCGTCTGCGCCCGGATCCCGGCCAGTTCCTTGTCCGTCGGCTTGCGGCCCAGTTTCTCCACCTGCTGGTCGATCGCCGTGTTGAAGAACATTGCGAGGATGGTGGGCGCCGGGCCGTTGATGGTCATCGACACTGAAGTCGCCGTGTCGCACAGGTCGAAGCCCGAATAGAGCACCTTCATGTCCTCGAGCGTGGCGATGGACACGCCCGAATTGACGACCTTGCCGTAGATGTCCGGCCGCTCGTCGGGATCGAAGCCGTACAGCGTCACCGAATCGAAAGCAGTGGAGAGGCGCTTGGCCGGCATGTCCTTGGACAGCAGGTGAAAGCGCTTGTTGGTGCGGAACGGGTCGCCCTCGCCCGCGAACATGCGCGTCGGGTCCTCGTTCTCGCGCTTGAACGGGAATACGCCGGCGGTATAAGGGAACGAGCCCGGCAGGTTCTCGCGCAGCCGCCAGCGCAGGATCTCTCCGTGGTCCTCGTATTTCGGCAGCGCGACCTTGGGCACCCGGGTGCCCGAGAGCGACTCGGTGGTGAGTTTGGTGCGCAGTTCCCTGTCCCGCACGGAAGAAACGAATTCTTCCCCCGCATAGGACTTCAGCGTCTCGGGCCAGGAGGCGATCAGTTCCTTCGAGCGGGCATCCAGCGCCGCATCCTTCTCGGCGACCAGCCGCCCGAGCGCGTCGAGGCCGCTCATGCGCCTTGCCTCGGAGAGCTGCTGGCGCTCGCGCGCGAGTTTCGCCTGCGCTGCGCCGTGCGCGTGGTAGCCGCGCATGCCCTCGGCGATCTCGGCCAGATAGCGCGAGCGTTGGGGCGGCACGATGACGTGCACATTGGAGGACACCTTGCCCGCGGGCTTGGGCAGGCTGCCTGGGCCGAGCTTGAGGCCCTTGTCCTTGAGCTTGTCCGCCACCGCGTGGTAGAGCGCCGTGACCCCGTCGTCGTTGAAGCGCGCAGCGATGGTGCCGAATACCGGCATCTGGTCCGGGGCCTGGCCAAACCCCAGGCGGTTGCGCTGCACCTGCTTCCTCACGTCGCGCAGCGCGTCGTCCGCCCCGCGCCTGTCGAACTTGTTGATCGCCACGAAGTCGGCGAAATCCAGCATGTCGATCTTCTCGAGCTGGCTCGCGGCGCCGAACTCGGGCGTCATCACGTAGAGCGTCGCATCCGCCAGTGGCACGATGGCCGCGTTGCCCTGGCCGATGCCGGAGGTCTCCGCGATGACCAGGTCGTAGCCCGCCGCGCGGCACGCGGCGATGGCGTCGGGCAGGCATTGCGCAATCTCCGCACCTGAGTCACGCGTGGCAAGGGATCTCATGAACGTATTGGGGCCGCCGATCGCGTTCATGCGGATGCGGTCGCCGAGCAGCGCACCGCCGGTCTTCTTCCTCGTCGGGTCCACCGACAGGATGGCGATCTTCAGCCGATCCTGCTGGTCCAGCCGGAAGCGCCGCACCAGCTCGTCGGTGAGCGAGCTCTTGCCCGCGCCGCCGGTGCCGGTGATGCCGAGCGCGGGGGCTGGGTTCGCCTTCGCCGCGGCTGCCAGTCCAGCCTTGTCCGCGTATTCGCCCAGTTCGAGTGCGCTGATCACCTGTGCCAGGGCGCGGGCATCGCCCACCGCAAGTTTCTTCGGCGCATGCCGCGCCACGTCGAAGTCGCAGCGCGCCAGCATGTCGTTGATCATCCCCTGCAGGCCCATCTTCTGGCCGTCCTCGGGCGAGTAGATGCGCGCCAAGCCGTAGTCCTGCAGTTCCCTCACCTCGGCGGCTACGATCACGCCGCCGCCGCCGCCGAACACCTGGATATGCGCCCCGCCGCGCTGGCGCAATAGGTCCACCATGTACTTGAAGTACTCCAGGTGCCCGCCCTGGTAGGAGGAAATCGCGATGCCCTGCACGTCCTCCTGCAGCGCCGCGCTCACCACGTCGTCCACCGAGCGGTTGTGGCCTAGGTGGATCACCTCCGCGCCCGAGGCCTGCAGGATGCGGCGCATGATGTTGATCGAGGCGTCGTGGCCGTCGAACAGGCTCGCCGCGGTGACGAAGCGGATCTTGTGCTTCGCCTTGTAGACGAGGCTCTTGGACTCGGAAAGGTCGGTCATCGGGACGGACAGCCTAGTTGACGTTTACGTTAACGTCAATCCCGGTAGGACGGGTCCTTCGCGTCCACCAGCCGCTGCAGCGCGGCGAACACGTCATCGCAGGTGCGCTTCTCCCCCGGGCCCGACTCGCGCACCGTCTGGGCGAACACGTCCTCCCGGATGGGGTTGAGCGCGCCGGCGCTGCTCGAGGCGATCTGCACGTCGCAGGCGCGCTGCAGGGTCCACAGCATCATGTAGGCCTCGGGCAGCGACGGCCCCCACGTGA
The DNA here is from genome assembly GCA_031391655.1 of Betaproteobacteria bacterium. Classification (GTDB taxonomy): domain Bacteria; phylum Pseudomonadota; class Gammaproteobacteria; order Burkholderiales; family SG8-39; genus JAABQT01. Next base: position 2,648 of record JANMUO010000311.1, read on the forward strand.
GCAGGCCGTGGTTGCGCAGGATCACTGCCGGCCGAGGGTCAGACCCGACGCCGATGCTCTTTAACATGCGGCCCTGCTCTCGTTCGTCCACCGTGATGCCCTCGAAGTCGTGGTAAGCGACCCGGCCGTGCAGCTGCGCGGCGTAGAAGTTGGTGGGCGAGAGTCCATCCTTGAGGCAAGCCACCGCCATACCCGTCGTCGTATGCGTGTGCATCACGCAGTGCGCGTGCTCGACATGCTGGTGGATCGCCGAATGGATGACGAAGCCGGCGCGGTTCACCGGCCACTTCGACTCGCGCACCGGGTTGCCCTCGACGTCGATCAGTACCAGGCTCGAGGCGGTGATTTCGCTGTAGTGCAGGCCGAACGGATTGATGAGGAACAGCGAGGGGTCGTCACTGCGCGGACCCGGCACGCGCAGCGTGATGTGGTTGAAGATCAACTCCACCCAGCCAAGGTGGTTGAAGATGCGGTAGCAGGCGGCGAGCTGCACGCGCGCGGCGCGTTCGGCCTCCGAGACCGGGAAATCGCGCACCTTGCGGGCGGTGCTGTCGAAGTAGATCGTCATGGGCGCTCCCGGGGCAAGACAGGGAGTCTAAACCCGCCGCCGGAAATGCGCCGTGCTGCGCCGCGAATAGACGCCGGCGCCAAGCTGGCCTAGGGTGGCCCGATGCGGCTCCTGCTCCTAGCCGCGGCGGTCCTGTGGTCCGCAGGCGCCGCGGCCCTTCCGCACAGCTCGCGCGAATGCCGCGAAGGGGGCGATTTCATCCGCAATGCCGCGCTGACGCGCGACGCCGGCTTCAGCCGCGAGTTCTTCGTCGGACGCCTGGAAGACGACCTGGTGACGATCCGCGCCTTTCCCCCGTCCCTGCGCTGGTTCGTGCACGACAACGACGACGAGGCGTTCCTGCGCGCCGAGGTGCTGTCGGTGTTCGACGCGCCCGCGGCGAGCGAACTGCACCGCGACGGCTTCCTCGAGCGCTGCGCGCTGCGCGCCGAGCGCCTGGCCTCCAGCGCCCGCTAGCGGAAGTCGAAGATCCGCAGCGCGTTCTCGCCGCGCACGCGGCTGCGCGCGCCGTCGGGCAGCCGGTCCACGCGCGCAAGGCAGCCGATCGGGTCGCCGATGGTGTGCGGGTAGTCCGAGCCGTAGAGCACATTTCCCGAGCCGAACACGCTCACCGCCATCGCGAGCGCTTCGTCGGTGAACACCACCGCATCGGCGTAGATGCGCCGCGCGTGCAGACTCGGTTTCTCCCGGATCTTGGTGCGGCAGGCGGGAATGTGTTCGAAGCACTGGTCCAGCCGGCCGATCAGGTAGGGCAGCGTGCCGCCGCCATGGCTGGCGATGATCTTGAGCTTCTCGAACCGGTCGAAGAACCCGTCGTAGATCATGCGCGACACCGCAAGCGTGGTGTCGGTGGTGAAGCCGATCGAGGCGGTGAGCTGGAACTGCTCCATCTGCATTTCCCCGACGCCCGGCGGCGCCGTGGGATGGATCAGCACCGGCAGCCTCGCGTCGTCGATCGCCTGCCAGATCCTCGCGAACGCGGGCTCGGTGAGCGCCTTGCCGCCGATGTTGGCGAGCACCATCACGCCGCAGGCGCCAGCCTTCAGGCAGCGCTTGAGTTCGGCGAGCGCGGCCTTCTCGACCTGCCAGGGCAGGGAGCAGAACCACTGGATGCGGTCGGGCCAGGCTTTGCGCGCCTTGGCCATCTCGTCGTTCATCACCTGCGCGGCCTTCAGGCTCACTTTCTCCCCGCCCCAGTACACGTTGGGGCAGGTGAGCGAGACGACCGAGACGTCGATGCCGACGCGGTCCATGTTCCGGATGCGCAGGTCCCAGTCGAACATCTCGGGCACCGGCGTCATGAACGGCGCGCCGTCCAGATGAATGGCGCGCAGCCCGCCGGTGACGGCCTTCAGCGTGTAGCGCGGCCGGCCGTGCTGCTCGAGCAGCTTCAGCCAGGCGTGGTTCAGCATGTGGGTGTGGACGTCGATGACGGGCGCCATGCGGTTCTCCTCAGGGAGGCGCAAGCCTAGTCAGGTGCGCGCTGGCAGGCAACCGCAGCAGGCGAAACTGCCGGATCAGGCCACTAGCGCTGGAACGGCATGCCCAGGGTGCCGCGCAATGTCGCCACCGTGCCGGGGTCGCGCCAGGCGTCCAGGCCGATTTCGAGGTGCCCGCGCGGATTTTCCGTGTAAGTGCCGAGCCAGCGATCCCAGAACGAGAGGCAGAAGCCGTAGTTGCTGTTGCGCTCCGACTCGATCACCGAATGGTGCGTGCGGTGCATGTCCGGCGTCACCAGAATGCGCCGCACCAACGGCTCGAGCCACGCCGGCAGGGAGACGTTGGCGTGGTTGAACATGACAGTGGCATTGAGCAACACTTCAAAAATCAGCACCGCGAGCACCGGCGCGCCGAGCGCGGCGATTGCGGCGAACTTGATGAGCGTCGAGAGCAGGATCTCGATCGGATGAAAGCGGATGCCGGTGGTGAGGTCGAAATCGGGGTCCGCGTGGTGCACGGCGTGCAGGCGCGCGAGCGCCGGTACCGAATGGAACAGCACATGCTGGAAGTAAATGACGAGATCGAGAATGACCACACCGGCTAGCAACGCCAGCCACGCAGGCAGCTCGATCCGGTTGAGCAGACCCCAACCTTCGGTGGCGGCAAACGCCGCGAAGGCAAGCGCAGAACTCGGCAGAACGACCCGCAGCACGAGCGTATTGATCACCGCGAGACCGAGATTGGCACGCCAGCGCACGGCGCGCGACAGCCGCGGGGCACGCGCCGGGGCAGCCAACTCCCACAAGGCAAGCGCGGCGAACACGGCGAGGAATGCGCCCAGCCGCAGCGCGAGTTCGGTGTCCGCCGGTATCGTGAAGCCCATGCTCGCCCCTATATTCAACTAATTGGTTGAATAGTAGAATACTCGCCGAGACCATGTCAAGCGAGCTCCCCAAGGAACGCCTGTACCAGGCCATCGGCCGCGTCGCCGCGGCCCTCGGCAGCGCCGGCCGGCTGCAGATCCTCGAGTTCGTCGCGCAAGGCGAGCGCAGCGTGGACGCCCTCGCCTCGATGACCGGCCTGTCGGTGGCCAACACGTCCAAGCACCTGCAGGCCTTGCGCCAGGCCGGCCTGGTCAACGCGCGCAAGGAAGGCCTGCGGGTCTACTACTCCATTGCCGGCGACGACGTGAGCCTCCTGCTGTCTTCCCTTCGCGGCGTCGCGGAGCATCGCGCGGCCGACGTGGAAAAACTTCTGCAGACCTGGCTTGCGCACCGCGACGAGCTCGATCCGGTGCCCGCCCGCGAGGTACTCCGGCGGCTGAAAAACGGCCTCGTCACCGTGCTCGACGTGCGCCCAGCGGAGGAGTTCGCAGCGGGGCACCTGCCCGGCGCAATCAACGTACCGGTGGAGAAGCTCGAGACCTACCTGTCAAAGCTGCCTAAGCGCAAGGAAGTCATCGCCTACTGCCGCGGGCCCTATTGCCTGATGTCGTTCGAAGCAGTGGAGAAACTCCGCAGGCGCGGCTTCAGGGCGAAGCGCCTCGTCGACGGCTATCCGGAGTGGCGCGCGGCGGGGCTGCCTGTCGAGCGCTGACGTGCTCTTTGCCTAGGCGCGCTTGCGCAGATAGACCGCCGCCATCGGAATCCCGGTCAGCAAGCCAAGTGCGAGCACGGCGTAAAGAATCTTGTCCAGCTCGCCGGTCGCCATCTCGCCGCCGAAGTGCGCGAGCAGGAAGCTTGCCGGGAGTATTCCGGCGAGCGTCGCCAGCGCGAAGCGCCACAACGTCAGCGTCGTCAGCCCGGCGGCGTAGCTCACCACATCGAAGGAAACGAAAGGCAGCAGGCGGCTGGCGAACACGATGGCCATCAATGCGCCCTGCGAGCGAAGCCGGGTCTTGGGCAGGCGATCACCGAACCACCGATGCAGCGCGTCGTGCCCCAGCAATCGCCCCACGCCGAACGCGGCGAGCGCGCCAAGCTCCGCGCCAATCACGATGTAGGCCGTGCCCCAAGTATGCCCATAGGCCGCACCGGCTGCCAGCGCGATCGGCGCGCTCGGGATCGGGCTCACCAGGATGGCGAGGGTCATCAGGCCGATCACGACGAAAGGCCCCGCGAGGCCGAGTCCGACGATGAACTCGCGCAGCGCCTGTCCGTCGGCAATCGTGGCCAGGGTGCCGGTCTCGTGGAGCAGCCAGTATGCCGCCACCAGCAGCAGCACGACTGCGGCCGCAGCGAAGATCCTGACGCGCATGGATACGGTCATTCTTGGCCCGAAGTGTACGATCAACACCTGTGAAGGAACTTGCGAGCACGCTCTCCTGCCCGCCCAAGCAGAAGGAGAAAAACTGCTGCGCCTGAATCGCGGCGTCCTCTACGCGCTCGGCGCCGCGGCGCTCTTTGGCGCCAGCACGCCGTTCGCCAAGCTGCTGCTCGGCGAAGTATCGCCGCTGGCGCTCGCGGCGATTCTCTATCTCGGCAGCGGCATCGGACTTGCCGCCTGGATCGCCTTGAGGCCCGGGCACGCGAAGCCAGCCGGATTCGCGAAAGGCGACTGGCCCTGGATCGCAGCGGCGATACTCGCCGGCGGCGTGGCCGGGCCGGTACTCCTGATGTACGGGCTCAGCCACAGCGACGCCGCGAGTGCTTCCCTGCTCCTTAATCTCGAAGCAGTGCTTACCGCAGCGATCGCCTGGACGGTGTTCCGCGAGAACGTGGACCGGCGCGTGTTCGCCGGGATGGTCGCGATCGTCGCCGGCGGCATCCTGCTGTCCGCCGGAGCGGCGCCTCGACCCGAAGGGCTCCTGGGCACCTCGCTCGTCGCCGCCGCCTGCCTCGCCTGGGCGATCGACAACAACCTCACGCGCCGTGTCTCCGGCGGCGACGCAGCGACGCTGGCTTGCCTCAAGGGGCTCGCGGCCGGCGCGGTCAACCTTTCCCTCGCACTGGCGATCGGCGCACCCCTGCCACAGGCGACAGGATGGCTGTGGGCGGGGCTGCTCGGATTCCTCGGCTACGGCATCAGCCTCACGCTGTTCATCGTCGCGCTGCGCCACCTCGGCACCGCGCGCACCGGCGCCTACTTCTCGGTGGCGCCGTTCTTCGGCGCGGGGCTGGCGCTGGCGCTACTGGGGGAACGCCCGGAGACGGCCTTCTGGCTCGCCGGCGCGCTGATGGCGCTCGGCGTATGGCTGCACATTTCGGAGCACCACGCGCACGCACATTCCCACGAGGTACTGGAGCACGAACACGAGCATCAGCACGATGCGCATCACGGGCACGCACATGATTTCGATTGGGATGGCCGCGAGCCGCATGCGCACCGCCACCGGCACGAGCCACTGGTGCACTCGCATCCGCATTACCCCGACCTTCACCACCGCCACGGGCACTAGGGCTGGGGCTGCAGGACGATGACTGCCATGCCGGCGAGTGCAATCGCCACGCCCGAAAGATCCCATGCCGTGGGCCGCATGCCTTCGACCAGCCACAACCAGGCGATGGCCAGCGCGACATAGATGCAGCCGTACGCGGCGTAGGTGCGGCCCGCCGCGGCAGGGTGCAGCGTGAGCAGGAAAGCGAACAGCGCGAGGCTTGCCGTCGCTGGCGCAAGCAGCCAGATGGTCTTGCCTTGGTTCAGCCACAGCAGGACAAGGTAGCAGCCAAGGATCTCGGCCACCGCCGTTACCGCGAAAAGGCCTGCCGTCTTCGCGAAGGCGATCATTTGCCGCGCACCGCTGGGTGGCAGGCGCAGGCCTCGCCGTGCGCCGCGTGAATCAGTTCTTCGAGGATGCCGCAATCCGCGACCCGATGCCCGCTCGCGCATTGTGCATCGAGGCTCGTGAGCTGCTTTTCCAGCGCCTCGAGCGCCGCGCGCTTGGCGCGCACGCGTTCCAGGTGCACGTGGACCAGCGCATTCACCTCGTCGCAGGACACCGTCTTGTCGCGCGACAGCGCCAGCAGGCGTTTCACGTCGGCAAGCGCCATGTCGAGCGACCGGCAATGGCGGATGAAAGTCAGCCGTTCCAGCGCCTCCGGTCCATAGGCCCGGTACCCCGAGGCGGTGCGCCCGGGAGGCGCGATCAGGCCGGCCTTTTCATAGTAGCGGACCGTCTGCACGTCCACGCCCGCATTGCGGGCCAGCTCGCCGATTTTCATGCGCTTGACTCTATAGCGGGTAGTAGGTTTCTAATGCCGGTGTCATGAGCGCCGATTGCTGCCCCACGCCGCCAGCCGACGCAGGATACCGCAAGGTCCTGTGGATCGCGCTCGTGGTCAATGCGGCGATGTTTCTGGTGGAGCTCGCCGCAAGCGCGACCTCCGGCTCGGCGGCCCTGGCCGCCGACGCGGTGGACTTCGCCGGCGATGCCGCCAACTACGGATTGAGCCTCGCGGCCATTGCCGCGGGCGGGCTATGGTCTTCGCGCGCCGCGCTGGCGAAGGGCCTGGCGATGGGCGCCTATGGCATCGGCGTGTTCGCGTTCGCCGGTTGGCGACTGTGGCTCGGCCAGCCGCCCGAAGCATTCACCATGGGTGTGGTAGGTGCTCTCGCGCTGGTGGCCAATCTCAGCGTAGCCTGGCTCCTCTACGCCTACCGCAATGGCGACGCCAACATGCGCTCCGTCTGGCTGTGCACGCGCAACGACGCGATATCGAATCTCGCCGTCCTTGCTGCCGCGGCGGGAGTCCTCGGCACGTCGAGCGTCTGGCCTGATGTCGCAGTGGCTCTGCTTATGGCTGGCCTGGCGACGAGTTCCGCCGTGCAAGTGGTGGCGAGTGCGCGCGCCGAATTGCGGCTTTCATAGCTACGCCACTCGCACTACCTGGCGCGATCGCATCCAGCGAGGTACAAGGCGAGCGGCGGCAGCACGAGCCACTGCAGCAGGGGCGACAAGCCGATTTCAATTCCCGCCACTTCGAGCGTTGGCATCAGCCCGGAGTAGGCCCAGCTGCCCAGGATGGCGGTGTTGCTCCACTCGCTGAACACGGTGTACGCCGCGCCCGCAAGCGCGGTCCAGACCGCGATGCGCCACCAGCGCCACTGCGAAAGGGCGCGCTCGCGCCCCACTACGAGAACCATGGTGAGCGCGGCCGTGCCGATCGCGATATCGCCAGCCGTGCAGTGCGCGACCGCAAATGCAATGGTGCCGGCCGATGCCTCGCTCCACAACGTGTACAGCGGAAGCTGGGCCGTCTCCCATGCGAGATTCAGGCCGCCAAGCCAGGGCAGGTAACCGAAAGCGATCAGCGAGCGCGCGTCGCGGTCCCGGTACCACGCCGCGGCGCTCATTGGCTACAGCACCATTGGCCTGTCGGGCAGCTCGTTGCGGCCGCCCGGCCGCGGCGGGTAGTGCCGCGCAAGCA
>JANMUO010000329.1:0-4856 GCA_031391655.1 Betaproteobacteria bacterium
GCATGATTTTCGTGCACGACGCGCTGATCGCCATGCCGCTGATGGTGCTCATCGGCGCGCTGGCGGGCTATTTCGTGGTGCCAATGAACGCGCTGCTGCAGCACCGCGGCCACAACCTCATGGGCGCCGGGCGCTCCATCGCCGTGCAGAACTTCAACGAGAACACCTCGATCCTCATCATGATCGCTTCCTACTCGGCGCTCCTCGCCGCCGGCTTCAGCATCTACACCGTGATCGCCCTGTTTGGCCTGTTCGTCGCCGGCACCATGACGCTGGTGATGTTCTGGTACCGGCGCAACCGGCACGTGCACAAGGCCGAGATCGAGGCGCTGCTCGAAATCGCGCGCTCGGACAAACACTAGCTCCCGGCGATCGTCCTCTTCGCGAACACCAGGTCCGCCCAGGCCTTCGCCTTGTCCGGGAGATTGCGCAGCAGGTAGGCCGGGTGGTAAGTCACGACCAGCGGCACCCCGTGCACCTGGTGCACCGTGCCGCGCAGGCTGGCGATCGTCGCCTCGGTATTGAGCAGCGCCTGCACCGCGAACCGCCCCATCGCCAGGATCAGCTTCGGCTGCACCAACTCGATCTGCCGCTGCAGGTACGGCGAACACTTCGCCACCTCTCCCGGCTCCGGATTCCGGTTGCCCGGCGGCCGGCACTTCAGCACGTTGGCGATAAAGACGTTCTTGTCGCGCCGCAGGCCGATGGCGGCGAGCATGCTATCGAGGAGCTTGCCGGCCTGGCCGACGAAGGGCTCGCCCAGCTTGTCTTCTTCCGCGCCGGGGGCCTCGCCGACCAGCATCCACTGCGCAGATTCATCCCCAACACCAAAGACCGTCTGGGTGCAGCCGGCACGCAATCCGCACGCCGTACATCCTTTGACGGCGGTCTTCAAGGCCGCCCAATCCATGCCTTTGATTTGCTCTTCCCTCGATCCCCCGGTTTCCGCCGTTGTTGCGGAAACCGGGGGACGCGTTTGACTTTTCAGCCGCCAGACCGGTGCTAGCCCCATTTCGGCAAGGATTTCACTGCGACGGCTCATAAGGAACAACTGAGGACGAGTGCGTCTTCGCGTCCTTGGTGTGATGGGTAGTAACCCCTCCTTTGAGCAATCTTCCTGAACCCGAATCGTTCATACAACGCCTTCCCCGCCAGATTGCTCGGCCGCACTTCCAGGAAAATATCCGTCGCGCCGCCTTCGCGTGCCACGCGCATCGCTTCGCGCAGCAGCGCCGCGCCGTGCCCGCGGCGCCAGCGCGATTCGGCGATCGACAGGTTGAGCAGGTGTGCCTCGCCCGCCGCGCCGAGCAGTACGAAATAGCCCACCAGCTCGCTGCCCATGCGCCAGGTGCAGCACCGGTAGCCGGCGCGCAGCGAATCGGCGAAATTGCCACGCGTCCAGGGATGGGTGTAGACCGCCTGCTCGATCGCCAGCACTGCATCGAGGTCGGCCTCGGCCATCGGCGAAATCTGCGGGGCCTGCTTGAGGACGGCGCTCACCGCTGCTGGCGCTCCTGGGTGGTCAGCGCGACCTTGTCGCGCAGGTAGCGCGGCGCTGCCTCGGCCGCGTCCACGCCCTCTCCTGCAGCGAGCCGCGGCGCGGCCAGCCGCGCCAGCGCCGCCGCGCCCGGATGGATCTCGGGATAGACGTGGGCCATCCCCATCGCGCCATAGGCGCCAAAGCCGCTGCCGCACCCCACCCAGCCCTCCCCCGGCGGTTGCGCCAGCGCCGACGGCGCCGCGCATTGCGCGGGGACCACTTCTTCCCAGCGCGCACCGCGCTTCTCGAGCGCTGAATAATATACCTCGCCCATGCGCGCATCGAGGCAGGCGACGACGCGCGGCGCGCCGCATTCCTCGGCCAGCGTCTCGAGCGAGGAGATGCCGAGTACGGGCAGGCTGCGCGCGAACGCGAGTCCTTGTGCGATGCCGCAGGCGATGCGCAGCCCGGTGAAGGATCCCGGCCCCGAGCCGAAGGCCACCGCGTCGAGGTCCGCAGCCGACAGGCGCGCGGCCGCCAGCAGTTGGCCGAGCATCGGCAGGGCGAGCTCGCCGTGGCGATGGCCGGCGCGCTCCTCGATCGCCGCGAGCTCGCCGTCGCGCCACAGGGCGACCGAGCACCACTCGGTGGAGGTCTCGATGGCGGCGAATTTCACCGCCCGATTCTAGCTATACTCGCGGCCATGAAAGAATACAAAATCGCAGTGATCGCCGGCGATGGCATCGGCCGGGAAGTGATGCCCGAAGGCGTGCGCGTGATGGAGGCCGCCGGGGCGAAGCACGGCCTGCGCTTCCAGTGGAAAGAATTCGACTGGAGCTGCGACTGGTACAAGGCGCACGGCCGCATGTGCCCGCAGGACGCGCCGCAGATCCTGCGCCAGTTCGACGCCATCTACTTCGGTGCGGTCGGCAATCCGGCGATCGTCCCAGACCACATCTCGGCCTGGGGCCTGCTCATCAACTTCCGCCGCTGGTTCGACCTGTACGTGAACCTGCGCCCGGTGCGCCTGTTCGAGGGCCTGCCCTGCCCGCTCGCCAACCGCAAGCCCGGCGACATCGATTACCTGGTGATCCGCGAGAACACCGAGGGTGAATACGGCAACGTCGGCGGCCGCATGTTCGAAGGCACCGAGCACGAAGTGGTGACGCAGCAGTCGGTGTTTTCGCGCCGAGGCGTGGACCGCATCATGAAGTACGCGTTCGAGCTGGCGCAGATCCGAAAGAAACATCTCACCTCCTGCACCAAGTCCAACGGCATCTCGATCACCATGCCCTACTGGGACGAGCGCTTCGCGGAGATGAAAAAGCAGTACCCGCACGTGAAGACCGACCAGTACCACGTCGATGGCCTGTCCATCCAGATGGTGCTCAATCCGGACCGCTTCGACGTCATCGTCGCCTCGAATCTCTTCGGCGACATCCTGTCGGACCTCGGCCCTGCCACTGCCGGCACCATCGGCATTGCGCCCTCGGGCAACATCAACCCGGAGCGCACCGCGCCTTCGATCTTCGAGCCGGTGCACGGCTCGGCGCCCGACATCGCCGGGAAGAACATCGCCAATCCGATCGGCCAGATCTGGTCCGGCGCGCTGATGCTCGAGCACCTCGGGCATCCCAAGGCGGCGGCGGATGTGGTGCACGCCATCGAGCGCGTGATCATCGAGGGCCCGCATACGCCCGACATGAAGGGCAAGGCTTCCACTTCCGAGGTTGGTGCCGCAGTGGCGGATGCGGTGCGCGGAGCGTCCAGGCGCGCGGCGGCGTGACTCAGGAGCCGGTCAATCGATAAAGCTGTCCACCGTAGTGCACCATGTACAACTCGCCGTCGGCGCCTTCGCCGAACGAAGAGATGTTGAGTCCGGTGTCAAAACCACTGCTGACCGTGATGGTCGGCTGAGTGTTTCCGGCGATGTGCCAGATCCGGCCGTTGCCGAAATCTCCGAACACGTAGCGCCCGACGAGGCCGGGCATCACGGTGCCGCGGTACACGTAGCCCCCGGTGACCGTTGTACCTGCTGTGCGGCCGTACTCGGCGACTGGCGGTTGCAAGTTTGGCTCCATGCCGCAGGGCAAACCAGTGGCCCGAGTGCCCTCGAAGCAGACCCAGCCGTAGTTGCCGCCCGCCGTCACGCGATCGATCTCCTCGAGCATGCCCTGCCCGACGTCGCCCAACCACAGTTCTCCAGTCTGCCGGTCGAAGCTCCAGCGCCAGGGATTGCGAAATCCTGAGGCATAGATTTCCGGGCAATCTTGCGGCCCAGTGCCGTTTGTTCCGCATAGGGGATTTGTGGAGGGGAACGCATTGCCTCCCACCGGAATCGCATAGCCCACCGCAGGATCTACGCTTATGCGCAGCATCTTGCCGAGGAGCGTCCGCATGTTTTGCCCATTGCCAATCGGGCCATGCGAATTGCCAGGAGGGCCTTGATCATTTCCACCGCCACCGTCGCCCATGCCGATGTACAGGAATCTGTCTCGTCCGAACGCGAGATGCCCGCCGTTGTGGTTGGCCTCAGGCTGGTTGATGACGAGCAATATCTGCTCCGGGTTCGCATCCAGCGTCAGCCCTAGGTTGGTCGACTTGAATTCCGAGATGCGTGAGACGCGCCCGGCGTCCGTATTCGTGTAGTGGACGTACACGCGCGGATCAGCCGGGAAATCGGGGTGGAACGCCATCCCGAGCAGCCCCATCTCGCCGGTCCCATCGACGCGACCATCATTGATGTTCAGGAACGGAGTGGCAGTGGTAACCGCAGGATCGTTGTTGAAGACCAGCACCTGCCCGGCCTGCTCCACCACAAACCAGCGCGTAGGGTCTCCCGGCGCCTGCAGCATCGCCACCGGGTTGACGAAACTGAGATTCGGAAACACCCGCTGCACCCCGAGCGCCGGCGGCTGCACATCCACCGGCACCGGCGGCGGCGCATCTCCCCCGCCGCCGCCGCAGGCATGCAGCGCCAGCGCGATCAGGAGAATCGCGGCAAGGTAAGATGCGCCCAAGCGCATTTTTGTCATCGCCAACATTGAAATCCTATCGCACTCAGGAGACCTGTCCCATGAGAATGTTCACCGCCCTCCTTTGCATGCTCGCGGCGCCGCTGGCGCTGGCGCAGGCCTGCCCCGACAAGAGCATCAACTACTGGCAGGCGTTTCCCGCCGGCGGCGAGTCCGACCTCTCGGGCCGCCACCAGCAGGTGGTGCTGAAAAAGCGCTGCCCGGGGATCGAGACCATCATCCAGTACAAGCCAGGCGCGGGTGGCGGACTGATGTGGTCGCAGATGAACCAGCTCGCCGGCGACGGCACCAACATCATCGGCATCAACCTGCCGCACATCGTGTTCCAGCCGATCGAGGGC
>JANMUO010000342.1:0-3194 GCA_031391655.1 Betaproteobacteria bacterium
CGGTATGCAGCTGCACCTGCAGGTGCACGTCCCCGACCTGCTTGATCGGGCCGTCCGGCATGCGGATCATCGCGCGCTCGACTTCATGGCCCTGCGCCTTGAGCGCCTCGACGATGTCGTAGTTGGTCACCGAGCCGAACAGGCGCCCGTCCACGCCCGCCTTCTGCACGATCTGCAGGGTGAGCCCGTCGAGCTTGGCGCCGCGCGCCTGCGACTCGGCGAGCGTCTGGGCCTGCGCCTTCTCCAGTTCCGCGCGCCGCGCCTCGAAGGCTTTCAGGTTGGATTCGGTGGCGCGCTTGGCCTTGCCCTGCGGGATGAGGAAGTTGCGCGCGTAGCCGTCCTTCACCTTGACCACGTCGCCCAGGTTGCCCAGGTTGCCCACTTTTTCCAGAAGGATCACTTGCATGGCTCGGGGTCCTCAGTGCAGGTCGGTATAGGGCAGCAGCGCGAGGAAGCGGGCGCGCTTGATGGCCGCCGAGAGCTGGCGCTGGTAGTGGGCCGCCGTCCCGGTGATGCGCGCCGGGATGATCTTGCCGTTCTCGTTGATGAAATCCTTCAACACCTCGATGTCCTTGTAGTCGATCCACTCGACCTTGTCGGCGGTGAAGCGGCAGAACTTGCGGCGGCGAAAGAGCGCCCGCTGCCCGCGGTCCTTCTTGTCCTTGCCGAACTTGCCTTTGCCTTTCAACTTGCCTTTGCCTCTGCGCGGCGGGGGCATGGTTACTCTCCTTCTATGAATTCAATGCGGGTCGCGTGCAGCACCAGCTTCTTGGAACGCCGGCTCTTCGCACACAGGAAACCTTCCACCTCGAGCGCGTGCTCCAGTGCCGTGCCGGCGAGCAGGCGGGCCAGCACGTCGAAGGCGATGGCGGGGATCTCGGCGCTCACTTGTCGTTTCGTTCCGGCTTCTGTCAGTTCGGACGCATGGCGCAGCTTGAACTCGAGGGCCGGGACGCCTGCGGGCGTGTGCCGCAGGGCTCCGAGCTCGATCAGCCGGCCGCGAATCCTGACCTGGTTCAGGCCGCGGGGGCCGCGGGGGCCTCGGCGGCCTCAGCGGGTTTGGCCTCGGCGGGACGCGTTTCGGCGCCGCGCTCCATCACCGAGCGGGACTTCTCCTCCTTCATCATCGGCGAGGGCGCCACCACCGCCTTGGTCATCTTGACGATGAGGTGGCGCAGCACGGCGTCGCTGAACTTGAACGAATGCTCCTGCTCGTTGACCGTCTCCTGGTCGCACTCGATGTTCATGAGCACGTAGTGCGCCTTGTGCACCTTGGCGATCGGGTAGGTCAGCTGGCGCCGGCCCCAGTCTTCGAGGCGGTGCACGGTGCCGGTGCGCTGCGCGATCACGCTCTTATAGCGCTCGATCATCGCGGGCACCTGCTCGCTCTGGTCCGGATGGACGATGAAACAGATTTCGTAATGCCGCATTCGGTGATTCTCCTTATGGGTGAGCTACCCGCCATGCGAATGCGGTGTAGCAAGGAAGGGCGCGGATTCTACAGCAAAATCTAGGGCTTGGGCAGCCTGCGGCGCACCGACTCGAACAGGCAGATCCCGGTGGCTACCGACACGTTCAGGCTCCCGACCTCCCCGGACATGGGGATGCGCACCAGCAAATCGCATTTATCGCGCGTCAGGCGCCGCATGCCCTCGCCCTCCGCCCCCAGCACCCAGGCCGCCGCATCGGGCAGGTCCGCCTTGAACAGCGATTGTTCGGCCCTCTCGTCGGTCCCGATGACCCAGATATTGCGTTCCTTGATCTCGTCGATGGTACGGGCGAGGTTGGTCACCATGACGTACGGCGTGACCTCGGCAGCGCCGCTGGCCACTTTGGACACCACGGCGCTGATTCCGGCGGCACGGTCCTTCGGCGCGACGACGGCATGCACGCCAGCCGCATTGGCGACCCTGAGGCAGGCCCCGAGATTGTGCGGATCCGTCACGCCATCCAGCAGCAGCAGGAGCGGCGGTCCCTTAACGTTCTCCAGGATCTCATCCAGGCTGTGGCTCAGGGCCTTCAGTTGCACCCGGGCCACCACCCCCTGATGCCGTCCCCCGCCCTGGAACCCGTCCAGGCGGTCCGCCGGCACCTTCATCACCTTGACGCCGGCGCGCTCGGCGGACTTCGCCAGGTCCTTCATGCGCCCGTCGTGCCGTGCCTCGTCGAGGAACAGCTCGAGCAAGGACTTCGGGTCCGCCCTCAGCCGGGCCTGCACCGCGTGAAAGCCGAACAGGATGCGGGGCTCGCTCACGCCGGCACGAAATCGATCTTGCGGCTGTCCAGGTCCACGCGCACCAGTTTCACCTTCATGCGGTCGGAGAGCCGGTAGCGCTTCTTGGTGCGGCTGCCGAGCAGCATGTGGCGCGCGGCATCGAACTCGAAGTAGTCCTTGCCCAGTTCGGAGATGTGCACCAGGCCGTCCACGAAATACTCGTCCAGCGTGACGAACAGGCCGAAGGGAGTCACCCCGGAGATCACGCCATGGAACACGTTGCCCACCTGGTCCTGCATGTAGTGGCACTTCAGCAAGCTCTCCACGTCGCGGCTGGCGTCGTCGGCGCGCCGCTCGGTCTCCGAGCAGTGCCGGCCGAGCTCCATCCAGTCCGCGCCCTCCTCGTAGCGGCGCCCGGCGAGCGCGGCCTTGATGCCGCGGTGGGTCAGCAGGTCCGGGTAGCGCCGGATCGGCGAGGTGAAATGCACGTAGGCGTCGAAGGCGAGGCCGAAATGCCCGAGGTTCTCCGGCGTGTAGACGGCCTGCTTGAGCGAGCGCAGCAGGATGGTCTGCAGCAGCGCGAAATCGGGCCGCGCCTTGATGCGCTCGATCAACTGCGCGTAGTCCTTGGGCCTGGGCTTGTCGCCGCCGGGCAGCTGCAATCCCAGTTCGGCGAGAACTCGCGCAGCGCGCCGACGCGGTCGGCCGCCGGCACGTCGTGCACGCGGTACAACGCCGGCTGGCCGCGCGCGGCAAGGAACTCGCCGGCGCAGACGTTGGCCGCCAGCATGCACTCCTCGATCAAGCGGTGCGCGTCATTGCGCGCCTCGGGGAAGATGCGCCGGATCTTGCCGTCGGGGTCGAACTCCATGCGCGTTTCCACGGTCTCGAAATCGATCGCGCCGCGCTGCACGCGCGCCGCGTGCAGCGCCTTGAACAGCTCGTAGAGCGTGGCGAGGTGCGCCTGCGCCTTGCCGGA
>JANMUO010000087.1:0-18095 GCA_031391655.1 Betaproteobacteria bacterium
AGGTAGGGGATTTTCGGGCCGCTCGAATTGGGCAGCTTCACGTCGTGCCCCATGTTGTAGGCGAGCCAGTTCATCTCCCAGCCGCCGAACAGGCGCTTGCGCGCTGCCGCCACCTTGGCGTCACCCACCGGCAGGTTCCCCGGCGGCTCCTCCAGCACCACTTTCCTCACGTCCGCCGGATCCACCGGCACCCAGCCGTGGCCCGCCGCGTAGAACTCCGCGCGGCAATGCTGCGCGCGCGAGACGTTGGGCGAACCCGTGCCCAGACTCTTGTAACCGTATTTGGATGGCGCAACGCGCAGGCCGTACACGTCGCGCGCCGGCACGCCCACCGAGCGCGCCAGCCCCACGAACATGGCGTTGAGATCGCCGCACTTGCCGCCCAGGTTGCCGCTTTCCAGCATGCTCTTGATGTCGCCCCAGCCGCAGCCGCGGGTCTTCGGGTCGCGGAACGTGTTGTCCACCACCCATTCGTAGATGGCGCGCGCCTTGCCGATGTCGCTGCGCTCGCCCTTGGTGATGTCCTGCGCGGTCTTGCGCACGATGCCGTCGGTGGGGATCATCTCCGTCGCCGCGGTATAGAAGGCGTAGTCGTCGGCCGGCAGCCGCCCGATGGCCGCGTCGAACCGCGACAGGTCGGCGGTGCGCTCGTGCGTCAGGAAGCGGCTCGTGACCTCGATCATCGGCGCACTCTGGCCGGCGCCCCATTCGGCGTACAGCATGCCCACACCGTACTTGCCGTCGCTGACAATGCGCGCCTGCGCGGCGTTGCCGCTCCAGGCATTGCCGACGGCCTTGTGCCACGCCGTGTCCTCGGACAGAGGCAGCGGCACCCAGGCGCGCGACACGCCGCGCGGCGCAAGCACTTCGACCCGCGTGACCACCTCGTAGCTGCGCCAGCCCTCGGCGGCGAGCGCTGCGCGCCAGGGGAGCGCCGATACCGCTGCCGCGGCGCCGCCCGATTTCAGGAACGATCTGCGGTTCATACCTTCCTCCTGTCTTGTCATGGGAAACGACGCCGGCTTGGCCGGCGGAGCTGCGGAACTGGGGATGCGGAAGCGAGAGGAATGCGGAAGGAAAGCAGACGAGCCGTCACCATCCGATCATCCGGGCATCCCGAACGGCCAAGCCGCCCGCCGCCGCCCGTCCGCGCGAAACCGATCATCGCCGCCAGGGAGCGGCAGCTGGTCGAGATCAGGCGGGCGAGGAAAAACATGCTTGGGATTCTACGCCGTGTTTCAGCGATCCAGCCCCGCCATCACCCGCAAATGCTGCACCACGCTGCGACCCAGGGCCGACAGCGCATAACCGCCCTCCAACGTCGAGACCATGCGCCCGCCCGCGTGCCGGTCGGCCACTCCCTTGACCTGCTCCGTCACCCACGCATAGTCGGCATCCGAGAAGCGCAGCATCGCCATGTCGTCTTCGGTGTGCGCGTCGAAGCCGGCCGAGAAAAGCACCAGCTGCGGCTTGAAGCCGTCCAGCGCCGGGATCCAGCTCTCCACCACCGCTTCGCGGAACTGGCGCGTGCCCGCGCCCGCCGGCAGCGGCACGTTGATCATGTTCGGCGCCGGATCCTCGGTACCGCTGTAGGGATAGAACGGATGCTGGAAGGTCGAGGCCATCAGCACATGCGGGTCGTTCTGGAAGATTTCCTCGGTGCCGTTGCCGTGGTGCACGTCGAAATCGATGATCGCCACGCGCTCCACGCCATGCGCATGGCGCGCATGGCGCGCAGCGATGGCGACGTTGTTGAAGATGCAGAATCCCATCGGCCGCGCGCGGCAGGCGTGGTGCCCAGGCGGGCGCACGCTGCAAAAGGCGCTGTCGGCCTCGCCGCGCATCACCAGGTCGGTTGCCAGCACCGCCGCGCCGGCGGCGCGCAGCGATGCGCGCAGGGTATGCGGGTTCATCGCCGTGTCCGCGTCGAGGTGCACGGTGCCCGATTCGGGCGCGGCGTCGCGGATCGCGCGCACGTACTCGAGCGGATGCACTCGCGCCAGCTGCTCGTCGGTGGCCAGCGGCGCCTCGTAGCGCGCAAGATGCTGCCCGAGCCCGGAGGCGATCAGCTGGTCTTCGATGGCGGTGAGCCGTTCGGGGCGCTCGGGATGCCACGCACCCATATCGTGCTTCAGGCAGTCCGGATGCGTGATGAATGCGCTCGCCATGCTGCGCCGGATCATACCGCGTGGGCCTGTACAATCGGGCCATGCTCCTGAAAACACAGTTCAAAGCGCCGGCGGCGAATTCGCCGCTGCTGCGCCTGATCGAGGTGGCGGGACAGGTGATCCTCGGCAAGGAAACGCAGGTGCGGCTCGCGCTCGCCTGCCTGATCGCGCGCGGCCACCTGCTGATCGAGGACCTGCCGGGCGTCGGCAAGACCACCCTGGCGCACGTGCTGGGGCGCGCACTGGGACTGCATTTCCAGCGCATCCAGTTCACCAGCGACATGCTGCCTGCGGACATCATCGGCGTGTCGGTCTACGAGCGCGACAGCGGCACCTTCAAGTTCCACCCGGGGCCGATCTTCGCGCAGGTGATCCTCGCCGACGAAGTGAACCGCGCCACGCCCAAGACGCAAAGTGCGCTGCTCGAGGCGATGGAAGAGCACCAGGTGACCGTCGAGGGCGAGACGCGCAAGCTCCCCGAGCCCTTCTTCGTCATTGCCACGCAGAATCCTTCCGAGCACGTGGGCACCTTCCCGTTGCCCGAATCGCAGCTCGATCGCTTCCTCATGCGCATCGAACTCGGCTATCCGGACCGCGACGCCGAGCGCGCGCTGCTTGCCGGCAGCGACCGGCGGGACATGCTGGCCACGCTCGAGCCCTGCATGAGCCCGGCCGAACTGGTCGAGCAGCAATCCAATGCGCAGCGCGTGCATGTCGCGCCGGCGCTGCTGGACTACGTGCAGGCGATCGTCGAGCACACGCGGCGCTCGCCCGACTACGTCGCGGGCCTCTCGCCGCGCGCAGCGCTCGCGCTGGTGCACTCGGCGCGCGCCTGGGCGCTGCTGGAAGGCCGCGACAAGGTGATCCCGGAGGACGTGCAGGCCGTGCTGCCGGGCGTGGCGGCGCACCGGTTGCGACCGGCGCATGACGCCGCGCGCCGCGTGGACGTCGGCGCGCAACTCCTCGCCGCCGTACCCATTCCCTGAGCCAGCCGCCCACCGAAACCGCCGGCGACACCCACATCGAGCCCGTGGGCGCGCGCGCCGCGGGCGGCGGGCTGCTGTCCACGCCAGGGCGTGTCGCCGTCGTCGCGCTGGCCTGCCTCATCCTGGTTGCGCTCGGCGCCTGGACCTATCGCGCGGTGGAAGAGTCGCTGCGCGACATGCGCGCGGGCTCGATGCGCGCGCTGCTCGCCACCCACGCCGCGGCGCTGCGCGTCACGCTCGAGGAACGGCTGGAGGATGCGCCGGCCGCCGAGCGCAACGCACGCATTCGCGAAGCGGCAGCGCGCTACGCGGAGGCCTCCGGCCGGCTGGGCGAGAGCGGCGAGGTATTCGCCTTCGATGCGCGCGGCGTGGTGCTCAATCCAGCGCGCGCCGGCGAAACCACGGCTTCGCTGCTGCGCCTGGCGGCTCCCGGGAACGATGGGGTGGTACTCGAGCCCTTCGTCAACGCGCGTGGCGAGGAGGTCATCGCGGTCTGGCGCTCCCTGCCCGAGTACGGCATCGGCCTGGCGATCAAGCTCTCGGCAGCCGAGGCCTACGCCCCGCTGCGCTTCCTGCGCATCGCTTTCGGCGCGGTGTTCGGCGCGCTGGTGCTCGCCGCCCTCGCGGCGCTGGTGTCGATGCTGCAACTGTGGAATGCGCTGGGGGGAGGACGGCGCCTGGGCGCCTATGTGCTGGGACGGCACATCGGCGAGGGCGGCATGGCGGACGTCTACCTGGCGCGCCACGACCTGCTCAAGCGTCCCGCGGCGGTCAAATTGCTCAAGCGCGCCCGCGCCAGCGACGAGATGATCGCCAGGTTCGAGCGCGAGGTGCAGCTCGCCAGCAGCCTCGCGCACCCGAACACCGTGGAAATCTTCGACTACGGGCGCACCAGCGACGGCCAGTTCTACTACGCCATGGAGTACCTCGACGGCATCACTGCCGCCAACCTGGTGGCGCGCAGCGGGGAGGTGCCGGTGGCGCGGGCGGTGTACCTCCTGCGCCAGGTCTGCGCCGGCCTCGCCGAGGCGCACGCCAAGGGCCTGGTGCACCGCGACGTCAAGCCCGAGAACCTGATGGTGTGCCGGCGCGGCGGCGAATACGACGTGGTGAAGATCCTCGATTTCGGCCTGGTGAAGAACATCGCCGCCCCCCACAGCCGGGACCTGACGCGCAGCCTGCGCATCCTCGGGACGCCGCTCTACATGGCGCCCGAGCGCCTGCGCAATCCCGCCGACGTCGACGCCCGCGCCGACATCTACGCGGTGGGCGCGGTGGCCTACTTCATGCTGACCGGAAAGAAGGTCTTCGAGGCGCCGGACGACTTGACGCTCACGACGCGGATCCTCAACGAGGAGCCGTTGCGGGTCGCGAGCGTCGCGTCCCAGGCAATCCCTGTGGAACTGGACATCCTGGTCGCCGCCTGCCTGGAGAAGAAGCGTGAAGACCGGCCGCAGCGCGTGGCCGACCTGGTGGAAGCCTTCGAGGCGCTGTCTGCAGAGCTGCGCTGGACCCAGCGCGAAGCCGAAGAGTGGTGGGCGGCGGTGCCGCCGGCCTAGGCAGCGGCGCCGCGGCAGCCTTAAGCTGCCGCCCTTTCCGCGCGCCGGCGCTCGTTTTCCTGCAGGAAGCGCTTGCGCAGCCGGATGGATTTAGGCGTGATCTCCACCAGCTCGTCGTCGGCGATGAACTCCACCGCGTACTCCAGCGTCAGGCCGATCGGCGGCACGAGGTCGATGGCCTCGTCCTTGCCCGAGGCGCGGATGTTGGTGAGCTGCTTGGTGCGGATCGGGTTCACCACCAGGTCGTTGTCGCGACTGTGGATGCCCACGATCATGCCCTCGTACACGGGCTCGCCGGGGCTCACGAACATGCGCCCGCGCTCCTGCAGCTTCCAGATCGCGTAGGCCACCGCCACGCCGTCGTCCTGCGACACGAGCACGCCGTTCCTGCGCTCGGCCATTTCCTCGGCCTTCGCCGGCGCGTACTCGTCGAACACGTGGCTCATGATGCCGGTGCCGCGCGTGAGGGTCATGAACTCGCCCTGGAAGCCGATCAGGCCGCGCGCCGGGATGCGGTAATCGAGGCGCACGCGCCCCTTGCCGTCGGGCTGCATGTCGAGCAGCTCGCCGCGGCGCCGGCCCAGTTCCTCCATTACGCCGCCCTGATTGACCTCCTCCACGTCCACCGTCAGGACCTCGAAGGGCTCGCAGCGCACGCCGTCGATTTCCTTGTACACCACGCGCGGGCGCGACACGGCGATCTCGTAGCCCTCGCGGCGCATGTTCTCCAGCAGGATCGTCAGGTGCAGCTCGCCGCGGCCGTGCACGATGAAGGTATCGGTGTCGTCGGGGTATTCCACGCGCATCGCCACGTTGCTCTTGGTTTCGCGCTCCAGCCGCTCGCGGATCTGCCGGCTGGTGACGTACTTGCCTTCGCGACCGGCGAGCGGCGAGGCGTTGACCAGGAAATTCATGGTCAGCGTCGGCTCGTCCACCTTCAGCAGCGGCAGCGCATCGGGATGCTCGGGGTGGCACAGCGTGGTCCCGATGCTCACTTCCTCGATGCCGTTGATCAGCACGATGTCGCCCGCTTCGGCCTGCTCGACCTGCACCCGCGCCAGGCCTTCGAACATCAGGACCTGGTTGACCTTGGCCTTGACCGGCGGCGCATCCGGGCCGTTCAGCACCAGCACTTCCTGCGCCGCCTTGAGGCGGCCGCGGCGGATGCGGCCGATGCCGATCTTGCCGACATAGCTCGAATAGTCGAGCGAGCAGATCTGCAGCTGCAGGGGCGCGTCGGCGTCTTCGTCGCGCATCGGCACGTACTTGAGGATTGCCTCGAACAGGGGCTTCAGGTCGCCACCGCGCTGCTTCGGGTCCAGGCTCGCCCAGCCTTCCAGCGCCGAAGCGTAGACCACGGGGAAGTCGAGCTGTTCCTCGGTCGCGCCGAGCTTGTCGAACAGGTCGAAGGTCTGGTTCACCACCCACTGCGCGCGCGCGCTGGGACGGTCCACCTTGTTGACGACGACGATCGGCTTCAGGCCCAGCGCCAGCGCCTTGCGCGTGACGAACCGCGTCTGCGGCATCGGCCCTTCGACGGCGTCCACCAGCAGCAGCACCCCGTCCACCATTGACAGCACGCGCTCGACCTCGCCGCCAAAGTCGGCATGGCCCGGGGTGTCGACGATGTTGATGTGCGTGCCTTCGTAGCGCACCGCGCAGTTCTTGGCGAGGATGGTGATGCCGCGCTCGCGCTCCAGGTCGTTGGAATCCATCACCCGCTCCTGCAGCTCCTCGTGCGCGGCGAAGGTGCCGGTGGCACGCAGCAGTTTGTCGACCAGCGTAGTCTTGCCGTGGTCGACGTGGGCGATGATGGCGAGGTTGCGGAGCGCGCGCGGCATGGTCTTGATCAGAAAAACAAAAGTCGCGCATTGTACGCTAACTGCACGACTTGGACAGTGCGTTGTTGCGACGCGGGAAACTGCCTAGACGAGCATGCCCACTATCGCGGCGGTGAGGCAGGTGGCGAGCGTGCCGGAGACGATGGATTTCAGCCCGAGTTGCACGACCTCCGGTCGCCGCTCCGGGCACATCGTGCCAAGGCCGCCGATCATGATCCCCAGGCTGCCGAAATTGGCGAAGCCGCACAGCGCGTATGTCATGAGCAGGCGTGAGCGCTCGGAGAATTCTTCCATCTTCGACATCTCGACAAAGGCGACGAGCTCGTTGACCACGGTCTTGGTGCCGAGCAGGCTGCCCGCCGCCTGCGCCTCGTTCCATGGGATGCCGGCGAGCCAGGCAAGCGGCGCGAGAACCCAGCCAAGCATGCCCTGCAGCGTCCAGGGCGCGATGATGAGATTGACCAGTGCCACCAGCGCCACGAACACCACCAGCATGGCGACGATGTTGAGCAGCAACTGCGCGCCTTCCAGCGTTCCACGGGTCAGGGCATCCATGCTGCTGGCGTATTCCCCCTGCACCTCGACGCTTCCACCCAGCAGTGCGCCCTCGGGCGGCACCATGATGAAGGCCACTGCGAGCGCCGCCGGCGCCGAAAGGATCGATGCGATGAGCAGGTGCGCCACCGCCTCGGGCATCGCCTTGCCCAGAATGCTTGCGTAGAGGAACAGCACCGTGCCGGCGATCGACGCCATGCCGCCGGTCATGATCGCGAACAGCTCGCCGCGCGATACCCGCGCGAGGTACGGACGCACGAAGAGCGGCGCCTCCACCATGCCGACGAACACGTTGGCCGCGGTGGACAGTCCGACCACGCCGCCCACGCGCATGGTCTTCTCGAGGAGCCAGGAAATGCCGCGCACCACCGCCGGCAGCACGCGCCAGTGGAACAACAGCGCGGTGAGCGCGCTGATCACCAGCACCAGCGGCAGCGCGCGGAACGCGAGGATGAAGCTCGAGCCCGAGTCGGTCTGCGCGAACGGCGGCGTGCCGCCGCCAAGGTATCCGAAGACGAATCCCGTGCCCGCCTGCGTGGCCTTCTCCAGCACCAGCAGCAGATCGTTCAGCTTGAGGAAGGCGTCCTTTGCGTAGGGCAGTTTGAGGAACAGCAGCGCGAGGGCCAGGACGAGCGCCAGCCCGGCCGCCACGGCGCGCCAGGGAACCGTACGCCGGGATTCCGATAGCAGCCAGGCGATGAGCAGCAGGCCGGCGATGCCAAGGACGGACTGCAGCATTCAGGTCTTGACGGAGGCGGCGATGGTGGCCTGGATTGCCTCGGCGGCGGCGCGCGGGTCGGCCGCGTCGCGGATCGGGCGCCCGACCACGATGTAGTCCGCACCGTTGGCGAAGGCTTGCGCCACGTCCACGGTGCGCTTCTGGTCGGCTGCCGCGCTGCCCGCGGGCCGCACGCCCGGTGTCACCACCAGCAGCCTGGCGCCGAACGCCGCCTTGATCTTCGGCGCCTCCAGCCCCGAGGCGATGACGCCGTCGCAGCCCGATTCAAGCGCGGCGCGCGCGCGCTTCAGCACCAGGTCCTCCACGCTGCCCGCGTAACCCATTTCAGCGAGGTTCTTCTGGTCGAAACTGGTGAGCACGGTCACGGCGAGGAGCTTGAGCGACCCCTTCTCCTTTGCCGCCGCCTCCATGATGGAGCGCTCCGCATGCACGGTGAGGAAGGTGGCCCCGCTGCCGCGCAGGTTGGCGACCGCGCGGCGCACCGTTTCCGGGATGTCGTAGAGCTTGAGGTCGGCGAACACCTTGCCGCCGCGCGCGCGCAGCCGCTCCAGCAGCTCGAAATAACCGCCCGAAGTGAACAGTTCCAGCCCGATCTTGTAGAACTTCACCGCGTCGCCGAGTTTTTCCGCATAGGCGCGCGCTTCGGCGGCGGTGGGAACGTCGAGAGCGGCGATCAGGCGCTCGCGGCGGTCAATGTCGGTCATGCGGGCGGCTCCTCGGTGGCAATGTCCTTCAGCGTCATGGTCAGCGTCTCCCCGGCGCGCTCGAAATGCGCGGCGAGGGCGGGCGAGGCTTGCGCGCGCAAGGCCCCGACGTCGATGGCGAACGCTCCGACGACGTCGGCGACCCGGATGGCGCCGGCGTCGCGCGCCAGCAGCCAGGAATCCCTTTCGGTGCGCGCCGCCCAGCCCAGGCCGGCGCAGCGCTCCAGCACACTCTCGCAGCGCTCGGGCGTCAGGCCCGCCTGCGCCGCAATTTGCCCGACCCCGAGTGCGCCGTTGGCGCGCGCCAGCGCCCGCAGCACGGCGAGCGCATCGAACAGCTCCCGCCCCGGCGCGTCGGCGCGCAAGGCATGCTCGGCGCGCCACGCCGGCAGCACGGCGGTGAGCGTCGCGCCGAAAAGCACCACCACCCAGGACAAGTACAGCCAGATGAGGAAGATGGGGAAGGCGGCGAAGGCGCCGTAGACCAGGGTGTAAGTGGGAAAATTGGCGATGAACAGCGCAAAGCCGCGTTTGGCGAACTCGAAGATGACCCCGGCGACGATGCCGCCGGCCAAGGCATGGCGAAGCTCGATGCGCCGGAAGGGCACCACCAGGTAGAGCATCGTCAGCGCGGCACAGGTGAACAGGAACGTCAGCAGTCCTAGCGCAGCCTTGGCGAACTCGCCGAGGTCGAGCATGCCGAGGGAGCTGCCCACGAGAAACGAAGTGATCGACAGGCTGGTGCCGATCAGCACCGGGCCGAGCGTCAATACCGCCCAGTACACGATCAGGCGCTGTGTCAGGGAGCGGCGGCGCTGCACGCGGAAAATCCGGTTGAGGACCTCATCGACCGTGAGCATCAGCATCAGCGCCACAAAGGCGAGGAACACCAGGCCGACCGTGGTCATGCGCGTTGCGCTGTCGGCAAAGACCCCGATCTCCCGGGTGACACGCGCGCTGCCTTCAGGGAGCAGCTGCCCGGCGATGAATCGCCCGAGCGCCTCGATGGCGTCGCCGAACCCGGGAAACGCGCTCGACAGCGCGAGCGCCACTGTGATCAGCGGCACCAGCGCGAGCAAGGTAGTGAAAGTGAGGGATCCGGCCGTCTGCAGGCCGCGGTCCTGGACCAGACGCCGCACCAGCGCGAGGAAGAACTCGACCAGGCGTTGTGCAATGCGGCGCATCGGGCCCGTATGATACAGGCCGATGGCGCAGATCCTGGTCCTGTACTACAGCGTCGGCGGGTCCGTGCGGCGCATGGCTGAGCTCGTCGGCGAGGGCGTCGAGCGAGTGCCCGGCGCCCAGGCGCTCCTGCGCACAGTGCCGCAAGTCGCGCCCGTCACGCAGGCTGCCGCTCCCGCGGTGCCGCCCGAGGGCGCGCCTTACTGCGAATTGAAGGACCTGGCAAACTGCGCCGGGCTCGCGCTGGGCAGCCCGACGCGTTTCGGAAACATGGCGGCGCCGCTCAAGCACTTCCTCGACGGCACCTCGACGCTCTGGCTCAAGGGCGCGCTGGCGGGAAAACCGGCCTGCGTGTTCACCTCCACCGCGAGCATGCACGGCGGGCAGGAAACGACGCTGCTGTCTATGATGCTGCCCCTGCTGCACCATGGCATGCTGATCGTCGGCCTACCCTACACGCAGGCCGAGTTGAATGCGACACGCACCGGCGGCACGCCCTACGGCGCGAGCCATTTTGCCGGCGTGGCAGACGACCAGCCGGTGTCGGACGCCGAGCGCACGCTGTGCATTGCGCAGGGCAGGCGACTGGCGGAAATTGCGCTCAAGCTCCGCGCCTAGCACCGCCATGCCGCGCGTCATTTTCACCTCCAACCTGCAGCGCCACGTGAACTGCCCCGAAACCGAGGTCGCCGCCGGGACGCTAGGCGAGGTGCTGTCGCAGGTGTTCGCCGCGCAGCCGCAGGCGCGCGGCTATGTCCTCGACGAGCAGGGCCACCTGCGCAAGCACGTGGTCGTGTTCGTGGACGGCCAGCGCGTGCGCGACCGCGAGAGGCTGGGCGAGCCGGTGCGCGACGCGAGCGAGGTCTACGTCATGCAGGCCCTTACTGGAGGGTGAACGTGAAACTCTATGTCGGGACGAAAAAGGGACTGTTCACTGTCACGGGACGCGGGATCGGCAAGCCACATTTCCTCGGCGACCCAGTGAGCATGGTGCTGCCGGAGAGCGACGGCACGCTGTACGCCGCGCTCAACCTCGGCCATTTCGGCGTAAAGATGCATCGCAGCGCCGACAGCGGAAGAACCTGGGGCGAAATCGCTTCCCCGGAATATCCGCCGCAACCGGAGGGCTCGACCGACAAGACCCCGTGGAAGCTGGTGCAGCTCTGGGCGCTGGAGTCTGACGGCAAGCGGCTCTGGGCGGGCACGATTCCCGGGGGCCTGTTCACGTCCGAGGATCGCGGCAAGAGCTGGTCGCTCGTGCGCAGCCTCTGGGACCGGCCCGAGCGTCTCGACTGGGGAGGCGGCGGCTACGACCACGCCGGCATCCATTCCATCGCCATCGACCCGAAAGACCCGAAACGCATCACGGTGGCCGTCTCTACCGGCGGCGCCTGGCAGACGCGGGACGGCGGCAAGAGCTGGGCGATCTGCGCGCAGGGCATGTACGCGGAGTACATGCCGCCGGAACAGAAGTACGAACAGAACGTGCAGGACGTCCATCGCCTCGTGCTGTGCCCGGCTCGGCCTGACGTGATGTGGGCGCAGCACCACAACGGCGTGTTCCGCTCCGCCGACGGCGCGCAGTCCTGGCAGGAAGTCACCGCAATCCGCCCGTCCAAGTTCGGCTTCGCGGTGGCCGTGCATCCGAAGGATCCGGATCTCGCGTGGTTAGTGCCGGCGGTGAAGGACGAATGCCGCGTGCCGGTGGATGCCAAGCTCGTCGTCGCGCGCACGCGCGACGGCGGCAACAGCTTCCAGGTGCTGCGCAAGGGGTTGCCGCAGGAACACGCCTACGACCTCGTCTACCGCCACTGCCTGGACGTGGACCGCACCGGCCGGCGCGTCGCCTTCGGCTCCACCACCGGGGGACTGTGGCTCTCCGAGAACCAGGGCGATTCCTGGCGCTGCCTGTCCACGCAACTGCCGCCCATCCATTGCGTGCGCTTCGGCTAGCCGCGTCGGGCAGCCTGGTTGGGCTGATCCTGTTGTGCCTCGCCTGGGAGCTGTGGCTCGCGCCCTTGCGTCCCGGCGGATCATTCCTCGCGCTGAAGGCCGCGCCGCTCGCGCTCGCCATTCCCGGAATCCTGAATGGCCGGCGCTACACCTACCAGTGGTCCTCGATGCTGATCCTCGCCTACTTCGCCGAGGGCGTCGTGCGCGCCTGGAGCGAGCGCGGCCTGTCGCAGGCGCTGGCCGGCGCGGAGATCGCGCTCAGCCTCCTGTTCTTCGTCGCTGCGGTGGCCTACGCCCGGCTGACTAGACCTGCTGGTGCTGCGGGTTGACCCGCTCCACTTTGCTCGCCAGCTTGTTCAACGCGCTGATGTAAGCCTTGGCCGAGGCAACGACGATGTCGGTGTCGGCGCCGACGCCGTTCACGATCCGCCCGCCCTTGGCCAGGCGCACCGTCACCTCGCCCTGCGACTCTGTGCCCTGCGTCACGGCGTTGACGGAGAACAGCAACAGCTCCGCCCCGCTCTTTGCGACTGCCTCGATCGCCTTGAAGGTCGCGTCCACCGGGCCGTCGCCCTGGGACTCGGACTTTCTCTCCTTGCCCTCCTCCGACATCACGATCTTCGCGTGCGGCTTCTGGCCCATGCCGCTCGCCTGGCTCATGGTCACCAGCTGCCAGTGCTCGTCCGAGGAGATTCCTGCCTCCTGCGCCACCAGCGCCAGCAGGTCTTCGTCGAAGATGTCTGCCTTCTTGTCGGCCAGGTCCTTGAAGCGCTGGAAGGCCTTGTTATAGGCGTCCTCGTTGTCCAGCTCGACGCCGAGTTCCTTGAGCCGTTGGCGGAACGCGGTGCGGCCCGAGAGCTTGCCCAGCACGATCTTGTTGGTCGCCCAGCCCACGTCCTCAGCGGTCATGATCTCGTAGGTCTCGCGCGCCTTCAGCACCCCGTCCTGGTGGATGCCCGAGGCGTGCGCAAAGGCATTTGCCCCCACCACGGCCTTGTTCGGCTGCACCACGAAGCCGGTGATCTGCGACACCAGGCGCGAGGTCGGCACGATCTGCGTGGCGTCGAGACGCGTTTCCAGGTTGAAGAAATCCTTCCTCGTGCGCAGCGCCATCACCACTTCCTCGAGCGAGGTGTTGCCCGCCCGCTCGCCCAGGCCGTTGATGGTGCACTCGATCTGCCGCGCCCCGCCGATCATCACCGCGGCCAGCGAATTCGCCACCGCCATGCCCAGGTCGTTATGGCAATGCACGCTCCACACCGCCTTGTCGGAATTGGGCACGCGCTCGCGCAGCGAGCGGATCATCGCGCCGAACTGCTCGGGAACGGCGTAGCCGACGGTGTCCGGGATGTTGATCGTGGTGGCGCCTTCCTTGATCACCGCTTCCAGCACGCGGCAGAGGAAATCCGGATCCGAGCGGCTGCCGTCTTCGGGAGAGAACTCGACGTCCGGGCAGGCGTTCTTCGCGTAGCGCACCGAGAGCTTGGCCTGCTCGAACACCTGGTCGGGCGTCATGCGCAGCTTCTTCTCCATGTGCAGGGCGCTGGTGGCGATGAACGTGTGGATGCGCCAGCCCTTCGCCCCCCTTGAGCGCGTCGATGCCGCGCTGGATGTCGCGGTCGTTGGCACGGCACAGGCCCGCCACAATGGAATCCTTCACCACGCCGGCGATCGCCTTCACCGCCTCGAAGTCGCCGTTGGAGGACGCGGGAAATCCGGCTTCGATCACGTCGACGCGCATGCGCTCCAGCGCCCGCGCGATGCGCAGCTTCTCGTCCTTGGTCATGGACGCGCCCGGGCTTTGCTCGCCGTCGCGCATGGTGGTGTCGAAAATGATCAATTTGCCTGTGCTCATGGTCCGGTCCTCGTGGAAGATGAATGGACTGATCCCTGTCCGCCTTGTGGGCGGAACGGGCACTGCCGAATTGTGGGGTTTAGTTTGTGCGCGCGGGGCGCAGCAGCAGGCCAGCCAGGAGGATCAGGCTGGTGAGCGTTGCAATGACGAGTGCGAACGCTTGCATGGTGGAAACCAATATACCCGCTTTCCCCGCGGCCGCCAAGCAAGCGCGGCAGGGAGCCTACTTGGGAGGGGGAATCAGGGCGCGCAGCGCGGAGAGGTTGGCCGCCACGCGGCGCTGGAAATCCGCATTGGCCTCCCGCAGGGCGCCGCTCGCCTCCGCCGAGCTGGACTCGGCAAACTCGATGCGCCCGTCGACGACCCGGCTGCGCCGCAGGAAGAATTCGGTGGCGCCGCCCGGATTGATGTAATGCCGCGTTGCCACCGCGTCCTGCTGGGCAACCTTGAAATTGCGCGTCAGGGCCTGCATCAGCGTGATGTCCTCGACACCTTCCCGGGTGCGGTAGGCACTGGCGGTCGGGAAGCCGCCGATGGCCTGGTAGACCACTTTGCGCAGCACCACGTTCCACATCGGGGAAAAGACCATCGCCGCCCAGCGTGGGTCGCCGCGAGCGACGCTGATCCCGGCGGGGATGTCCATCAGCTCCAGGTCGCCTTTCACCGCGGCAAGGTCCGGATGCTCGCCCAGCAGCTCCAGCGCGAGACGGTACCAGCCGGGTACGTGCTCGTCGTCCTGGTCGAGGAAAGTGACGATCAGCGCGTCGGCCACAGCGACGCCGACGTTGCGCGCGAAACCCTGGCCTCGGTTCTGCGGCAGCGCAAAGGCCACGATCCGTGGATCGCCCTGCGCCATTTCTTCGGCCAGTTCGCGGCTGCCGTCGGTGCTGGCGTCGTCCACCAGCACGACTTGCACCGCCGGCCCCTGGCCGAGCGCCGAGGCCACCGCCCGCGCCAGGCGCCGCTTGTCGTTGTAGACCGGGATCACGCAGGAGATGTCGGGAGTCATGAACCTGGGGAAACGCGATGGCGCAGTTCCACTGCAATGCGCGCCACCACGTCGTCCCAACGCCCCGGCGCCGGCTGGCGGAAGATGCGCATCGTCGGGTACCAGGGGGAATCCTCGCCCTGGAACAGCCAGCGCCATTCGCTTTCGAAGCGATTGAGCATCCACACCGGCCTGCCAATAGCACCGGCAAGGTGGGCCACCGCGGTATCGACGGTAATCACGAGGTCCAGCTGCTCCATCAGCGCGGCAGTGTCCACCAGGTCGTCGCATTCCCCCATCCAGTCGAGGACCTGCGCGCCCATGGCCTGGAGCTCGCCGGCGGCCGCGCCCTTCTGCAGGCTCACGAAGCGCGCGCCCGCGATCGCGAGCAGCGGCCGGTACTGCGCCAGGCGCACGCTGCGCGCGGGATTCTTCGGATACAGCGGCCCGCCCGACCACGCGAGGCCTATCCGCGGCGGCGCAACGCCGGCGAGTTTTTGCGCCCAGCGCTGCTTGAGGTCCTCTGGCACCGAGACGTACGGCACATTGCGCGGTATCGATGCCAGCCGGGTTCCCAGCGCCAGCGGCAGGTTCATGATCGGGCAGTGAAGGTCGAAGCGCCCGAAGGGCACGGTCTGGCTCCTGGGCACCACCTCGTCGACCTCGGCAATGGACTGCACCAGGCGCACCAGGGCAGCATCGCAATAGACGAGCAGCCTGCCAATCCCGCGGCTTTTCAGCCGGGCGAGAAAGCGCAGCAGCATCAGGTTGTCGCCCAGGCCCTGCTCGGTCCAGACCAGCAGCGTCTTTCCTGCGAGGTCTTCCCCGCGCCACTGCGGCGATCCTTCGAACGCTGCCATGCGCGCCTGTAGCCCGGAGTAGAAAGGCGACAGGGCGTTCTTCTCGAACCGTTGCTCGTAAAGGGGCAACCCAGCCGCGTAGTCGCCCTGCATCAACTTCAGTTGCCCGAGGCTGAACTTTGCGTGGGCAAGTTCAGGCTGCAGCTCGAGGCTGCGCCGCAGGCTGGCCTCAGCCTCCTCCAGGCGCCCAAGCGCGGCGAGTGAGTTGCCCAGGTTAACCAGTGCCGGCGCGAAATCGCGCTGCACCGCGAGCGCTTTGCGGTAGTGCGCGATCGCCTCCTCCGAGCGGCCCTGGTCTTCGAGGAGGATGCCGAGATTGCAATGCGCCTGGACGAAGTCCGGATTGAGCGCCAGCGCCGCTTGCAGGCAGGCTGCCGCCTCGTCGAGCCTGCCCAGGTCCCGCAATGCATTGCCCAGGCCGAAGTGCGCATCGGCAAAGTCGGGCTGCAGGGCGAGCGCCCGGCCATAGGAGGCCATCGCCTCGAGTGGCTTGCCCTGCGCCGCCAGGACAACCCCCAGGTTGCTGTGCGCTGCCGCGTTGCCGGCGTTCAGGGCGAGCGAGCGGGCGATCAGGTCCGCGGCCTGTTCCTGCCTGCCGCCTTGGTGGGCGACGACGCCCAGCAGGTGGAGCGCATCGATGTTGTCGGGGTCGGTGGCGAGGATGCCGCGGTAGCTGGCCTCGGCTTCGGCCAGGCGCCCGGCCCGATGGTGCTGCATGGCGATATCCGCCGCAGAAGCCCCGGGGGAATCCCGCATTGCCGCCGGCTCAGGGGCGCGGCCGGGCGCGCTTGCCCATGGCCCAGAGCACATAGCCCGACATGCCGTAGGCGCAGAACAACACGAACAGGACGATCGGCGGGTCGAAGGACACCAGCACGAAGCTGAGCACGATCAGCAGCAGGGCCCAGAACGGCACGCTGCGGCGGAAATTGATGCCCTTGAAATTGTAGAACGGCACGTTGGACACCATAGTGAGCCCGCCATACAGCGCGAGGAAGGCCGCGACCCACTGCAGCCCCCAGTCGTCGAGCGGGATCTTGTTGTCGTGCGCCAGCCAGACGAAGCCGGCCACCAGCGCGGCCGCGGCCGGGCTCGGCAGGCCCTGGAAGTAGCGCTTGTCCACCACGTCCATCATCACGTTGAAGCGCGCCAGGCGAAGCGCGGCGCCCGCGCAATACACGAACGCCGCGATCCAGCCGAACCGGTCGAGATCCTTCAGCGCCCACTCGTACAGCACGAGCGCGGGCGCAGCGCCGAACGACACCATGTCGGCAAGGCTGTCGTACTCGGCGCCGAACTCGCTCTGCGTGCGGGTCATGCGCGCGACGCGCCCGTCCAGCCCGTCGAGCAGGCCGGCGACGAAGATCGCCACTGCCGCCTCGCCGAAGCGCCCGTTCATGGCCTGCACAATGGCGTAGAAACCGGCGAACAGGCCGGCGGTGGTGAAAAGGTTGGGCAACAGGTAGATGCCGCGCCGCCGAAGCGCGCCGCCGCGCGGCGGCACCATGCCGGGCAAATACTCCTGCTTGTTTTCCCGCTGGTCAGCCACGTTCGGTCAGCCTCGCGAGCACGGTTTCGGCCGCGGTCACCTTGTCGCCGATCGCCGCCACCGGCTGCGCATCGAGCGGCAGGTATACGTCGACGCGCGAGCCGAAGCGGATGAAGCCGAAACGCTGTCCCCGCGACAGCACGGCGCCGGCGGTAACGTAGCACAGGATGCGCCGCGCGATCAGGCCGGCGACCTGCACGCAGGTGACGTCCGTGCCCGCGCGCGTGCGCAGCCACAGCGCGTTCCTCTCGTTTTCCAGCGACGCCTTGTCGAGGTCCGCGTTGAAGAACCGGCCGGCGTGGTACCAGACCTGTTTCACCTCGCCGTCCACCGGCGCGCGGTTGGAATGCACGTTGAACACGTTCATGAACACGCTGATCTTGAGCGCATCGCGCTCCAGCCACGGATCGCGCGCCTTTTCCACCACGACGATGCGCCCGTCGGCCGGGGACACCACGGCGCGGGGGTCATCGGGCACCTCGCGCGGCGGGTCGCGGAAGAACTGCAGGACGAACAGTGCCGCGACCCAAAGCGTCAGCGACCACCACCATCCGGCAAACATGCCCGCCAGCACGGCAGCGGCGACGGCCGCGCCGAGGAATGGCCAGCCTTCGCGCGCGATGATCGGGTGCGGATAGGCGGGCCGCATTACTTCTGGTCTTCCTTCAGGCGCTCGGATCCCTGCCCCTGCTGCATCGCCTTGTTGATGTCGGAGGAGGTCTTGTCCAGGGTCTTCTTCGGGATCTGGCCGACGCTTTTCGACTGCTCTTCGGTGCAGGCGGCAAGCGCCAGCGCCGCCGCAAGGACGAGGCTAGTTCTTCGAAGTGTCGACAAGGCGGTTCTTCCGGATCCAGGGCATCATCTCGCGCAGCCGCGCGCCGACCTTCTCGATCGGCAGCTCCGCGGTCATGCGGCGCCGGCTGAGCAGCACCGGCGCGCCGGCGCGGTTCTCCAGCACGAACTCCCTGGCGTACTCGCCCGACTGGATGCGCGCGAGCACTTCCTTCATGCGCTGCCGCGTGCCCGCGTCGATGATCTTCGGCCCGCTCACGTACTCGCCGTATTCGGCGTTGTTGGAGATCGAGTAGTTCATCGTGCCGATGCCGCCCTCGTACATCAGGTCGACGATCAGCTTCAACTCGTGCAGGCACTCGAA
>JANMUO010000103.1:0-7078 GCA_031391655.1 Betaproteobacteria bacterium
GATCGCGTAATTCTTGCGGAAGGCCAGGTAGTCGTCCGCGATCCGCTTGAACAGCGGATCCTTGGCGGATTCTTCCGCGACCACATCCAACCAGGCCTTCTCGAACGCGGCGAGTTCGCTGTCCTTCCAGCGCTTGACCTGTACCTTGTGCTTGTCCCGCATCTCGGCCATGACGCCGAATTGCGTCGCCTCCGTTTCCGCGTAGGTATAGGACAGCTGGTTGCCCGCCGCGACCTCGAGGATCTTCTTGTACGTCTTTGGCAGCGCGTCGAAGACCTTCTTGTTCATCATGATCTCGGTCATCGACACCGACTGGTGCCAGCCTGGGAAGTAGTTGAACTTCGCCACCTGGTGTAAGCCCAGCTTGATGTCCATCGCGGGCATGGAGAACTCGGTGGCGTCGATCACGCCGCGCTCCAGCGCCGGGAAGATATCCCCCGCCGCCAGCATCTGCGTCGAGACCCCCATCTTCTGCATGACCTTCGCGCCCAGGCCGAAGAAGCGCATCTTGAGCCCCTTCACCTGGTCGATCGACTTGATCTCCTTGCGGAACCAGCCCGAGGTCTCAGGCCCGATCGCCAGGGCGTCGAACGCGATGAGGTCGTGCTTGGCGTAGATCTCGTCGCGCAGCTTGTTGCCGTTGCCGAAAATCTTCCAGGCCATGAATTCGCCGTAGCCCGGACCGAACGGCACAGCAGTGAAGAAGGACAGCGCCGCGTACTTGCCGGCATAGTTGCCGGCCGGCGACCAGCAGGCGTCCACCGACCCCTTGGAGGCGGCGTCGAAGCATTCCAGCACCGGCACCAGCGCGCCGGGCTCGTGGAACTTGATGACGAAGTTGCCATCGGTCATGTCCTCGACGTCCTTGACCAGGCGCACCCCTGAAGTCCCCAGATGCGTGAGCTGGCTGCCGAACGCGCTCTGCATTCTCCAGTTCACCTTCGGCTGCTGTGCCTGCACGGTGCCAAGGGCAAAGGCCGCGCCAACAGCCAGCGCAGCCACCGTCCATTTCATGGGTCTCTTTGCAGTCATGGTTTCCTCCTCCAATTGTTGTCGGACCCGTCCGCGTCAGGCCGGGCATCCGACACGCGCCTCCCAGCGCGTTCTCACGCATCATAGTTCACCGGTTTGTGATTTCACAACCGAAAACCGGCCGCGGAGCATCGGAGCCGGTTTGTATCGATTCTCTGCTGCTGCGCAGCAGTTATTGCGTGGATGCCGTGCGATCGTAGATTTTGAGGATCGCGCCGGTGTCCAGTTCCGCGTGCCCGAGGTGCACCAAAATGCGGTACAGCGACAGCGCCTCGCCCATCATCGGTGTCGGCGCCTTGAGGCCCGCGGCGTACTCGTGCACCATCTCCAGGTCCTTGAGGAGCTGGCGCGCGTAGCCCTGCGGCGCGAACTCGCGCCGTTGCATGCGCGGGTAGAGTTTCTGCAGGAGGGGACTGTCACCAAGGCCCTCGGCCAGGCATTCCGGCAGGCGCGCCGCGTCGATGCCGGCGGCTTCGGCCAGCACCACGGCTTCGGCCATCACGGCATGGCCGCAGCCCACGATGAGCTGGTTGAGCATCTTCGCCGCCATACCGGCGCCGGAGGGACCCATATGCGTGAAGCGCCCGGCGATGTCGGCAAACAGCCCCCGCGCGCGTTCGATGTCGGCGGGCTCGCCGCCCGCCATGATGGTGAGCGTTCCGGTGCCGGATGCCGGCGGCCCGCCCGAGACCGGCGCGTCGATCCAGCCGCCGCCGGTTGCCGCGCGCAGCTGTTGCGCGAACGCCTTGCACTTTGCGACCTTGATGGTGGAGAAGTCGACCACCAGCTGCGGCGCCCGCAATGCGCTGGCGATGCCCGTCTCGCCGAAGACGGCTTGTTCCACCGCGTCGGTGGTGGGCAGGTTTAGCAGGACGAGGTCCGCATCCCGCACCGTGCCGGCGGGCGAGGCGGCCGCTGCCGCGCCCGCCGCCACCGCAGCGTCCACCCTGGCGGGCACGATGTCGTACGCCTTGACGGGATAGCCGAGCGACACGAGGCGCGTCAGCATCGGCAGTCCCATCAGGCCGACGCCGACGTATCCAATGCGAAGTTTTCCTGGCATGGGTTACTCCATCGCGTAGATGCGCACTGCGTTGTCATGGAACAGAGCGCGCTGCTCCGGCGCGGAGAACTGCTCCGCGATCCGGCGAAAGCCGCCGTAGATCTCGTCGAAACTTGCGCAAAGGCCGTCCACGGGAAAATTGCTGGCAAACATCGCGCGCTGCACGCCGAAGATCTCGATGGCCGACAGGACAATCTCGCGATTGCTTTCTGTCGTCCAGCGCGTGCCGGGTACGCCGAGGCCCGAGATCTTGATCGCCGCATTGGGGCAGGCCGCGAGGCTGCGCAGCGCGCGCTTCCATCCGGCAATGCCCTCGGCGCTGCGATCGGCCGGCAGGCCGGTGTGGTTGAGGATAAGAAGCGTCCCGGGGTATTCGCCGCAGAGCTCCGCCGCATCGTCCAGCTCCGTCCATGGCGCCTGCAGGTCAAAGCGCAACCCGAAGCGCTTTAGCAATGCGTAGCCCGCCCGCCAACGCGCATCGCGCATCGCGCCAGGCCGCGGCTTGTGGCGGATGCCGCGCACAAAGCCGAACGCCGCCTGCCGCTCGAGCACGGCGGCCACGTCGTCGCGGTCGAGCCAGGCCTGCGCCACCATCACGGTCGGGAAACCCGTCGCGCCGCGCAGTCGCTCGACCCAGGCGGTCTCGCCGAGGGGATCGCGCGGGTCCCACTCGGTTTCCACATAGACCGTCTTCACCACCTTGTGCCCGCTCGCGTCCGCGAAGTAGTCGGCGGGAAGGTAGGGCCTGCGCAGCGCCGAGTAGTCGCCGTAGCGGAACGCAATCGGCGGGTCGTCGCAAAGCCACGGATGGTAGTTGGCGCGCGGGTCCCAGAAATGCTGGTGCGCATCGACGATGGGAAAACCCCCGCTCATGCGGGTATCGTAGCCGACTCATGACAGGCAAGTTCCCTGTGCTCGTGGCGGCATTGCTGCTCGCCGGCATTGCCGCCGTGCAGGGCGCAAGCGCGGCATGCGCTCCGCCGCCAGGCGCGCCGCCGGACGCCGCCGCGATGCACGAAGCCGATGTGCTGTACCTGCCTACGCCGCAACCGGTCGTCGCTGCCATGCTTCGCCTGGCCGGGGTATCCCCGGCCGACGTCGTCTATGACCTTGGTTCCGGGGACGGCCGGATTCCGATCGCCGCGGCGCGCGCAGGCGCACGCGGCGTCGGCATCGAACTCGATGGACGCATGATCGAGCGTGCGCGCTGCAACGCCCGGGAAGCCGGAACCGCGCGACTCGTCGAGTTTCGCCAGGAGGACCTGTTCGGCACTGACCTGCGCGACGCCACGGTCGTCACCCTGTTTCTCTTTCCCGAAATCAACCGGCGGCTGATGCCGAAACTGTTCGCGGAACTGCGTCCAGGAACGCGCATCGTTTCGCACAGGTTCGGCCTCGGCGACCGGCCTCCCGAACGGACCGTGGAGGCCGACGGCCATCGACTCCTGCTCTGGGTTGTGCCCTAGACTATCGGCCACATGCCATCTCCGGCGAACTCCGATTCGGCACCTCGGCGCGAGCCGCTGCCGAAACGCTTCTGCAACCTCGATCGGCTGCTGCACGCCATGAGGGCACGGGGCCTTGACGGGATTGTGGCGACCACGCCGCAGAACGTGTTCCATTTGACCAGCTTCAATGGGATCGCGCACAAGTCCGACGAACCCCGGCCCTATGCGGTCTTGTTGTCGAGACACGCGCCCGACCATCCCATCCTGGTGATCGCCGACTACTACCTGGCGACATTCCTCGCGCAACCGACCTGGGTCGAGGACCTGCGCCCGTTCCGCGCTGTGATGATGCCGCTCGACCTGCCGTCCGCGCACACCGATATCGACCGATTCATCCCCGCGAGCGCCAAGGGAATCGGCTGGGTCGAGCGCGCGCGCGGGAATTACGCTTTCGACATGACGGCTGCGCTGCGCGGTGCCCTCAAGGATCTCAAGCTCGACCGCGGCCGCGTCGCCTTCGACGATCCGGGCTTCGGCCTGCGCCTCGGGCTCGACACGGCCGACATCGTCGACGGCTACGACGCGTTCATGTTCGCCCGCGCGGTAAAAACCGAGCCGGAGTTGCGGCTGCTCGAACGCGCCACGCAGGCGAACGAGGCGGCGATCCGGCGCACGGTCGAGGCATGGCGCCCCGGCATGACCTGGCGAGACCTCGGCCATGCCTACGCGCGCGCCGCCGTCGCTCTCGGCGGTTTCGTGCGCGATCCCGGCGCCATGGTCTGGAATCATCCCCAGGGGGCCGAGGCGGCGATCTCGCTGCAGGCCGGGCTGCAGACCGGCGAAGTCGAGCGCGGCACCCACGTGATGTTCGACTGCCACGGCACCCTCGACCTGTACTGTTGGGACGGCGGTAAGACCTGGGTCGCCGGCGGCGAACCCGAGGGCGCGGGTATGCGCAATGCCGAGGCGACGGCGCGCGTCGCGGAGGCGCTGCTCGAAGCGATGCGCCCGGGTGCGCGCGTGAGCAGCCTGCAGGCGCTGGCGCGCGAGGTCTATCGCAAGGCGGGGTTGCCGGATGCCGCCTCGGCGGTCGTTTTCTTTCACGGGCTCGGGCTATCGCACATGGACATCGAACAGCGGCTGGCCGACGGCAAGTCCAACGCCGACTGGACCCTGGAGCAGGGAATGGTGGTGCCGATGCACCTGCTGGTTCCCGGCGGCGCGCGCGAGCGCTACTGGCTGGAGGAAGTTGTCGTGGTCACCGAGAACGGCGGCCGCCCGCTCTTCTCCTGGGGCTTTGGGCCGCTGGTCGCCGGCTAGGCGCTGCGGGCAGCATAGGCGCCCACCTCGAGCTGGCGCCGGTACCAGCCCTGTTCGATCTCGTGGACGAGGCCGGCGCCCGCCGGCTTCCAGTCTAGGAGCTTGCGCGCCTTGTCCGCGTTGACGCGGCTGTTGCCGCCCAGCGAGAACCAGGCCGCCTGCGGACCCCACTCCGCGATCGCCTCGTCAATGCCCCAACCCTGCGGGGCCTGCTTGCTGCCGAGCAGGCGCGCGATGGATTGCACGATGGACTTCAGGCTGGCCTCGCCGTTCTCGATGTAGAAGAACGACCCGGCGCGCGCGCCCTCAAGCGCCAGCAGGTAGGCGGAGGCGACGTCGTCGACGTGCACCGTGGACCAGACGTTCTCGCCTTCGCCGACGTAACGGGGAATGCCGCTCTTCACCGCCTGGCGGATCAGGCTCGGCACCTGGATGCTGTCCGGGTTCGCTCCGCTGCCCTGCCCGTAGATGAGGCAGGGGCACAGCACCACCGAGCGCACGCCCTGGGCGGCCGCGGCCAGCACGGCGCGATGGACGGCGACACGCTGGATCTTCTCCGGCAGCGGCTCGAAAGGCGTGTCCTCGTGAAAGACCTTCGGCGAGAATTTTCCCGCGGCCTTGTCGCCCACTACGCTCGTCCCGCTGGTGTGCAGGAACGGCTTGCCCGAACCCGCGAGCCCTTCGAGGATGGCGGCCACCACGAACGGGTCCTCGGCATTGGCGCAGTTGATGACGGCATCCGCGCGGCGCGCGGCGTCCCGCACGATGCCGTGGCTGCTCAACTCGCCTCGCACGGGCTCGATGCCGTGCGCGCGCAGCTTGGCGGCGGCTTCTTCGGAGCGGGCAAGCCCGGTCAACGCGTGGCCGGCCTGCCGCAGCACCTCGGCCACGGTGCCGCCGATGTAGCCGGAGGCGCCGGTCATGAATATCTTCAGTTTCTGCATGGTCAGGTCATCCTCGCATGGCGATCCTTGCACGTCGACAGCACGGCGTCGGGATCGCGTTGCCACCAGTCGAGTTTCGAGAAGATCTCCACTTCGTGGAATCCCGCGTAGCCGGCGCCTTCCACCATGCCGCGGATCGCCGGCAGGTCGATGACGCCATCGCCCATCATGCCGCGGTCGTTCAGGAGATCCCGCGTCGGCACCAGCCAGTCGCAGATGTGGTACGCGAGGAGGCGCTTCTTCCCCGCGCGCGCAATCTGGGCTTGCAGCTTGGGATCCCACCACACGTGGTAGGCATCCACCGCGACGCCGATGCCGTCTCCGAGGGCATCGCAGAGGTCCAGCGCCTGCTCCAGCGTGTTGACGCAGGCGCGATCGGCCGCTTGCATCGGGTGCAGTGGCTCGATGGCGAGCGGCACGCCGGCCTTGCGCGCCTCCGGAAGGATCGCGGCGAGTCCCTCTTTCACCTTTTCCCTAGAACCGGGCAGGTCCTTCGAACCGGGCAGCAATCCACCGACGACCAGCACGAGGCATTGCGCGCCCAGCGCGTGCGCCTCCTCGATCGCGCGGCGATTGTCGTCCTTCCAGTCCTTTGCCGTGAAGAAACCGCCTCGGCACAGCCCGGTGACGGCAAGCCCGTTCGCCTTGATGGCGCGCGCCGCTTCGCTCACTCCCATTGCCGCGAGCTGGTCGCGCCAGGGCGAGATGCCGCGGATGCCGTGGCGCGCGCAGCCCTCGATGGCCTGCGCAAGGTTCCACTTCTCGCGGACGGTCGCGGTGTTGAGCGACAACTTCGAGGAGTCCGGCGCGCTCACAGCGTCTGGATGTGCAGCCCGCCGTCCACATGCAGCGCCTCGCCGGTGGAGAACGCGAGCTCCCCCGCGGCGAGCATCGCCACGCAGCGCCCCACGTCGTCGGGTTCGCCCCAGCGGCGGATCGGCACGAAGCCGTCGGCGATCTTCTTGTCGTACTGCGCGCGCACCGAGCTGGTCATGTCGGTGCGCATGATGCCCGGGCGTACTTCGTAGCAGCGGATGCCGGCGTCGGCGAGGCGCACGGCGTACAGCTTCACCAGCATGGTGAGCGCCGATTTCGAGAGCGAGTAGTCGGCGCGCGTGCCGCCCGCCATGAAGGCGTTGACCGAGGAAATGGTGACGATGGAGCGGAAGGTGTCCGCCGGCGCTGCCAGCATGCGTTTCGCGACGCGTTGCGTGAGAAAGAACGTGCCGCGCAGGTTCACCCCCAGCACGCGATCGAAGCTCTTCTCGGTG
>JANMUO010000336.1:0-4541 GCA_031391655.1 Betaproteobacteria bacterium
CAGCGGAAGAAGGCGCTCGATGGCAGCCCCGAAGTCTGGGCGAAGTTCGCCGAGATGGGGCTCATGGCGCTGCCGCTCTCGCCGGACTACGGCGGTTTCGGCGGCGGCGCGGTCGACCTGATGGCGATCATGGAGGCGTTCGGCGAGGCCCTCGTCGTCGAGCCGTACCTCGCGACGGTGATGGCGAGCCGCCTCGTCGCGCGCGCCGGAAGCGCGGCGCAAAAGAGCGCGATCCTGCCCGCGGTCGCCGAAGGCCGGCTGAAAATGGCGTTCGCGCACACCGAAGGCGGCGCCCGTTACGACCTGGCGGCCGTCAAGTGCACGGCAAAGAAGGCGGGCGGGCACTGGGTGATCGAGGGCGAGAAGAAGGCGGTGCAGGGTGCGCCGGTCGCAGACAGGCTGGTGGTCTCTGCCCGCACGCCCGAGGGCGTGGCGCTGTTTCTCACCGATCCCATCAAGGCGCCCGCGCGGCGCTCGCTCGACGGCTACACGGAAGCCGACCTCGTCTTCTCCGGCGCCAAGGCTGAGGCGCTGTCCGGCGGCTTGGCGGAGATCGAGGAAACGGTCGACTTCGCCACCGCGCTGATCTGCGCCGAGGCCGTGGGCGCGATGAAGTTTTCCTGCGACGCCACGCTCGAGTATCTCAAGACGCGCAAGCAGTTCGGCGTGCCGATCGGCACCTTCCAGGCGCTGCAGCATCGCATCGTTGACATGTTCGTCGCCTACGAACAGGCGAGATCCATGGCTTTCCTCGCCTGCAGCCAGGTGGATTCCGCGCCCGACGCGAGGGAACGCTCGCGCGCCATCTCGGCGGCGAAGATCAAGATCGCGGACAACGCGCGCCTGATCAGCCAGGAGGCGATCCAGCTGCACGGCGGCATGGGGATGAGCGAGGAGCTGAAGGTGAGCCACAGCTTCCGGCGCCTGACCATGATCGCGCAGCAGTTTGGCGACGCCGACCACCACCTAGCGCGCTTCGCGAAGGCGGACTGAGCCAGGCCGCGAAGTTCCAGCAGCGCGAGGTCACCATCCTGCTGGCTGACCTGCGGGGCTTCACGTCCTTTTCCGAGGCCCACTCGGCCGAGGTAGTGCTGCAGGTCCTCAACGGCTACCTGATTGAGATGAGCCGGGTGATCGTGCGCCACGGCGGCATGGTCGACAAGTTCATGGGCGACTCGATCATGGCGCTGTTCGGCGCGGAAACCGCGGAACACGACGACGTCAGGCGGGCGGTGGCCTGCGCGGTGTCCATGCAGATCGCGATCGTGGAGTTCAACGCGCGGCACAAGGAGTCGGGCATGCCGCCGATCTTCATGGGCATCGGTGTCAACACCGGCGTGGTGATGGCAGGGCTGTTCGGTTCGGAGCTTTACTCGGTGTTCACCGTGGTCGGCGACGAGGTGAATCTCGCCTCGCGCATCGAGGCGGTCAGCCTGCGCGGCCAGGTGCTGGTCAGCGAGGGGACCTTCGACCGGTGCCGCGACTACGTGACCGCGGACAAGCCCATGACCGTCTACGTCAAAGGCAAGGCGCTGCCGATCGGCTTTCGCGAGGTGCACGGCATTCCCTCGCTCGGCCTGGCTGTGCCGCGGCAGGAACTGCGCCGGAGTCCGCGCGTCGAGGCGAAACTGCCCTTCAGCTTCCGCATGGTCGAGAACAAGGCAATGGCAGGCGAACCTCGCTGGGGCACCACGCTGGATATCGGGTATTACGGGTTGCTCGCCCAGTTGCCGGAGGGGCTCGCGCCACACATGGAAGTCCAGATCGACTTACCGTTGCCGCTCGTCGATCACGCGGCATCGGGGATCTATGCAAGGGTGGTCAAGGCAACGCTGCGCGACGGCAAGCATCTGGCGGCCTTCGAATTCACGTCGATCAGCGACGCGGACGCGGCGGCGGTGCGCCGGTTCGTGCAGATGCTGGTCTAGCGGCGCAGGAGGAAGCGCGAGGCTTCCTCGGCGATCTCATCCAGGGATCGCCGCCCCCCATTGTGATACCAGCGCGCGATCCAGTTGAGCGCGCCGAAAGTGAACAGGCGCACCAGCTGCGGATCGCCGCCCGCAATGCCTTCGCGCTGCAGTTCGGCGATCATCTTCTGCCACAGCGCGTCGTAGCGGTCCTTCAGCGCGATCACGCGCCGGCGATTGGCGGGCGTCAGCGAGCGCCAGTCGTAGAGCATCACCGGGATGAAATCATTTCCCTCGTCGCAAAGCGTGCCCAGGTGGGCGCGCACCAGCTGCCTGAATTTCTGTTCCGCCGGCAGCGCCAGCGCCGCCACCGCTTCGGAATGCCCCAGGCCTTCGGTCAGCCCCTGCTCCATCACCGCCACCAGCATCTCCTGCTTGGACTTGAAGTGGTAGAACGGGCTGCCCGAGTGCATGCCGGCGGCCTGCGAGATGTCGCGGATCGAAGTGCCGTCGAAACCCTGTTCGCGGAACAGCCGCGCACAGACGCGCAGCAGGCCCTCGCGCCGGTTGCCGTCGTGCTGGCGCTTCTTGCGGGCTTTTTTCAACTGGAGCGCAGCCGGGGCAGGTCGCCCGGCGCCTCGATTTCCATGCGCAGCAGCTGCGCCGCCACCACCTTGCCGAGGTTGTCCATGCGCAGTGACCGCGCCGCGCCGCCCTGCAGCGCGCGGTTCAAGACGATCTTCAGCGCAAGGATGTTGTCCAGCGGCCAGAGTTCCACCGGGCCGTCGCACATCGCATGGAAATGCGCCGCCAGGCGCTCGGTCGTCACCTCGCGCTTGAGCACCGCATAGGTCGGCGCATCCCAGGCAAAGAGGCCGATGTCCGCGCGGTCCGCCTTGTCACCGGAGCGCGCGTGCGCGATTTTCCACAGTGGCACGCGCATCAGACTTTCTCCAAGGCGATCTCGGTCTTGGATTCAACCAGCTCGCGTTTCACCAGCGCCGGCCAGATGCCGAGCAGTTCCTTCGCCCCCTGCACACCTTTCATGCTTCCCACGTAGGGTGGGCCTGACAGGCCCAGCCAGGGGAACAGTCTTCCGAACGCATCGGCTATCTTGCGGTCCTGCGTGCGGATGGACATGCGCAGGAAACACTCGTTCAACTGGTCGCGGTGAGTCGGATCCGCG
This sequence comes from Betaproteobacteria bacterium, assembly GCA_031391655.1. Lineage (GTDB taxonomy): Bacteria > Pseudomonadota > Gammaproteobacteria > Burkholderiales > SG8-39 > JAABQT01. The sequence goes on from JANMUO010000336.1 coordinate 3,094, forward strand.
TTCGCCCCGAGCAGCGAGTTGTAGCCGATGTACTCGACGTGGGTGTCCTCGACTTGCCAGCCGCGCTCGGCAACCAGGGTCTTGATCGTCTCGGCCGCTTTCTCGCACTTCGCGTACGCCTGCGGCCAGGAAAAGCCGATGATGCCGCTGCCCATCCAGCCATCCTGGTAGCCGCCCACGATCTTCAGCGTCTTCGGGCGCGCGGCGCCCCTCGCGCCCGTTACGTGCACCTGGTCGTTCCCGCGGTCATCGAACGTCAGGCTCCCCATGTCGAGCACCACGTCGGGCGAGAAGTAGGCGTGCGGGTTGTGCACTTCGTAGAGGAGCTGCTGGCGCAGCGTGTCGAAGGAGATGCGCCCGCCGGTGCCCGGCGCCTTGGTGAACAGCGCCGAGGCATCCGCGCCGACTTCGGCAATCGGGTAGCCGAGGTGCGCGTAGTCCGGGATGTCGGCCCACTCCACCGCCGAGCCGAAATTCCCGCCCGAGCCCTGGCCCGAGCATTCGAGCAGGTGCCCCACTGTGAGGCCGAGCGCGAGCTTGTCCCAGTCGTCCCACTGCCAGCCAAGTTCATGCACCAGCGGCGCGAGCGACAGCGCCGCATCCGCCACGCGCCCGGTGAGCACGATGTCCGCGCCCTGCTCGAGCGCGCGCACGATCGGCTGCGCGCCGAGGTAGGCATTGGCGAACAGCATGCGGCTGCGCACCGTATCAAGGCCGGCGCCCGTGTCCATGTGCGCGAGCGGCTCGCCCGCCACGCTCAGCTCATCCAGGCGTTCCATGACCGAGTCGCCGCTCACGGTGGCGATGGTGGCCTTCCAGCCTTTCTCGCGGAACGTACGCGCGATCGCCTCGCGCGCGCCCTGCGGGTTGAGGCCGCCGGCATTGAGGATGAACTTCGCCCCGTGCTTCGCCGCCAGCGGCCACAGTTCGGTGAGCATCGGCAGGCCGTCGCGCGCGTAGCCGACGGCCGCGTCCTTCTGCCGGTCCTTCTGCAGGATGGCGAGCGTCAACTCGGAGAGGTGGTCGGAGGCGATGTACTGCACGCCGCCGCGCTCGATCGAGGCGCGCACCGGGTGCCAGGAATCGCCGTAGAACCCCAGGCCGGCGCCTACGCGGACCGACTTCATTGCTTGACGGGCATCGCGCGTTCGATAAGCGCGTCGAAGGGCGAGTTCGGCGCCAGCATGCCGTAGGCGCCGGTCCAGTCCGCTCCCAGGCGCGCATTGACGAAAGTTTCGAATACCTCGGCCGGGGCATGCCGCGCGAGCAGGCTCGCCTGCAGCGCGAGCGCGAGGTCTTGCGTCAGGCGCCGCGCCGAGGATTCGTGTTCGGATGCATCCTGCAGCCGGTCCTTGAGCGAGGCGCAGAACGCGTCGTAGGCGGGATGCCTGCCCGCGGCGGCGTCGAGTTCCGTGGCTACCGCCTCGATCACGTCGGGGGCTTTGCGC
>JANMUO010000192.1:0-14883 GCA_031391655.1 Betaproteobacteria bacterium
GCAAGGGCGTCGCCAAGGCCGGTGAAGCCGAGGCCGACGCGGCGCTTGGCCATCGCTTCCTGCCTCTGCTGTTCCAGTGGCCAGGGCGTGACGTCGAGCACGTTGTCGAGCATGCGAATAGAAGCGTCGACGACCTGGCCAAATGCCGCGAAATCGAAAGATGCGCTTTCGGTAAAGGCGGCGGTCACGAAGCTAGCGACATTTATCGACCCCAGGTCGCAGCAGCCGTAGGGGGGCAGCGGCTGCTCGGCGCAGGGGTTGGTGGCCTCGATGGTTTCGCAGTAGTAGAGGTTGTTGTCGCGGTTCATGCGGTCGAGGAACAGGATCCCCGGCTCGGCATGGTCGTAGGTGGAGCGCATGACCTGGTCCCACAGCGAGCGCGCCGGGACCTTGCGGTACACCCACAGGCCGTCCGCGCGCTGATAGACGCCCGCGCCTGGCCAGGGCTTGGCCTTGTGCACCAGCTCGACGTCCAGGTCGCCCTCCACCGCCTGCATGAAGGCGTCGGTGACGCCGACAGAGAGGTTGAAATTGGCGAGGTCGCCGCGGTCCTTGGCGTGGATGAACTCCTCCACGTCGGGGTGGTCGCAGCGCAGCACGCCCATCTGCGCGCCGCGGCGCGCGCCCGCCGACTCCACCGTCTCGCAGGAGCGGTCGAACACGCGCATGTAGGACACCGGGCCGCTGGCGCGCGAATGCGTGCCTTTCACTTCGGCGCCCTTGGGCCGGATGGAGGAAAAATCGTAGCCCACGCCGCCGCCGCGGCGCATGGTTTCGGCGGCCTCCTGCAGCGCCGTGTAGATGCCGGGCCGGCCGTCCACGGTCTCCGAGATCGAGTCGCCCACCGGCTGCACGAAGCAGTTGATCAGCGTCGCCTGCAGCTGCACCCCGGCAGCGGAGTTGATGCGCCCGGCGGGGATGAAACCGTCTTCGAGCGCCTGCAGGAAGCGGCGCTCCCAGAGGGCGCGCTTGGCCTCGGGTTCGGCCTGGGCGAGGGCGCGCGCCACCCGGCGGCGCACCTCGTCGATCGAGGATTCGCCGCCCTTGGCGTATTTTTCAAGCAGAGCGTCGCGGCAAATGGCCTGCGGCGCCACCGCGGGGGCAAGGGTGGGGAGGGTCATGCGGAAACTGGGTTTATATACAGTATTGTGACGCTAAACCACGGCCACCGCAACTCAGGCCTTGGCGGCCGGCGCTGCCTTGGCCGGCGCGGCGGCCTTGCGCGCGTCGGCTTCCTGGCGCGCGCGCTTGAGGATGTCGGCCACCTCGTTGTGGCCCATGCGCAGCGCCAGTTCCACCGGCGTGTCGCCTTCCTTGGTGGTGAGGGACGCGTCGGCGCCGTTGCGCAGGTACAGCTCGACCATCTGCGGGTTGCCCTTCATCGCCGCGTAGGCGAGCGGGGTGTAGCCGTTGTCGTGCTGCAGGTTGGGGTCGAAATTCATCGACAGCACCTTCTGCCCGTACACCACGTTGTTCTTCTCGATGGCATAGAACATGGCGCGCACTCCCTCGGCGCTCCTTTCCTTGGGCCTGGGCTCCAGCCCGGTGGGCAGGAGCTTCACCACGTAATTGATGAGCGACACGCCGATCATCGCCACCAGCGCGAGGATCAGCGGGATCTTCGAGATGTTGAAGCGCTCGGCGATCTGCTCGGGCAGATTGGCGCCCAGGATGAGCAGCACGATGGCGAGGAAGAAGAAGAACTTCAGGTACAGGAACAGGCCGATCACCACCGCGGCGCCCAGCGCGGCGACCAGGTAGTCGTGGTTGAAGCCGAGTTCCTCGATGGTCTCGCCGGGGAGGTTGGCGAACACCGCGGTGAGCGTGATGAGGCTGAACAGCATCACCTCGCGGATGCGCATCTTGGTGAGCAGGTCGTCTTTCTCGACCGTTCGCTGGATCGCCGCCACTTCGCCTCCCGGGTCGCCACTGGGCAGGGGAGGATTCTCTGCGACCGGCTGCGGCCTTGCAAGTAGCGCGCGGGTAGAATTCCGCCATCATGTCGAAGGCCTTCGTCAAGGAGTCCGAGCTCGACGGCGAAGAGCCCGTGCCGGAAGCCGCCGCGGAAACGCCGCCGGCGAAGAACTACGTCACGCCCGCCGGCTTCGCGCGCCTGAAGGCCGAGTTGAAGGACCTGGTCGAGGCGGAGCGTCCGGAGGTGGTGCGCACGGTGTCCTGGGCGGCGTCCAACGGCGACCGCTCGGAGAACGGGGACTACCTCTACGGCAAGAAGCGCCTGCGCGAAATCGACCGGCGAGTGCGCTTCCTCATCAAGCGGCTGGAGGGCGCCTCGGTGGTGGACAACGCCGGGCGCGACGACGAGCAGGTGTTCTTCGGCGCGCGCGTGGCGGTGCGCGCGAAAGGCGGCGGCGAGCGCACGATCACCATCGTCGGCGCGGATGAAGTGGACATGTCGCGCGGCCGCGTCTCGTGGGTGTCGCCGGTGGCGAAGGCGCTGCTCAAGGCGCGCGCCGGGGAAGTGGTGCGGCTGGAGACGCCGGGCGGCGCGGAGCAGCTGGAGATCGTGTCGGTGGAATACCCCGTAATCGACTAGGGAGTGGCCATGAGCATACTGCAGGAGTTCAAGAGTTTCGCCGTCAAGGGCAACGTTGTCGACCTCGCGGTCGGCGTGATCATCGGCGTGGCCTTCGGCAAGATCATCTCCTCGCTGGTGGAGGACGTGGTCATGCCGCTGATCGGTACGGTCATCGGCGGCGTGAACTTTGCGGGCCTGGCGGTCACCATCGGCTCGGCAACCGTCAAATACTGCAAGTTCCTGCAGAGTTGCCTCGATTTCCTCATCATCGCCTGGGCGATATTCATGGTGGTGAAGCTGATCAACCGCCTCAATCGCGAGAAGCCTCCCGCGCCGCCGGCGCCGCCGCGGCAGGAAATGCTGCTCGAGGAAATCCGCGACCTGCTGAAGCAGCGCTAGCTATTCCTTAAAGTCGCCGGCCTTGCTCACCGCAAGGCGCGACGGCTCGAAGTGGCGGCGCAGCGCCGCCTGCACCTGTTGGGGCGTGAGCGCGGCGATGCGCCGCTCGAAGCTCACGTCCCAGTCGAAGCTGCGCCCGAGGAACAGGTAGTTCGACAGCCGCGCGGCAAGCGCGGCGTCCTGCGTTCGCGCCAGGCGCCGCGCCTCCAGCAGGCTTTTCTGGCCCGCTGCCACCTCGGCCGCGGTGAAGCCGCCCTCCAGCGCGCGCGCCAGTTCCTCGCGCATCGCGCGCTCCACGCGCGCCTTGTTCTCCGGCGCGAAGATCGCCGACACGCTGAAGCTGCCTGCCGCGTCCTGCTGGCCGGCGCTGAACCCGGTGTAGGTGCTGTAGGACAGGCCTTCCTTCTCGCGGATGCGGGCCGGCAGGCGCGCGCTGGAAGTGCCGCCGAGCAGGTAGTTGGCGAGCACCATGGCGGGAAAGTCCGCGTGGTCGTCGCGCATGGGCAGGTTGAGCCCGGCTCGCAGCACTGCGCTGGCCTTGTCGGGGGTGCGCACCTCGTTCTCCAGCGCCGGCCGCTCGAAGTACCGGGCCGGGATGCGCGCGTAGGGCGAGGGATTCTTCCAGTCGCCGAACAGCTCCTCCACCAGCGCGGCCAGTTCCGGCGCGTCGAAATCGCCGACGGCCACGAAATCGGCGCCGGTGGCGCCGATCAGCTCTGCGTGGCAGCGCCTGACGTCCGCCAGGGTCACCGATTCGAGTGCTTCGATGCGCTCTTGCATCGTTTCCGCATACATCCAGTGGCCCTTGGGGTAGGGCTGCAGGTGTCGCTGCAACTGCTCCGCGGCGATCGCCGCGGGGTCGCTGCGCCGGGTCTCGGCGCCGGAGATCGAGGCGCGCTTCAATTCTTCGAACTCGCTTTCCGGGAAGGACGGGCGGCGCAGCGCCTCGGCGACCAGGCGCAACGTCTCGGCCAGGTGCTCGCGCTGCGTCTCGATGCTGGCCCCGCCCGCGCTGATCGACACGGTGGCCTTCAGGCGATCGAAGGCGTCGCGCAGTTCCGCGCGCGAGCGCTGCTGCGTGCCGCGCGAGAGCATGCCGCTCGCGAGCGAGCAGGCGGTGCTGCGGCCGGCGGTGCTCTGCTCGTCGCCCCAGTGCAGGCCGATCTGCGCCACCACTTTGGCGCCGCGCGTGCGCTTGGGCAGGAGCGCCGTGCGGATGCCGTTGGCCAGCTCGCGCCGCTGCACTCGCGCTTCGATGTTGGCCGGCGAAGGGTCGAAGGCCTCGCCGGCGGCGACCGTAGCGCTGCCCTTGTAGCCGGCGAGCGCGCCCTTAACGTCAGGGGACGCCGGGATCTGCGCGCGTTCCGGCTGCGCCGTGGGGACGAACTGCCCGAGCACGCGATTGGCGGGCTTCAGGTAGGCGTCGGCAACTCGCCGCACGTCGGCCAGCGTCACGGCGCGCAGGCGGTCGCGGTACAGGTAGAACAGGCGCCAGTCGCCGACCGCCTCGAATTCGGCCAGCGTGCTGACCAGGGTGCGCCCGTCGAGCTGCGCCTTTTCCATGTCATTGAGCAGCGAAGTGCGCGCGCGCTCGACTTCGTCTTCGCGCATCGGTTCGCTGCGCACGCCATCCAGCGTGGCGAGCAGGGCCTCGCGCGCCACCTCGAGCGCGCCGTCCTTGGGCAGGCTGGCGCCGAACACCACCGCCCCCGGATCGTGCAGCGCCCGCTCGCTGGCCCACGCCGCGCTGGCGAGGCCCTTCTGCACCAGCGCCTGGTGCAGCCGGCCCTGCGGCGCGGCGCGCAGCGCTTCCACCAGCACGTCGACTGCCGGGTAGTCCGGGTGCGAGCCCGCAGGCACGCGGTACATGGCGGCGACGAGCGGCGTGTCGCCGGTGCGCCGCAGCGTCACCGAGCGCTCGCCGTCCTGCACCGGCTCCGAGGTATACAGCACCGGCAGGGCGCGCGCAGGGCGCGGGATGGGCCCGAAGTGGCGCGCCACCAGCGCGAGGGCGCGCTTCGCGTCGAAGCGGCCGCCGACGATCAGCAGCGCGTTGTCCGGCTGGTACCAGGTGCGGTAGAACGCCTGCAGGCGGGCGATCGGCACCGCCTCGATGTCCGAGCGCGCGCCAATGATCGAATTGCCATAGTTGTGCCAGCTGTAGGCCAGGCGCTGCATGCGCTGGTACAGCACGCCGCCGGCGTTGTTCTCGCCCATCTCGAACTCGTTGCGCACCACGCTCATCTCGCTGTCGAGGTCCGACTTGCGGATGAACGAGTGCACCATGCGGTCGGCCTCCATGCCGAGCGCCCAGTCGAGGTTCTCCGGCGTGGCCGAAAGGGTCTCGAAATAGTTGGTGCGGTCCTGCGAGGTGGTGCCGTTCCAGCGCGCCCCGCGGCGCGTGAGCTCCTGCTTGAGGTCCGGGAAGCGTTTGGATCCCTTGAACAGCAGGTGCTCGAGCAGGTGCGCCATGCCCTTCTCGCCGTAGCCCTCGTGGCGCGAGCCGACCAGGTAGGTGATGTGCACGGTCACCGTGTCCGAGCTGGCGTCGGGCAGCAGCAGCACGCGCAGGCCGTTGGCAAGGCGGTATTCGGCGACGCCCTCGATCTCCACCACCTTGCGCGGCGCCTCGAGGGCAAGTCCGGGCAGGGCGAAGCACAGCAGGAAGAGGGCGAGCAGGCGTCTCATGGGGTACTGCGCTTGGAACAGCGCGCGCGGCAAAGGTTCAGCGCACCGCTAGCGCTTGGGGGCGGGGCCGAGCTTCTTGTATTCCTCGCGCATGCAATCCTGCAGCACCGTGCCCTGTTTTCCCTTGCAGGCCGCGAGCACCTTGTCGCGCCGCTCGGCGTTGACGAGGTAGCGCGATTCGCAGGCGAGCGGGTCGCGGTTGTTGCGGCACAGCTCGCGCGCCATGCACGGGCGCTGCTCGGCGTGGGGCGCCAGGCGGCAGGTGTTGGCCGCCTCGCGGAATTCCTCGCGGCCGGCCTGCGCCTGCGCACCGGCGCAGGCGGCGAGCAGCAGCGCGCCGAGGCAGAGGCGGGGGAAACTCACCCCAGCTGGCGCAGCATGGTCTCGGCGTCGGAGACTTCGAACTTGCCCGGCGCCTCGACGTTCACGCTCTTGACCACGCCGTTGTCCACCAGCATGGAAAAGCGCTGCATGCGCAGGCCCATGCCGCGCGCATTGAGGTCGAGTTCCAGGCCGAGCGCCTTGGTCCAGGCGGCGCTGCCGTCGCCGAGGAAGCGGATCTTGCCCAGCGCCTTGAAGTCGCGGCCCCAGTGCGCCATGACGAAAGCGTCGTTGGTGGCCACGCACCAGATCTCGCTCACGCCCTTGGCCTTGAGCTTGTCGAAGTTCGCAAGGTAGCTCGGTACGTGCTTGGCCGAGCAGGTGGGCGTGTAGGCGCCGGGCAGGCCGAACACGGCGATCTTCTTGCCCTTCGCCGCTTCACCGACGTTGACTTCCTTTGGGGCCATCGCGCAATGCGTGGCGGAATCGAATTCGGTGGATTCGTTCAACTTGCCGTCGGGCAGCTTGTCGCCGGCCTTGATGGTCATCGGGCGTCTCCTGTTGCGTTCATTTGGGGGGGAGGGGCGAAATGATAACTCAAGCGCTTTGCGCCGCGGCCCGTCCCCGCTGCACGTCGATGTTCTTCAGCAGCACCAGCCCGATGACGAAGTAGATCCCAACGGCGAGGATGCCCAGGCGGTGGTTGCCATGGAAGATCCAGGTCACCGCGCCGTAGGTGAGCGGGCCGAAGATCGATGCCGCCTTCACCGCCAGACCCCACAGGCCGAAAAATTCCCCCTCGCGCGAGCGCGGCGACAGGTAGCCGATGATGGCACGTCCCGCGGCCTGCGAGGAGCCCATGCACAACCCGGCGAGGTTGGCCGCCACCCAGAAGGTGGGCGCGCCGTCCGCGAAGTAGGCGGTGGCGATCATCGCGATCCATCCTACGAGGATCAGCGCCATGGCGCGCACGTGGCCGATGGCGTCCTGCAGGTAGCCGAAGCCGAAGGCGCCGAGCGCGGCGGTGACGTTGACCACCAGTACGAGTGTGATGGTCTGCTGCTGGGTGAACTTCATCGCCTCCTGCGCGTAGATCGCGGCGAGGGCGATCACTGCGGCGATGCCGGCCTGGTAGAACAGGATGCACAGGAGGAAGCGGCGCAGGTCGCGGTAGCGCACGGCCTCGCGCATGGTTTGCATCACGCGGCCCCAGGGATTGCCCGACCCCGGTTGCGGTTGCGCGCGCTCCCTCAGCAGCAGGAACGTGGGCGTCGCCGCCAGCGCGAACACGGCGGCGGTGATCAGCATGGTGGCGGGCACGAACTCGCCCGCGGTCTGCCCCTGCAGGCTCGCCCAGGTGATGTAGGCGAGGCACAGCCCGAGGGAGACGATGCCGCCGAAATAGCCGAAGGCCCAGCCCCAGCCCGAGACGCGCCCCATCGCCTGCGCATCGGCGAGTTCGGGCAGGAACGCGGCGATCAGGTTCTCCCCGACGCCGAAGAAGAAGTTGGACAGGGCCACCAGCAGCAGCGCGACGAGCACCGCGCCCGGCGTGGCGAACCACAATGCGGCAGTGAGCAGGACGCAGCCGGCCGTGGAGTAAAGCAGCAGGCGCTTCTTCGCCGCGTGCTTGTCCGCCCAGGCGCCGACCAGCGGCGCGGTAAGCAGGATCGCGAGATAGGACACCGACAGGGCCGCGGTCCATGCGAAAGTGGCCCAGGGCGCCTTGTCCGCCACCACGCCGACGAAATAGGCGCTGAACACCGCGGTGATCACCACCGTGGTGTAGCCCGAGTTGGCGAAGTCGTACATGCTCCACGCCCAGACTTCACGCAACTTGACGTCGGCTGCCAGCGCCGGGCTTTTGGGCATGCCGCATTCTAGCGGTATAGTGTCCGCGCCCATGGCACAGGCCGCCGCCAAGCCCGAATCCGAGCGCCGCCTGGCGCTTGCCGAGATCCTCGACTGGCTGGTCGAGGACGGCGTGGTGGCGCGCGCGCCGGCCGACGAGCTGAAGAAGGAGCGCCGCTACTGGCGCGGAACGCAGCACCCGCTCACGCTGGTGGCGGGGGAAAACTGGAAGGACCTGCGCGCGCCGCACAAGCCGCTCACCCTGGACCTGCTCGCGGAGTGGCTGGCGAAGCGCTTCGGCATGGAATACCTGCACATCGATCCGCTGAAGATCAACTTCTCGGTGGTCACGGAAGTGATGTCCAGCGCCTACGCCTCGCGCTTTCGCATCCTGCCGGTGAGCCTCACGTCGAAGGAAGTGGTGGTGGCCACCGCCGAACCCTATGTGCGCGAGTGGGAGCCGGAGATCGCGCGCCTCGCGCGCCGCGAGATCCGCCGCGTGATCGCCAACCCGGTGGCCATCGAGCGCTGCCAGGTCGAGTTCTACAACCTCGCCAAGTCGATCAAGGGCGCCAACCGCAGCGGGGGCGGCAGTTCGGGCCTCGCCAACCTCGAGCAGCTGGTCGAGCTGGGCAGCGCCAACAAGACCCTCGACGCCAACGACGCGCACATCGTCAAGGTGGTGGACTGGCTCTGGCAGTACGCCTTCGAGCAGCGCGCGAGCGACATCCACATCGAGCCGCGGCGCGAGATCGGCGTGGTGCGCTTTCGCATCGACGGCGTGCTGCACCAGGTGTACCAGATCCCGGCCTCGGTGCTCGCCGCGATGACCAGCCGCATCAAGATCCTCGGGCGCATGGACGTGGTGGAGAAGCGCCGCCCGCAGGACGGGCGCATCAAGACGCGCATGGCCGACGGCGACGAGGTCGAGCTGCGCCTGTCGACGCTGCCCACCGCTTTCGGCGAGAAGCTGGTGATGCGCATCTTCGACCCCGAGGTGCTGGTGCGCGACTTTCGCGAGCTGGGATTCTCGGACGACGACCACAAGCGCTGGAAGGACATGACCGAGCGGCCCAACGGCATCGTGCTGGTGACCGGGCCGACCGGCTCGGGCAAGACCACCACGCTGTACTCGACGCTGAAGAGCCTCGCCACGCCCGAGGTGAACGTCTGCACCATCGAAGACCCGATCGAGATGGTGGAGCCCGCGTTCAACCAGATGCAGGTGCTGCAGTCGATCGACCTGGGCTTCGCCGAGGGCGTGCGCGCGCTCATGCGCCAGGACCCCGACATCATCATGGTGGGCGAGATCCGCGACCTGGAGACCGCGCACATGGCGGTGCAGGCGGCGCTCACCGGCCACCTGGTGCTCTCGACGCTGCACACCAACGACGCGCCCAGCGCGGTGACGCGGCTGCTCGAGCTGGGCATCGCGCCCTACCTGCTCAACGCCACGTTCAACGGCGTCATGGCGCAGCGCCTGCTGCGCACGCTGTGCCCGCACTGCAAGCTGGCCACCGAACTCAACCGCGTCGAGGACCAGGCCGCGTGGGACGCGCTGGTGGCGCCGTTCAAGTCGACGCGCCCGGCGCAGGTGTACAAGCCGGTCGGGTGCCTGGAGTGCCGCATGACCGGGTACATGGGCCGCATCGGCATCTACGAGACGATGGTGCACACCCCGGCGGTCAAGCAGCTGATCGCCAACGGCGCCGACATGGCCAAGGTGCGTGACCAGGCACTGAAGGAAGGCATGAAGCCGCTGCGCATCAGCGGCGCGATGAAGATCGCCGCCGGCCTCACCACGGTGGACGAAGTCCTCAAGGTCGCGCCGCCCGTGCGCGAGATCGGCAGCTAGGCCGGCATGGACTGGAACGCATTGGTCGAAGCCCTGCTGCTGGTGACCGCGGCGGGGGTGGTGTTTGCGGCGTGGATGCACGCGCGCGGGCGCGACCGGCGCGCCACGCGCGCCTTGCGCTCGAGCGAAGAGCGCTTCCGCAACCTCACCGCGCTGTCGGCGGACTGGTTCTGGGAGACCGACACCGAGCACCGCATCACCTGGCTCACCGGCGGGCCCACGGTGCTGGAGTTCTTCGGCTCCGGCCTCGCCTTCGGCCGCCGGCTGTGGGAGCTGCCCGGGGTGGAACTGGACGGGGCGGCGTTCACCGAGCACCTGGAGAAACTGCGCCTGCGGGTGCCGTTCTTCGACCTGGAGCTGGCGCGCGGGGATGCGGCGGGCGCCCGTCAGTGCCATCTCGTGTCGGGCCAGCCGCGCCAGGACGCGGCCGGCCGCTTCCTCGGCTACCGCGGTGTAGGGCGCGATGTCACCGAGCAGCGCCGCGGCGAGCGCGAGCTGGCGGCGGCCAAGCAGCGGCTGGAACTCGCGTTGGAGGGATCCAACGCCAGCCTGTGGGACACCGACCTGCGCACCGGCAAGGTCTACCTGAGCGAGGGCTGGGCGGAATTCCTCGGCCGGCCGCGCGAGCCGACCGCCACTACCGTCGAAGCGCTGATGCAGGGGGTGCACGAGCAGGACCTGCCGCGGTTGGTGAAGCTGTCGATGGACGTGGTCAAGGGCGAGCAGGACAGCTACGCCGAGGAGCACCGCTACCAGGGCGCGGGCGGCGAATGGAAGTGGCTGCTGTCGCGCGGCAAAGTGTCGGAGCGCGATGCGGCGGGGCGCGCGCAGCGCATGACCGGCATCAACATCGACATCACCGCGCGCAAGCGCGCCGAGCAGGCGGTGCACGATGCCGAGGAGCGCTACCGGCTGCTGGTGGAGATGACGCCCAACGGCGTGATCGTGCACTGCAACGGCCTGATCGAGTACGCCAATGCGGCCGCGGCGCAGTTGCTCAAGGCGCCCAGCGCGCGCGCGCTGCTCGGCGTGCACATCGCCGACACCGTCGAGGACGGGCACCAGGAGCGCCACCGCGAGCGGTTGAAGTTCCTGCTGTCCGGCCCGGGCCAGGTCGGCTACGAGGAGCGCACCCTGCGCTGCCAGGACGGCAGCACGGCGGTGGTGGAAATAGCGGCGGTGTCCTACCTCGAGCGCGGGCGCCTGGTGATGCAGTCGGTGCTGCGAGACGTGTCCGAGCAGCGCCGCGTGCGCGAAGCGCTGGCCGAGCGCGAGCAGCGCTTTCGCGACGTCGTCGAGGCCTCCGGCGAATACGTGTGGGAGACCGATGCGCAGTGGCGCTACACCTACCTGTCGGCGCGCGTCGAGGCGGTGCTCGGCTACATGCGCGCCGACCTGATCGGGCGCCGGCCGCGCGAGTTCACGCCGCTGGGCGAGGCGCGCACGCTGGATGCGTTCTTCGACCGCAACGGGCGCGAGGGGCAGCCGTTCCGCGACCTGACCCACCGTTCCATGACCAAGTCGGGCCGCGTGATCTGGCAGCAGGTGAGCGGCGTGCCGGTGCGCGATGCGGCCGGCAAGCTCATCGGCTTCCGCGGCACCGGGGCCGACATCACGGCGCGCAAGCAGGCCGAGGAGCGCATCCAGTACCTCGCCACGCGCGACGCGTTGACGGGCCTGCCCAACCGCGCCCTGCTTGCCGACCGCGCCGGGCAGGCGATCCTCGCCGCCGCGCGCAGCCGCGGCCAGCTCGCCGTGCTGCTGTTCGACCTGGACCGCTTCAAGCTGGTGAACGACTCCCTCGGCCACCAGGCGGGCGATGCGCTGCTGCGCGCGGTCGCCGAGCGGCTACAGAACACGCTGCGGCGCGAAGATACGCTGGCGCGCCTGGGCGGCGACGAGTTCGTGCTGCTGTGGGACGGATTGAAGAGCGCGCAGGAAGCCGCGCTGGTGGCGCAGCGCATCCAGGGCATCCTGCAGCGCCCCTTCACCATCGAGGGCCGCACGCTCAACGTCACCGCCTCGATCGGCATCGGCATTTATCCGCTCGACGGCCAGGATTTCAGCGGGCTGCTCAAGAGCGCCGACACCGCCATGTACCACGCCAAGGACAGCGGCCGCGGTGCCTTCCGCTTCTTCTCCCCCGAGCTCAACGAGCGCGCGGTGGAGCGCCTGACGCTGGAGAGCGACCTGCGCGGCGCGCTGGCGCGCAGCGAGCTGCTGCTGCACTGGCAGCCGGTGCTGCGCCATGGCGCCATCGTCGGCGCCGAGGCGCTGGTGCGCTGGAACCACCCGCAGCGCGGCCTCCTCGGCCCGGACGCCTTCATCCCGGCGGCGGAGGAGAGCGGCCTCATTCGCGCCATCGGCGAATGGACGCTGGAGCGCGCGCTGTCGCAGATCGGGGCCTGGCAGCGCACGCTGCCCGGCCAGCCCTGGTTCGCGCTCAACGTCTCGGCGCTGGAGCTCGCGCAGGGCGACGCCTACGTCGCGCGCCTGCGCGACGCGCTCGCCGCCCACGGCGTGCCCGGTACGCGGCTGGAGCTGGAAGTGACCGAGCGCGTGCTGATGGCGCACCTGCAGGAAAACATCGAGACGCTCAAGCGCATCGGCGAGCTGGGCGTGCGGCTGGCGATCGACGATTTCGGCACCGGCTACTCGAGCCTCGCCTACCTGCGGCGGCTGCCCATCGACAAGCTCAAGATCGATCGCGGCTTCCTGCGCGAGCTCGAATCGAACAGCGGCGACGCGATGATCGTGGAAACCATCGCCGCGATGGCGCACGGCCTGGGGCTGCAGGTGGCCGCCGAGGGCGTGGAAAGCGAGGCGCAGCTGCGCCGCCTGCTGGCGGTGGGCTGCGTGGAGTGGCAGGGGCACCTGTACAGCCCGCCGCTGGAGGCCGCGGCCTTTGAGCGCCTGGCGCAGGACGCGCGCGCCGCCGCCGCAGGGTGAGCATGGACCTCGATGCGGTGTTCGAGCGCAACTACGCGCTCGTCGAGCAGCACACGCTGCTGATCAAGGCGCAGGTGCGCTCGATCTTCGATCGCCTGGTGGAAGTGCGGGCGCTGCCCGGGGACTGCATCGAGTTCGGCGGCTTCCGCGGCGGCCTGTCCTTTTTCCTCGCGCTGTGCATCCGCGAGCTGGGCCTCGCCAAGCGCGTGTTCATGCTCGACAGCTTCCAGGGCCTGCCGCCCACCGACGCGGCGCTCGACGGCCCGTTCGAGCGCGGCATGATGGCGAGCGACCTGCAGAAGGTGACCGAATTGCGCGCCAGCCTCCGGCTGGAGGGCCTGGTGGAGATCCTGCCCGGCTGGTTCGAGGAGTCGCTGCCGCGCCTGCCCGCGCAGGCGCAGTACTGCCTCGCGCACCTGGACGCGGATGTCTACGGCAGCACGAAGACGGCGCTGCAGTACGTGGTGCCGCGCCTGGCCGCCGGCGGTGCCGTTGTGCTCGACGACTGCCTGTTCTTCGGCGCCACCGGCGTGCTGCAGGCGGCCACCGAAATGCTCGGCCCGGACCTGCACCTGCACCTCGGACCGAAGACCCAGGCGTTCCTGTTCCCCAAGGGCGATCCCAGGCCCGGACGGCCGGCGCCGGTGTGGCGCGTGATCGGCGGGCAGCGCTACGACCTGGCCGACCTGCTCGCGCGCGCCGATTACCTGGAGCTGGTGACCTGGGAAGCGGGCTTCTACCGCGACCACACGCGGTGGTACGGCGAGTACCTGGGCCTGCTGCTGGACAGCGGCAACGCGCCGCCGGAGGCCCACCGCATCACCAGCGCCATCGGCGCGATCCGCCGGCGCTAGCCGGCGGGCGACTTCATCAGCAAGCGCCGCGATTCAGGATTCTGCAGCGGCATGTTGGAGTAGCGCTCCGACAGGTCCTTGCGCAGCACGATGAGGTTGTGGTGGAAGGCGACGCTCGCGATCCCCGGGTCGAAGCCCGGCGGCGCGGGCTCGAGGAATTCCGGCAGGTTCACGCTGTCCACCAGGTTCTTGAACCACTGCATGCAGGAGCGCGCATAGCCGGGCGTGCCCACCGGCGCGCCGCCGTAGGACGGCCAGTAGGAAGTCTGCACGTCCTCGACGATGTAGGTGCCGCCGTCCTTCAGGTGCGGCCACAGGATGCCGAAGGTCTCGATCTGGTGCGCGTTTTCGTGGCTGCCGTCGTCGATGATGAAGTCGAACGGGCCCAGCTCCTGCGCCAGCGCCGTGAGCTTGGGTGCGTCTACCTGCGAGCATTGGAACACCTGCACGCGGCCGCCCGAGAGGGCGGTCTTGTCGTACAGGTCGATGCCGTAGATGCGGCCGCGGCGGAAGTAGCTCTCCCACATGCGCAGCGATTCCCCGCCGATGGCGCCCGCGTAGCCGCCCACCCCGATTTCCAGCAGGCGCACCGGCTTGCCGCGCCAGGCGCGAAACAGTTCCCCGTACACCGGCGTGTAGTCGTGCTCGCCAACCTTGTCGGTGCCGTAGAGCGCGGCGAGCAGGTCGAGGCTCGCGCCGCACCATCCGGCGGGCCGCGCAAGGCCGCGCAGGAGCCGCTCGAAGCGCGAGCTGCGCGAGGCATCGGGCGGCAGGTTGCGCCGCAGGTTGAGGACCAGGCGGCCCAGGCGGCCGCTCATGGCAGGGAAATCACTCCGGAATCTGGTTCAGCACGGACATCGCCTGGCACAGGTCCACCGAATAGCCGGCGGGGCACAGCAGGCGTCGCAGGCGGCCGGCCGTCATTTCGCCAGCGCGCGCATGGCGCGCTCCAGGCCGTTCAGCGTGGTCGGGTACATGCGGTTGTTCATGAGTTCCTTCATGATCTGGATGGACTGGCGGTAGCCCCAGATTTCCTCGGGCTCGGGGTTGAGCCACACGCACTTCGAGTACACCTCGGCGACGCGCTTCACCCACACCGCGCCGGGCTCTTCGTTGAAGTATTCGATGCTGCCCCCGGGCTGCAGGATCTCGTAGGGGCTCATGGTGGCGTCGCCCACGAAGATCACCTTGTAGTCGTGGCCGTACTTGTGCAAGAGCTCCCAGGTGCGGGTGCGCTCGGAGTGGCGGCGGCGGTTGTCCTTCCACACGAAGTCGTACAGGCAGTTGTGGAAGTAGTAGAACTCCAGGTGCTTGAACTCGGTCTTCGACGCCGAGAACAGCTCCTCGGCCAGCTTGATGTGGTCGTCCATCGTGCCGCCGATGTCCATCAGCATCAGCACCTTGATGGCGTTGCGGCGCTCGGGCCGCAT
>JANMUO010000337.1:0-3759 GCA_031391655.1 Betaproteobacteria bacterium
GCCTGCGACTTTGGCCCCATCGTCACGGCTGCGATGGCTTCTTCGCCGCCGCCTTCGAGCGGCGGTAGAAATTTCCGTTGCGCAACGGGAGGTTAGCTGCTGTAGGGAAATGCCTGACGGAATAGGGGATTTTCTGGTTGCACGGGGGGTCCAATCGCGTACAATCCTAGGCACGGTTCGCACATAACTATCGGAAAGGACTAATGATTTTCTCCGGATTCCTCGATTTGCCCTGGTGGGGCCTGATCCTTGTGGCCCTCGGTTTGACGCACGTCACGATAGCGTCGGTGACCATCTTCCTGCACCGGCACCAGGCCCACCGCGCGCTGGACCTGCATCCGATCGCGTCGCACCTTTTCCGCTTCTGGCTTTGGCTGACCACCGGAATGGTCACCAAGGAATGGGCAGCGATCCACCGCAAGCACCACGCCAAGTGCGAGACCGCCGAAGACCCGCACAGCCCGCAAGTGCTGGGCATCAACAGCGTTCTGTGGGGCGGCGTGTTCCTGTATGTCAAGGAGTCGCACAAGGCCGAGACCATGGAACGCTACGGCCATGGCACGCCGGACGACTGGCTCGAGCGCAACGTCTACGCAAGGCACGCCATCCTCGGCCTCACGCTCATGGGGATCGTCAACCTGTTGCTGTTCGGCCTGGTGCCGGGTGTCCTGATCCTGCTGACGCAGATCGTCTGGATCCCGTTCTGGGCGGCCGGCGTGATCAATGGCATCGGCCACTTCTGGGGCTACCGCAGTTTTGACATTGAGGACGCCAGCAAGAACATCGTCCCCTGGGGCATCCTGATCGGCGGCGAGGAGCTGCATAACAATCACCACGCCTACGCCACCTCGGCCAAGCTCTCGGCGAAGTGGTACGAGTTCGACATTGGCTGGATGTACATCCGCATCCTCGAGGCGCTCGGCCTGGCGACAGTGAAGAAGGTTGCGCCGACGCCGCGCTTCGAACCGGCAAAGACCATGTGCGACTACGACACCCTCCACGCCGTGATCGCCAACCGCTACGACGTGCTGGCGCGCTACGCCAAGGCGGTCAAGCGCACCTGGAGCGACGAAGTGGAGCGCCTGCAGCATTGGTCGCCTCGCGACGCGGAACTGCTCAAGTCGCTGAAGCGCGCGCTGGTGCGCATCGGCTACGGCTCGGAAGCCGACCGTGCACGGGTCGCCGAGGCGCTCAAGGCGTCCAAGCCCCTGCAGGTTTCAGTGAGCATGCGCGAAGAGTTGATTGCACTTTGGGGGCGCTCAAACGCCACCAAGGAGCAGTTGCTGCGGCATCTGCAGGACTGGTGCCACCGCGCCGAGACGAGCGGCATTGCGCCGCTGGTGGATTTTTCGCGGCGCCTGCGCAGCTACACCTGAGCAGGACCCGGAAATGAAAAAGGCCCGCGCGAGCGGGCCTTTTCATTTGTGCGCCAGGACCGGACTACTTGAGCTTCGTTTCCTTGTAGAGCACGTGCTTGCGCGCCTTCGGATCGTACTTCTTGATTTCCAGCTTGTCCGGCGTGGTGCGCTTGTTCTTGGTGGTCGTGTAGAAGTGGCCGGTGCCGGCGGTGGATTCGAGCTTGATCTTCTCGCGCATGCTCAGTCTCCCTTCGCCTTGGCTTTGGCCTTGGCGCGGATCTCAACGAGCACCGCCTCGACGCCGAGTTTGTCGATCTTGCGCAGGCCGGCGGTGGAAACGCGCAGCCGCACGAAGCGGTTCTGGCTCTCCACCCAGAAGCGGCGATAGTGCAAGTTCGGCTGGAACAGGCGCTTGGTCCTGTTGTTGGCGTGGGAAACGAGGTTTCCCTTCATCGGCTTCTTGCCGGTGACCTGGCAGACACGGGACATGGCGGACTCCGGAATTCGCGAAAGGCGCGGATTATAGCAGGCCGCGCTCGGCGAAGGACAGGGTCTGGTTGCCGGCGACGATGAAGTGGTCGAGCACCCTGACCTCCACGAGCGCCAGCGCCTCCTTGAGCTGGCGCGTCAGCAATTCGTCTGCCTGGCTGGGCTGGGCGACGCCCGATGGATGGTTGTGCGCAAAGATGACCGCGGCAGCATTGGCAGCCAGCGCTGCCTTCACGACTTCTCGCGGATAGACGCTGGTCTGGGTAAGTGTGCCGCGGAAAAGCTCGACGCTGCTCAACACGCGATGCTGGGCATCCAGGAACAGAACCACGAACACTTCGTGGGCGCGTGCGCCCAGCGTGAGGCGCAGAAAATCGCGCACCGCCCCCGGAGAAGTGAGCGCGCTGCCCGATTTCAGGCCTTCGCGCAGAGAGCGCCGGGCGAGTTCGAGCACCGCCACAAGCTGCGCCGCCTTTGCGCCTCCCAGCCCCTTGACCTGGAGCAAGCCTGGCAAGTCGCAGGCAAGCAGGCCCGCAAGGCCGCCGAAGCGCCCGATCAGCTCGCGCGCCAGGTCCACCGCACTCTTGCCGCGAATCCCGGTACGCAGGCAGACGGCCACCAGTTCCGCGTCGGACAGGCCCGCGGCGCCCTGCGCGAGCAGCCGCTCGCGCGGTCGTTCCTGCAGCGGCCAGTCGGCGATCCCCAATCGGCACCCCCCCTCGAATTCCCCTAGAATCCTGATTCCCTCTAACGCGCCAGCCCGAAAGCAGATGACCCTGAAGGGCAAGAGGCTGTTGCTAGGCATCACCGGCGGAGTGGCGGCCTATAAGGCGGCCGCCCTTGCGCGCCTTTTGGTCAAGGCCGGCGCCGACGTGCGCGTGTCGATGACTGAGGCGGCGACCCGCTTCGTCACCCCGGTCACCCTACAGGCGCTTACTGGCCAGACCGTGTGGACCGACCTGTGGGACCCACGCGTGCCCGACAACATGGGCCATATCGAGCTGTCGCGCGACCGCGAGCTGATCATCGTCGCGCCTGCCAGCGCCGATTTTCTCGGCAAGGTGGCCGGTGGGCTCGCCGGCGACCTGCTGTCCACGCTGTGCCTCGCGCGCCGCTGCCCGTTGATGGTCGCGCCGGCGATGAACGTCGAGATGTGGGAGAACCCCGCCATGCAGCGCAACCTGCACACGCTGCGCGGAGATGGCGTGTTCCTTGCGGGACCGGCGGCGGGCGACCAGGCATGCGGCGAGGTCGGCATGGGCCGCATGCTCGAGCCCGAGGAGATCGTCGAAGAGATCGATGCGTTTTTCCAGCCCAAGCTGCTCGCCGGCAAGCAGGTGTTGGTGACTGCCGGGCCGACGGAAGAGCCGATCGACCCGGTGCGCTCGATCACCAACGCCAGTTCCGGAAGGATGGGCTATGCGGTGGCGCGTGCCGCGCGCGAGGCGGGAGCCAAGGTGACGCTGGTGAGCGGCCCGGTGTCACTGGCGGCGCCGGCGGGGGTTGAGCGCATCAGCGTACGCAGCGCAGAGCAGATGTTCGAGGCTGTGAAGAAGGCCGTCGGCGCGAGCGACGTGTTCATCGCGGTGGCGGCGGTGGCGGACTACAAGGTGAAGGACCGTTCCGCGCAGAAGATCAAGAAGGCCGCCGGCGGCATGATGCTCGAGCTTGCCGAGAATCCCGACATCCTCGCCCATGTGGCAGCGATGAAGAACGCGCCGTTCTGCGTCGGCTTCGCCGCCGAGAGCGAGAAGCTGGCGGAGAACGCGCGCGCCAAGCGCGCGAAGAAGAGAATTCCACTGCTAGCCGCAAACCTGGTGCAACGCGCGTTGGGCGCCGACGACAACGAGATCACCCTGTTCGACGACGCCGGGGAACATCCCTTGGGCCGCGGGCCCAAGCTGCAGCTGGC